>JBKDKG010000074.1:0-1132 GCA_046345095.1 Flavobacteriia bacterium | reverse complement strand
CAGTATTATTGAGTCTGAATTATCAGGATATTCTATTCAAGTGCTTCATTTGCCGAATGAGTTGTCGGGTAAGAAAATGGCAATTCGATATGCTATTCCATTTGTTTCGTCGAAATGGATACTGAGTTTGGATGCAGATGTTTGGTTCGAAAAAAATTATTTTGAAGCCTTAGAAAAATTGCCACCAGCAGATTTATATGTTTTGCCAGTTGTGCTAACAGCTAAAGTTTGGTGGCAACATTTATTTGAAGTAGATATTCTTTTGGTAAATGCAATTAATCTTGCCGTTTCAGGATGGAAGAGACCTATTATCGCAAGTGGTGCAAATATGTTATATAAAAAAGATGCTTTTTTGAAATTTGACCAAATTGCCATTCATCAGCATATTTCGAGTGGTGATGATATCTATCTTTTGCGCGATTTCAGAAAGAATGGAGCTAATATTCGACTATTCAGTCGGTATTCTCTTGCTGTTTTTACTGAAACTCCTCAGGGATTTAAAGAATTCATGCATCAGCGATTAAGATGGGTCGCAAAAACAGGAGATGTTGGCGATAAGCTGAGCAATTTTGTAATTGTTCTTCAGGGAATTCTTACACTTACTTTCTTCTCAGTTATTGTTGTACTTGCTTTAAAAGCGAAAGTGAGTTTAATGATTTTTATAATTGCTCTAAAAATGGCAACAGATTCATTGATTTTTTTACCTTATTTCAATCGTATGCGTCGTATGAAGGCGTGGTTGGTGCTACCATTTTACGAGCTAATTTACCCTCTATTTTTTATTCTTCTGGTCGTTCTTTCGTTCAGTTTTAATCCGATATGGAAAGGACGTGAAATCAAGAGTAACTGAGATAGATCAGCGTTCTATTTCTTTTAAACTTTCTAATTTCTTTCTTTCAAGGAAACCTTTGATATCTTCAAAGTGTTCTTTCACTCGTTTGTTGCCAAATTCAAATACTTTAGTAGCTAAACCATCAAGAAAATCACGGTCATGTGAAACGAGAATAAGTGTGCCATCAAATTCCTTCAAAGCATCTTTGATGATGTCCTTGGTTTTCATATCCAAGTGATTGGTAGGCTCATCGAGAATCAATAGGTTGACTGGCTGAAGCAATAGTTTTATCATTGCAAG
>JBKDKG010000073.1:0-5769 GCA_046345095.1 Flavobacteriia bacterium | reverse complement strand
GGATCATCTAATGCATCATTTAATGTAACTGGTGGTGGTGGGGCAACTAATGCTTCTGTCTCTGGTGGTGCTTCTTTCGGAACGGCTGGAGTACCCGCTGGTCAGAATGGTCGTAGTCCAGGAGGGGGTTCTGGTCAAATGTCTTCAAATTTCCCATGTGGGGGAAATGGTAGAGTTGTTATCTATTACTAGAGTTTCTGGATTTCATTAATTAGTATAAACTTCTGGAAACTAACCCATGCGAGAATTAAAAGTTTACATTAAGTTGAAATCGGTTGATGCTAAAAATCCTTCTTTGGCTGATTTTACTGAATTCTTGACTGCGCTGAATGAATGCCACAATCTGGTCGTTTTGTATAGTCAAAAGGAATATGATCATCTCGATATTTCTGATGATCTGACGACTCATATTCGGGATGAACATCAATTGAAAATAACAAATGTAAAAAGGGATAATCCCTTCATTTTGGAATTAATATTCAATATCGATCCGGATCAGTTAATAGAGTTTTTAAAATATTTGAAATTGTGTTTTTATGGTTGCGGGTTGTATCAATCAGCGTCAAATAAATTACTTGATTCTTTGATTAAATGGTTGATCAAAAGAGGTTACGCAGAAAGTGAGGAACAAATCATACAAGATTTATTGAAGGATTACGAAAGAATATATCGAGCCTTGGAAAGGATCAAGAAAACGCTTTGTAAAAACAAGTTTAAAATTTTAAATCTCACCTATATTCTGGAAGAACTAAATGAAATCATCATTGATGAAGAATGATATAAACTTGAGGAGTGATTTTGTAAAACGATAGAATTCAACCACCTGATGCCGGGTGGTTTTTTTATTTCAACTAATAAAGAATATTAAAGATTAAATGGTTGTGGTTCTCTTCAAAACAGCAGGATTCTAATCCCCGAAACTTCGTAAAACAGATAGAATCCTGAGTGGATTGGTTCTCCCCGCTCTGCAGGATATGTCATCCTGGGGTCAACGAATCGTTTGTTTTTTCCTAATGCAAGAACAATCTTCCTAAGATTTCGAAGGATAGCATATCCTTCGAAGCTACTTCAGCTTCATTAAACTTCTTAGAGTCGCCCCATTAGTTCTATTTTATTCGTAGATAGATAAATCAGTTGATAGAATAACTATAAATACTCCCAAAAGTTTTCTTTATGGATTCCAATCGTTTTTGCAGGGAGGTATTTTTCCGTAAAGGATTTACTGAATTTTGCTTTTGCTGTAGGATTATATTTTATCTCATACGCCGATAATTCATTTTCATTAATTTCAATGAAATCTACTTCAGCTTGTTGCGTATTTCGCCAATAGTGAGTCGTTCCATAAAATCCCTTGTAAGTAAGACTTTTCATTTTTTCACCTATGAAGAAATTTTCAAACAAAGCCCCCACATCTTGACGGCTATTTAAAGGACTAAATTGTCCGATTATGGCATTCCTTATGCCGGTATCGTAAAAATATATTTTGGGTTTAGAAGTGATTTCGTTTCGTTGATTGTTAGAATATGGGTGAAGTCTGAATACAACAAATACCTTTTCCAGCAGATCAATGTAATTCACAACGGTCATTCGATCAACTTGTAGAATTTTAGCCAATTCATTATAAGATACTTCGCTCCCCATCTGAAGTGCAAGTGCGCGCAATAACTTCATCAATAAATCCGGCTTTTTTATATTAACTAGTTCAAGAATATCTTGATACAAATAACTACTTGCCAATTGGGATAGCACTTTTTGTTTTTTAGTATGGGTGATCACTTCAGGATATTGACCATAAATTAAATATTCCTCCAAGCGCTCATAGGCAGTTGAAAAAGTATAATGGTTACGCAACTCTGTCCAGGACAAAGGGAATAATAAATGTTCCCATTTTCTGCCGGTTAAGGGCTCATTAATTTTATTTCCTAAATCTAACGAGGAAGATCCTGTCAAGATAAATTGCTTATTTGTAGAAGCATCAATCAACATTTTTACTGTCAAACCGATATTTTCAATTCGTTGGGCTTCATCAATGACAATTACGTCATGATCAGAAACCAGATTAAGTAAAAAGGGTAAATTGGTATTCGAAAGATTCGCTCTCGTTTGTGCCTCATCGCCATTTAAAAATAAGGTGTTCTTTCCTTTTACCAGATTTTGAATTAACGTTGTTTTTCCTACTTGTCTCGGGCCTAAAACCACCAGGGCTTTCTTAAAATCTAAATCTTCCAGTAAATTTTGTTCTAACAATCTTTTAATCATGGTACTAAGTTAATTAAAAATGATTATAACCACAAAATATTATAATAATATGTGTGTACAGCCGCATAATATAGTAATTTTATTAGGCGAATAAATTCTCTTTCCCCGCTCCGCAGGATATGTCATCCTGCGGTCAACGCATCGTTTGTTTTTTCCTAATGCAAGAACAATCTTACTGAGATTTCGAAGGATAGCATATCCTTCGAAGCGTTGTGATACCGTTTTCTGAGTTTACGAGAATAATTTTGCTGAAAATCGCTTTGCTGGGTTTAACTACGAGGTAAGTTTGGACTGTGATGGTGCCGCAGCATAGGATATACTTCGGAGCGGCGATGAAGTAATAATTCTCGCGTAACGATATTACCACAAATTAAAATGTTCTGACCCCTTTGAACATATTGAACTTCTTGAACCTTTTGAACGCATTCAACTCCCCAACTACCTCATTAAGGTCACAAAACCTTGTAGCACCCCACTTTGATCGTAACTGTCAGTGTAGACGACCTTGTAAAAATAGACGCCTTCAGTTGCAGGTTCGCCATTAACAGTTCCATCCCAGCCAGTTGTGTAATCATCACCTTGATACATTAAAAGTCCCCAGCGGTCGATGATCTGCAGGTTATATGTTTTTATATTCAACACTTTTACAGGGATACAAAATTCATTTGTATTGTCTCCATTTGGAGAAAAGACATTGGGCATCTCCAAAACCACACATCCTTCCAATTCATCTGGCTGATCCACTGTAAAACTGATGCTTTCCGAACAACCGTTTTGATCTGTTACTACTACTTCATAGGTTCCAGGAAGTAAATTCGTAACTGCGTCAAGCGTATCGTTGGGACTTGAGCTCCATTGATAGCTGTATAAAGGTGTGCCTCCACTCGCTTCCACAACTACTTCTCCGTTTGTAGCTCCCAAACAGATCGATGCTCCGCTTCCAGAAAGTGAAAGAGGTGCATTTGGTTGGTTTACATTTATCGATTGCAGAATCGAGCAACCATTGGCATCGGTGACGGTCACTGTGTAGTTCCCGGCTTCAAGGTTTGAGAGATCTTCAGTTGTCACAGAGGTGTTCCACAACAACGAATAAGCTGGTGTTCCGCCAGTAATCGTAAGATCTATTGCGCCATCATTCCCTCCATAGCACAGCACGTCTGAAGCAGAGGAAGATAGGGCAATTCCATACTGTGGTTGTGTGATAGTGACTGAAATAGTTGCTGTACAACCATTGTCGTCTGTTGTGGTCAGTGTGTAAGTTCCTGCCGTGATGGATGAAAGATCTTCATTTGTTACACTATTCGACCACGCATAAGTGTATGGAGATGTTCCACCTGTTGTGCTCGCATTAACAGCGCCAGTAGCATTACCAAAGCATAGTACATTCGTATGTGTTTCACTTAATTCCAACAATGTTGGTTCCGTAAGATTGTAATCCTGAGAGACCAAACATCCGTTGTTGTCGGTGACAGTGACATTGTAGTTTCCTGCACCTAGGTTGCTGCTTATATCTGTGGTGTCACCATTCGACCACAAATAATCGTAACCTGGGGTACCTCCTGCAACACTAATTGTAAGAACAGCGGTCGTATCTCCGTTACAAAGAAGTGATGTCGCAGAGGAAGAAACCACGTAGAGCGAAGTGTCGGGTTGATCGATTACAAACGATTCAAAGAAACCGCAACCATTCGCGTCAGATACGTTTACGGCATAAATGCCAATGGGCAGATTCTGTGCATCTTCATTCGTTGTGCCGTTGGTCCATTCAAAAGAATAGGGTAGGGTTCCGTTGGAAGGCGTGATGTCTATTTGTCCGGTTGAATCGCCATAACAAAGCACATCAGAAAGCACAGCAGTCAAAACAAGCGCATCCGGATCAGAGAGTGTGGTTTGGAAAGTTGCCGTGCAACCATTTTGATCGATTACACTGCACACATAGGTGCCAGCGAACAGTCCATTTAGATCCTCCGCAGTAGCTGTTGAGTTCCAGAAATAAGAGAATCCTGGCGTGCCACCGTTTACAGTGAGGTCAATCGATCCCTGACTACCCGCCTGACAAACAGGATTGGTATTGGAGAAGCTTGCAGTTAAAGCTCCCGGCTCCGTGACGGTATAATCAAAATTCATCAGACAGCTGTTAGCATCCGTAACGGTAACAGAATAAGTGCCGGCAATAACTTCCGTTAAATCTTGAGAAGTTTCACCCCCTGCCCATGTATAGGTGTAAGGACCCACCCCACCAATCACACTTAGATCGAGTAAGGCAGCTGTATCACCGAAGCAGGCTATAGGAGTATTCGTTGCACTGATTGTAATTGGTAAGGACGGTTGTGTTAAACTAAAACTATCCACCTGGATACATGCATTAGCATCGGTAACAGTTAGTATATATGTACCAATTGGAATGGCACTCAAATCTTCTGTTGTTTCACCGTCAACCCAGGAGAAGGTGTAGGCTTCTGTTCCGCCAGTGATACTTGCATTAATGGCACCTGTACTGTCGCCAAAACAAAGTATATCAGTCGTGATCGCAGTGATTTGAATGGAATCAGGTTCAGTGATCGTAATGGAATCAATGGCGATACAACCTGTTTGATCAATTGCTTGAACATTGTATTGTCCTGCTGAGAGGGCAGTGATATTGTTACCGATTGTTCCGCTTTCCAGCCAAGTGATGGTAATGGGAACAATTCCTCCTGTTGTGGAAGCAGCAGCACTCCCGTCACTGGCCGAAAAACAACTGATATCCTGTCCATTGTAATCTGAAGTGACAGAGGCAGATACAGTGAATTCAGCAGGTTCTGTGATCGTAAAAGTATCAGAAACGGTACAATGATACTGATCTGTAATTACAACAGAATAGGTTCCTGCATAAAGGCTGTCTGCAAGTGCATTCGGATCATTGTTGGACCAAGAATACGTGAATGGACTATTGCCCTGTCCTGCGACCTCAACTGATCCCCCACCGGCTTGATAGCAAGTGTCATTTTGCAGGTCAATGAATTGAAGCGTTGGTGGATCACTCACAAAAACGGGTGCGATTGTATCATCTACGCAGGTGGTACCGTTGTATGCGACAGTCAGGTAATAATTTCCGGCATCAGTGAGTGCAGAATTGGGTATAGATGGATTTGAAATTGTAGATGTAAAACCGTTAGGTCCTGTCCAACTATAGGTAATATATGGGGAATCAGGAAAATTGAATTGTATCGTTTGACCTGTGCAAACGCTATCAGAATGATTTAACAAAAAGGGCACACAGGAAGAAGTGTTCACATTTACGAGACCACTTTCCGGCGAGGGACATCCGCTCGCATCAAGTTGATCAGAGAGTCCATTGTTTCCATTGTTTGTGCCAGAAATTTGTCCTGTGCCAAATATATAAGCCTGATTTTGAAGTTGTGTACCACATTGCCAAACGGCACAATTTTCATTCAACTTCACTCTGAATTTTACAACTGTGCTGTCTGCCCCAGTGGAAGAATTGACAACCGCTCCACCGTTTGTGCC
>JBKDKG010000072.1:0-8825 GCA_046345095.1 Flavobacteriia bacterium | reverse complement strand
CCATAAGCGAAATAACCACCAACAACTGCCGATTTCATTAATTTCTTGGATGTTTCCAGGCCCAAGCCTAATCTATATTTCTCATAAAGGTTATAACGCAATACGCGTTCAAGATCTAAGTTCAACTTGCCCAGTGGAAGTTTTCCTTCAGCTAAGGCTGTCAGAGCAACTAATTTCTTGTCAAATTTTTCCGCTTTAGATAAACTATCAATCTTTTGATAGGTGCGTTTTTCGAGATCTGTGATTTCAAAAACCCGCAGGGAATCCCAAACATTGTCCTTCACTTCACCGGCATTTTCATTGGTGGTAACGGTTACGTTGTCGAAGCTTCTTTTCTTCAAACCTTCGGGATTCAATTGGATATTTTTGATGTACGTATTTCCTTTGCCCTCTATTTGTAATCCATTGACGGACATCCCGAAGCCGAAAGTTATTTGAGTACTCAATTTGGCGGGAAACCATTTTTTGTTGTCGATAAAGGCGTATTCCTGAATAATCTTCGCCAACATTCCTGTGGTATCTTCGTAAGGTGCAGCAGTTACTTTTTCAATAGCGTACCCATTTGTATTGATGTATAAGCGACCCGTCATTCCTTCGAAATTCCTTCCTTTTCGTGGGCGGTAAAAAATGGTGAAAGTGGTGTCTTGATTTACAATAGTGGTATCTTCCAAAATAAATAAATAACGCTTTGTACCACCCAAAGCAATAGGGTTGATGTACGTTTTACCAAGCAATTGAAATTGATTTTCATAAAAACTAAAGGATTGCATTTCATTGGCAAAGGTCGAAAACATGGGGTCGGTGAATCCGGAAACTTTGTATGCAGTTATTTCTTCTTTGTCGCGTGATGGAGGAATAAATGTTCGGGTAGAAGCACTTTCCATTAAAAACAAATGCTGCTCATCGAAAAATTTCTTCATGCTGAGAAGCGTGCTATCGCTTGTACTATCTGCAATTTTACTTAGTTCATCCCTGTTGGCATCAAAAATGAATTTACTGTATGAATCATATTTAAATGCATCATTTTCCGTTGGATTGTTCTTTTTTCTATTCTGAATGGCGAGATCTATAATACGATGCGCCGGATTTTCTCCCGCTGTCACCTTTATTTCCAAAATCTCTTTGACCAAAGGCGTCAAGAAGATGGTGTTTTCTAGCAAACTGCTCAAGTTAATCGAGGTATCTCGGTAGCCATTTACATGCAGTTCTACTAACGTTGCGTTTTGATCCAATGAAATAATTCCGTCAATATCAGCTAAAAAAGGTGTTCCAAAATTGGGTTTCACCTTCACGAAAGGGATAACTTCAAGAGAGATTTTGTCTTTGATGAAATAAGTGTTTTGAGCGAATGAATAACTTAAAACAATTAGGGATAAAAAAGCAAGCATGTATTTCTTCATGACACAAAGTTAGGTTGTTAAGAGTTAGAAGAGTAAGCCTGATTAGAAATATTTGTTTGAAACATAATGAAGAATTACCCCTACATTTGAAATATGTCTAATTGGAAAGATAAGTACAGCATACTCCGTATGATTTCGCTTTACCGCGCATACAACCTGTTTGCACTTAAACTATCCTATTCTTTTTCGCGTATCACAAAGACTCCAGTTTTATGGGGGAAGCCTTTTTCACTTTCCATTGAACCAACTACGGCGTGTAATTTAGGATGTCCGGAATGTCCAAGTGGTTTGAAACAATTCACGCGACCGACTGGCAAACTGGATCTCGATCTGCATGCGCGCATGTTGCAACAAGTTTCAAGAAGCGTTTTTTACATCAACTATTACTTTCAAGGCGAACCATTCTTGCATCCACAATTTTTAGAACTCATTCGTCAAGCAAAAAAACACAATGTCTACACCGCTACTTCCACCAATGCACATTTTATCGATGTTGAAAAGGCAAAAGAGATTGTGCAATCTGGATTGGATCGGCTGATTATCTCTATCGATGGTTTGACCCAGGAAACGTATGAAAATTACCGCGTCAATGGGCAGCTGAGCAAGGTCATAGAAGCAACGAAATTACTTGTGGCGGCTAAGAAGGAACTAAAATCCATTTCTCCCAACTTGATTTTTCAGTTTTTGGCAGTGAAATCAAATGAGCATGAAATACCGGCCGTTTTTTCACTTGGCAAAGAATTAGGTGTCGATGAGGTTCGGATCAAAACAGCCCAGCTCTATGATTACAAAAATGGTCATGCACTCATGCCCGAAAACGAATCCTACTCTCGCTACAAATTGCAAGTTGACGGCACCTACAAACTGAAATACAAAACAGGCAATCATTGCTGGCGCATGTGGTCGGGCAGTGTGCTCACGTGGGATGGAAAAGTAGTGCCTTGTTGTTTCGACAAAGACGCACAACATGTACTGGGCAGTATAGAAAATGTTGATTTCTCTACCATTTGGAAAAGTAACACCTACCGTTCTTTTCGAAAAGCTGTCCTCACGGGCCGCAACAAAATTGACATTTGTCAGAATTGCTCAGAAGGCGCAAAGGTCTGGGTGTAAGTCCAAGAACATGAAGTAGCAGCGAAGCTAAACTGCCCTAAAAATTGGGAAATCCCAAATACTGCAACGAACACATTTTACTTTTTTCAGCTGTTTACTTGTTCGTTTTAGCCTATCCAATTGAAGTTTTTTAGTTAAATTACGTTATTGTATTGAAGTTTTTTAGCTAAATTACGTCATTTTACTGAAGTTTTTTAGCTAAATAAATGATATTGAGTTTGCTTTTTAAGTAACTTTGAGAAAAGGAATGAAGATGAAAATGATTGAAAGAGCTATTTACCGTGAGTTTCAAGGTCAAATAAAACCCGGAAGAGTTCTTATACTGCTTGGAGCCAGAAGAGTTGGAAAAACACATTTGTTAAAGCAAATAGCCTCAAAATTGCCTGAGGCACAAACCTTGTTTTTAAATGGTGAAGATCAAAGAACCATTGATAGGATGGCAGAACGTTCTGTTGAGAATTTTAAACTTCTCCTCGGTTCAGCAACGTTTTTATTTATCGATGAAGCACAAAACATACCTGATATCGGCGGAAAGTTAAAATTGCTTGTTGATGAAATGCCCGATGTGCATGTAATTGTAACTGGTTCGTCCATGTTTGAATTAAACAACAAACTAGGTCAACCGTTGGTGGGCCGATCACATGTTATTCAGCTCTTTCCCTTGGCACAAATTGAGTATCAAACGCAAGAAAACACAGTTGAAACTTTTTCAAAACTAGAACAGCGGTTAATTTTTGGTTCATACCCAGAACTTTTAAATTTTTCAGATAATGAAGAAAAAATCGACTATTTAGAGGGGATTGTAAGCAGCTATTTACTGAAAGATATTCTTGCCTATGAAGGAATTAAAAAGGCGGATAAAATTATTGATTTACTGAGATTAATTGCATTTCAAATTGGCAACGAAGTAAGTTTAGACGAGCTTGCCGTCAATCTAAAAGGAATCAGCAGAAACACAATTGAATCCTACTTAGATCTGCTTTCTAAAGTATTTATCATCTATCCGGTTAAAGGTTTCAGTCGGAATTTAAGAAAGGAAATCAGTAAATCAAATAGATGGTATTTCTACGACAACGGTATTCGAAATGCATTAATCAGAAATTATAATCCGCTTAATTTACGGAACGATCAAGGTCAATTGTGGGAAAATTATTTAATGGCTGAGCGAATAAAAGTAAACGCATACCTCAAAAGACGCGTAAACACTTATTTCTGGCGGACTTACGATCAACAAGAGATTGACTTGATTGAAGAATCAGGAATAGATTTGTCAGCTTTTGAGTTTAAATGGAAGATGAATAAAGTCAAAATACCTGCAGCGTGGAAAAACAATTACCCCTCAGCAACGTTTGAAATTATTCACAATGAAAATTACTTAAATTTTGTTTTAGGAAAGTAGGATTCTTTTCAAAAACCTGTCCTCACTAGCCGCAACAAAATTGACATTTGCCAAAACTGTTCAGAAGGTGCAAAGGGGTGGGTGTAAAAATAGAAGTATGAAATAGCCATGCAAAAACTTCGCGCAAGCACAAATGAAAATAACATGGCGTATTCCATATGACCTTTAAAAGACAAATTAGTTACATATGAAAAACCGTTTTTTAAGAATTCTTATCGTCGCCACTGTTGCGGGTGTAATTTTACTCCTGATCGTAAAAACATATGCGCCCAAAAAGGCTGAAACTTCCTCTTCAAAAATAGCTCCTGTAACAGCAAATTCAAAAGAGAAAATTTTACACCCATCCGTTGAGATTTCAGATACCTTGCAGGAAACTTTCATTGCAGCCGACATTAATATTGCTTATGAATTACCCGCGTGTGCAGCTTCATTACTCACAAAGCATGAAGGATATACCCTTCAGTATGATGAAAAAAATGAACAGGCCCGTTGGGTGGCTTACCAGTTAACAGCTGCCGAAACGATAAAACAATACGAACGCACAAATAAATTCATAGCTGACCCTACTATACCCTCTGGCAGTGCCTCGGACAGGGACTATCGCAATTCGGGATACGATCGAGGTCATTTAGCGCCGGCAGCAGATATGGGATGGTCAGCGCAAACAATGGCTGAGTCTTTTTATTACAGCAATATGAGTCCACAAGTGCCGGCATTTAATCGAGGAATCTGGAAACGACTTGAAGAGCAAGTGCGCAGCTGGGCAATGGAACTAGATACAATTTACGTTGTGACCGGGCCTATACTTTCAGGAAACTTGCAATTCATTGGCCCTGATCAGGTAGCAGTGCCGAACTATTACTTTAAGGCAGTACTCTATTTTCATGGAAAAGACTCAAAAGCAATCGGATTTGTAATGGAAAATCGGAAATTACAGGGAAGCTTGTATGACTATACCATTACAATTGACAGCTTGGAAAAACTTACCGGTCTGGATTTGTTTGCATCTGTTGACGATCAACTTGAAACGAAGATTGAAAGAACAACGTGCACCGCTTGCTGGGATTGGAATGTTCAAAAACAAACAACTTCGGTACGCAAAGATTCAAACTTATCAAATAGTGTGCAATGTTCAGGGATTACACGCTCTAACAACAGGTGTAAACGCAGGACTAAAAATCAGAATGGTAGATGCTACCAGCATCAATGAATGGTCAGTAGCTGTTTTTCGGAAGGTTGAATAACGAATTTTGCATCCAAATGAATCACTTCCTCTTAGTTTCTAACAATTAAAATTTTGCTCATTGAATGCAATGATATGATATCGTTTTTTTCCCGCACCGCGGTATGTGCAATTATGCGTTGAACAAAACGTTTTATTACTTTATTGATGAACAATCTTCCTAAGATTTCGAAGGATAGCATCTCCTTCGAAGCTGCAAGTGCTGAATGACTGCGTTTATCCTTCATTCAATTTTTCCAAAATCGTTGGAAGAAATTCATTCAGTTTGGAAAACCCGAACCCTGCCTATACGGCAGGCAGGCATTTCTTCCCTAGATCCTTCAAGGAAGCACCGATATGGTATAATTCCTTTCGGTCTAGAATTAGAAATCGGTCGTGGGCCGTTTTCAGCGTTTTAATTTGGATTCCTGGATATTGCGCGTTGTGTTTTGCCAAATCCAATTGCAGTTGCGCGCTTATTTTTTGAGTGTAAAGAATTGCCTCAACGTTCGCCGCACGTTTACTGAGATGAATGAGTACAGATTCATCGATGTAATTGTCAATAAGAATAATTTCTTTAGTTGCAGAACGAATAATTTTTGAGATCAACTCGTAAGCGTCAAAAAGTTGTCCATCGAAAAATACACCTTGGGTAGGAAGTTCATTCGTCGAAATAAAAATTTCAATTTCATCCACTCTCTGTGTTAATTGACCAATGTCTTTATTCAATTTTAACTCAAGTTGATTGATTCGATTATTAATTGTAAAGCCTTCAAGTAAGTGGTTGGTCAAAACTCGATTCGCCCAAATTCTGAAATGAATTCCTTGTTTGGATTTTACTCTGTATCCAACAGATAGAACAACATCAAGATTGTAAAACTCAATGTTTCTTTTTACTTTTCTTTTACCTTCAAAATGAACTATCGCAAAATTTGCGACAGTTGGAATTCCTTCCAACTCTTCATTTAAAGCATTGGTAATATGTTTACCAATTGTTTTAACATCTCTTCCAAAAAGAGTTGCAATTTGTTGACGATTCAACCAGACAGTATCATTTTCAAGGCGAACTTCTATGTGCTCAGCTACCTCATTTGGTCGGTATAAGATGATTTCATTCTTCATAGTTTACCTTAAGTTAGTGAAAATTATCATTTGAAAAATGCAAGAGAACAATTTCTTCCCGCTCCGCGGGATGTGCCATCCTGCGGTGAACAAAACGTTTTATTACTTTATTCATGAACAATCTTCCTAAGATTTCGAAAGATAGCACCACGAAGTAGGACCGATGATATATTTTGTATGGTGAAGATTAGAGGCTTAGGCAATCCCAAGCAACCAATTAAACACATTGAGGTGTTTTATTCCTCCGCGTGTTTGTGTAAAACTATCAGTTGTCAGCAGGTACTTTGGATAGTTGTCTTTGATCTTTTCCAAAGCCCCAAACTCGCGTTCCTCCGTTTTTTCTGATGTCAATTGCCAGGCTACCTGATAATATTCGATCTCTCCATCAGGCGTCTTACACACGAAATCCACTTCACTGTTTCTGCTGGTGCCGGTCCAGATTTTATTTCCCCTTCGCAAAAGTTCTAAATACACCACATTCTCCAAAATATGTCCTTTGTCGGCTGTACGGTCCTTGCCAACCAAGATGTTAAGTAAACCGGGATCTACCAAATAATACTTCTCCATAGTAGCCAATTGTTTTCTGCCTTTTAGGTCAAAACGATGTACACAGTAAAATACAAAACTTGCTGTTAGATAGTCCAGGTATTTTTCTACGGTTGTATTGTGCGTTGTTTGCTCATCCTTTTTCAGTTGTGCGGCGATATTTCCCGGAGAAAGAGGGCTGCCTATGTGTGAGGCTACAAATTTTACAATGTTTCGAAATGCTCTTTTGTCATGTATTCGGTGACGTTGCGTAATATCTTTTTCGATAATAGTGGTATATATGGCTTCGAGATACTCATGAATTTTGTCATAACCACCCTCTCGCAGAGATACACCCTTCGGTAGAGAAGTTTCATTGATATATTCAAAAAAAAGTGCGTCGTAATTCAAATAATTATTGGAGTAATCGATCTTTCTTGCAGTTAAGTACTCACGAAATGAAAAAGGTAAAATGGAAACTTCAATGTATCTGCCACTTAACAGGGTTGCCAATTCACCGGATAGTAGAAATGCATTTGATCCTGTAATGTAGACGTCAATATTTTGTTTGACATGCAAACCGTCTACTAATCTCTCAAATTCATGAACATGCTGAATTTCATCAAGAAACACATAACACGACTTTGATAAATCCAGTTGCCCTGTGATGTGCAGATACAAGTCATCTAGTTTATCAAGGTATTTTCGTAATTCGAAGTCTTCAAAGTTTAAAAGGACAATTTGATTCGACAATATTCCCATGTCTAAGAGTGCAAGTCGATATAATTCAAACAAAGTGCTTTTTCCACTTCGCCTTAAACCACTTACTACTTTGATGAGATCTTGGTCTTTGTAGGCAAATAATTTGTTCAAATACTCTTGTCGTGATGTATATGGGATCATATATTAAAAGTAGTAAAATTATTAAAACTTGCAAAAAATACTTTTTTTAATAATAATCGGCCCGTCCTAACCCGTTTCGCTCCAACCTCTTTTGAAAGATTCTCAAGATTATTTTCTATGCGATCCACACGTTGGTTGATTGCATAGCCTTTGAGTAAGTATTCGCCAAAATAGTTGTCGCCCAGATTCGGAATTGCGTGCCCTGTTTGGATTTAACTCTATAACCAACAGAGATAATTACATCGAGGTTATAAAAAGCAACAAGTTTATCGGAATTAGGAATATGCACTTTTTGCATATTGCTTTTTTCATCAAGTTCTTCCTCCCTAAAAACATTACTTATGTGCCTCGAAATTACCGATTGATCACGTTGAAAAAGATGAGAGATTTGTTCCTGATTCAACCATACAGTCTCATTTTCAAGGCGAACTTCGATGTGCTCAGCTACCTCATTTAGTCGGTATAATATGATTTCATTCTTCATAGTTTACCTTAAGTTAGTGAAAATTATCATTTGAAAAATGCAAGAGAACAATTTATTCACGCTCCGCAGTATATGTTATCCTGCGGTCAACGAAACGTTTTTTTTCCTAATGCATGAACAATCTACTTAAGATTTCGAAGGATAGCTTATCCCACGAAGCGTTTTCGGCGCGCTCACCTCGATACATTCAGAATCTTCGGTCGAACCAACTCTTGCCTTAACGCAAAATGAGTGGGCTTAAAAACTTAAAAAAAAATTGCCACAAAAAAACGCCTCATTTTCATGAGGCGTTTACTATCTTATGAAGAGCAATTAGTGCTCTTCTTTGCTTTCAAAAATTCTTTTCGGGCGCAATCTTTCAAAAATGTCAATTGTTATCCAAAACGGAACGATAAATCCTAAGAGGAACAACAACATCCAGAATGCCATACCGGCTATCAAAAGAAACAAAACAATACCGAAAACGCTCATCTTTGTTGGTTTTATTGAATGATTACGGTGTAAAAATAGTAAAATATTCAATCAGGCAAGGATTTTGGGTTGAAAAAGTGCAAAGCAAGTTCAGGTCTCGATAAACCTCCTCCGTCGGCACTCGACCTGCTTTTGTATTTGGGCAGCTGACCGAGTGGCCGCTTCAGCGGTTGTATCGAGGGCATG
>JBKDKG010000071.1:0-11272 GCA_046345095.1 Flavobacteriia bacterium | reverse complement strand
ATTTATCACTGCCTCTGATTGTTGAGCTTCAGGAGAAAGACGGTTGTATACTTGCCATAAGTTTGTTGATACACAATTCTCCCCGAGACGAATGAAATCTTCTTGGTATTTTTCTTCAAACTCAATGAGCGTAAGTGTTTTCTTTCCTGATCCTATTTCTGTAGCCCCTGTTTTCCAGTAAATATGCTCATACATTTCACGAATTTCTGAATTTACTTGGAATGAATTACGAATGTCTTTGTTAACAAGATTGATAAAATCGGTAGAGTGAATTTCTATGAAACGGTACTGCGCAGATTGAAAACCACTCGCAGGAAGAAGGGACATTCTGAATTTCATAAATTCTGCTTGATCCATTCCCTTCACCATGATATCAAAACTCAATATCAATGCATCAAAATAGCGGTTGATGCGGCCTAAACGATCAATAAAAAATTGTTCATCAATATCTTCTTTGTTCGCCAATTGACCAAATTCGCGCAGTGCTAGTTTGAAATAAAGCTCTGTGATCTGATGGTAAATAATGAAAATTTGCTCATCCGGAAATTTCGTGCGCGGTTTCTGCAAGCTTAAAAGGGTGTCTAGTTCGATGTAGTCCCAATATTTGACAGTGTCATTGTAGAGCAATCCATCAAGGTATGCGAGCAGGTCCTGGCCAAGTAATGCATACTTTTCGTTTAGTAGCTCAAGGCGTTGTTTGATTTCTGGCGTAATTTCCATGTTCAGTATTTAACACCACAAAGGTATGAATTGCGCAACACCCCACAAATCCTTGTTAAAAAATTAACAGCTTCATATTGAATCAGCACTTTAACACGTTGTTATAAATTAAAAAAGGGAGCAATTTAGCTCCCTTCGTTCTTCCTTTTTTCAAGGATTATTCTTTTACAAACTTGATTGTTTCTGTTCCAAGGTCGTGAGTAATGTTTACAAAGTAAATACCAGTTCCGAACGCAGAAACATCAATGTCCATGCTTTTAGCAGCTCCTGGCTGAACAGTGCGAATTACTTTTCCTTCCATGTTTGTAAGTACGATTGAAGAAATATTCAAGTTCTCACTCAAACCATTTAAGGTAATTTTAGTGCTTGCAGGATTTGGGTGCACACTGAAGGGCTGAATCAATTCTTCAACAACGCCAGCTGTTCCCAACACCAATTTGTAACCAGTGAAAGAGGTTGGTTGTGTAACCGGCTGCTGACCAATAAATGGCACATCAATCAAAATGGTTGCTTCAATGTTGATTTCCAATGGAAATGTTCCTGCCGTTGTCCCAGTTCCATAGAGATTAGCACAGCCATTAGATCCACCAGCGTAGGTACAAGTAGAAACGTTGCAGCCATAATCAAACCCTGGAGGTAAACCGGTAACTCCGGTTACCGTAAAATCTTGTATAGGGCTCCCAATAAAGGCTATTGCTGTTGGATTACTGCCCGCCACCTCTGCTGTTACAGTAGTTGGAACCTTGAAGTTCAAATCTGTGCTGTATGGCACACCCACTGATCCCGGAGGAAAGTTAGTTGTGGTATCAGGCCATGCTCCGTATACAGAGTCTGCAAAATTGGCGCCTGGGGTACAAGTTTGAGCATTTACAGAAGCCGCTGCAAAGAAAGTAATGGCAACAAGTAGAATTCTTTTCATAGAAATGTGATTTATAGTTTATAAGTTACTTCAAATGTATAAAAAAAATTGTTGAAGTATTCTGCTAATTGAGTTTGTAATAGAATAAGAAGCTATTTTTAGTGCATGTTATAAACAAGGTAAATATGCTTTCCGACGCTCTTTTCAAAAAAATGCTTGTATTAATTGGTTTAAGCTTTCTTTTCGTTGCTTGTAGCTTGTACAAACCTTCCATTGGTCGATTGCAGTTCGTCACGAAAGCAAAGTGTCTGTCTCAGAGAGCTGTAACAGCACATGACAATATAGATAATGCTGCAGCGGTGGCCACAATTGTTACAAAAAAACAGGAGCTTATTGTTCCATTTGATGACTCAGTAGTTTTATCGCAGAGCTCAATAAATAAGGTGCCAATTCAAGTAAGTACAATCAGTTCATTAAAAAATGCAATTGAATTAAAAAAGAAGCAGGACGCAAAAGTTGCAAAACATAAACTGCAGTCAACAGCTGTTGAGCGATTAAATTCAGAAAAACTCAAGGCCGCCAAAAACGCCTTTCTAGCTGAATCAATCATTTATGCTGTTTTGAGTGTTTTGTCGCTTCCGTTTTCGCTGCTAATTCTAACTTGGGGAGGATCTATCTTTGGATTTGTGATTACGACTCTTGGCGTTGCTGCTACAATTTTGTCCATCGCACTTTTTATTAGAGCTAAAAAACTTCTAACGGCTTATAAGGAATACGAGGCTCATCAGCAGGATTATGATGGAGTTGACGCTGCAGCTAAACCTAAAATGAAGGGCGATCCAACAGTGCTTTACGTTTTGAGTAGAGTGGGCTTGGTGCCAATCGTCTTAGTGTTTACTTTAATTGTTTTTACTCTCTTGATTTTATAACGCGTCGTTACAATGCGGCTTCAAAAAGATTACTTTTATGAATCATTCATTCGTTTTTATGGAAAAGACAATTCAACTCTTCTGCTTATTATTTTTTCTTGCTTCATGTGGCGCAATTAAGCAATCATCTTGGAGACTTGAAAAAGCCGGTGACTATGAAACAGCGCATCAACCGGCAAAAACAAAGAATCTCGATTCTACCGCATGGATTGGTCCAAATGAGCAGGAATTTGACAGAACGCTCACGCTAGCTTCTTCTGAATCTGTGGGTTTCGACAATATCTTGCAAGAAGTGAAAACACACCAGAAAATAGCTACTCGCCAAACAAGTGTAATGCTTAATCAACCGGTTTTAGATATTCAAACAAAGGAGCCGCTTACACCCGCTCAACAACTAAGGAAATACGAAAAAGCATTTAAAAGACAGGTGGTATGGTATAGTATTTTTACAGCGATTTCGGTTTTGCTGACGATCGGTGCTTTTGATCAATTTGCCATGCTTTATGCGGCACTACTTTTTGCGCTCATTCCGGTTGCTGGAATTGTTGCCATTGTGTTAGCGGCTATTATGAAAAAAAGAAGTAGAATTCTTAAAGAGCAATACCAGTCAGGTTTGCCTGACACTATTCTATCCGATGCCGATCAACAAATGAAACGTCTAAAATTATGGAGATGGCTAGGGTTGAGCGGACTTAGCCTCGTTGTTATTATTGGTGTGGGTCTAATTCTTTCTTTTTAAGAATTGCAATCACCTTAGTAGTTTTTCCCCTTTGTTTCAAGCAATGAAAAAGCCTCATTCCAATCTGGAATTGCCTCCGCTTCGTAACCGTAGGTTTTTCCCGTCGCTATTTTGTGAAAGGCTTGCATGGCTTTTAAGTGAGCGCCATTTCTCATGAATTCCAGCATCATTTCACGATTTTCCCAAGCTGTTACTGTGCATTGATACCCCTTGATGCGCTTAACGGAACTGTGCAAATTTCCTTTTGCCGTTTCAGCTTGACGATACGAAGGAATTGCGAGCGTCCAGAACCGCAGAAATCCTAAAAAACTTTTTGGTTTTAACCTGTGATGGAGATGCACATGAATCAAAGTTACAGATTAATATGCGCTTGCGATAGTGAGGAAAATAAAAAAGGTCACCTTTCGAAGACCTTTCTGCTCCTCCTCTTCTGTTTCCTTCGACTCCACGTTATTTCACTCAGGATAAACTTCTTGCCCAAACTACGTTAAATAAAAAAAGCCAACCTAATGGCTGGCTTCCTTTTCTGCTCCTCCTCTTGGGCTCGAACCAAGGACCCTTTGATTAACAGTCAAATGCTCTAACCGACTGAGCTAAGGAGGAATTTATTTTCGGTTTGCCTTTGGATTTCTTTGTGGGCCTCCAAAAGCGAATGCAAATATAAAGAAAGAATTTATTTTACAAACGAATGAATCAAAAAAATTGAAGTCACCCCACTAAGGACTTAAAAATCATCCTCATCCAATGTGAACTCGTCAATAGAGTTGTCGTATGCCTCATCATTTTCTTCTCTGTCAATGACATCTACAAATCCATCGTCTTCACATTTTGCCGGGCGCAAGATATTTGTCTTGGAAATATTCAAACGAATCTCTGTGCGAATGGAGCCATCTTCTTGAGCATAAGCTTTTGCAAAAGGAGTTCCTTCCAATTCAACCAATGCCCCTTTTTTAAGAAAATCCAAAATTCGAAGATTTGACCCGTCCTTTTTCCAGATGGTGCAATTCACCCACGTGGTTTTCGTTTTTGTTTCGCCGGAACGTTTGTCTTTCCAATTTTTATTGTGTGCAACTGGGAAATTAATCGCCACTACCCCGCGCTCCATGTTTCTTACAACGGCATCCTTTCCAATATTTCCTATGAGTCGTGTTTCAAATACAGTAGCCATGTTCAATGATTATATTCGTGAAAATAATATTATTGAGCCACAAAACCAAGACCCTAATTCAGCTTTACGATATAGGCGTCTTTAAACCCTTTCTGCTGCACTTTTTCTAAATCACGTCGCGCCTCGTCTTGCGACGGATAACTTCCAACTGTATATCGGTATTTGTAGGGACTGTTCGTTTGAATTTCATTGCGCGCAACAGGCAATTCAACTTTTTTGAAGTCTGGAATTGTGGTGTCAATAGGTTGCTTTGAAGACATAATCTGAATAGAGTAACCCACTGCTTTGTTGTCATTGTTATTATTTGCAATAACTTCTTCCTTTTTTGGCTCTTCCTTGACGAATGCGATTGCTGGGTGTTGTTTCACGATGTAATTTTTGAAAGCCCTAAAAATGGATGTTGTGATTTTCTCTTGACCGCTAGCAGTATTCAGAAACGCCGCTTCATCATTATTGGTCATAAACCCACACTCGATCAGTACACCCGTCATGGTGGTATATTTTAATACTTGCAACGAATGTTCGCGGTCTTCAGAGTCTTTCACGCCGCGTGAATATCTCCCTGCAAATGAAGTAAACTCCTTTTCCATCGCTTGAGCCAGCCCAACGGATTTCTTCGCATCCATAGAATGCACGTGGGATTCTGTCCCATGAACGGATTTCTTATCGTTGGCATTGCAATGAATTGAAATGAAATAGTCTGCCTTGGAACCATTCGCCAGTTTTACGCGATCGTTTAAACTGGGGTAGGTATCATCCGTTCGGGAGTAAATGATCGTTACGTTTTGCAACTGTTTTTCAATCATGTCTCCAAATTTCTTTGCGATGATAAGGTTCAGCTCCTTTTCCGGAAGGTGATCCTTGTTCTCTGAAATATGCCCGTGGTCTTTGCCACCATGCCCAGGATCGATGACAACTATGATTTTATCTTTCGCCCCAAAACCAACAGCGGCAAAAAGGAATAATGAACAAAAAAGCAATACGGACTTCATTTTAAGCTGTTTTTAGCGGCAATCCGAAGTTTGTCGCAAGTTAAAAGATAGTTTTGTTACGGACTTTAAATGAAAAGGTTACACGGGTTGAGTTGTAGAATAAAATGAAAGAAGTAGTTGTAAAATAAAGTTCAATGCGTTTAAAGGTTCTCATGCAATCTCGGTACAATTTTTCAAATGAAAAATCACTCGATCGCCTTCGAAGTAAGTCATGAAATCGCTAAAATGTCGATGATCTCTTTCGGATCTTTATCTATTTTTACACGTTTCATTCCGTTTGAAAAAAACTTTTTATTCTGGCACTTGCAATCTACCACAAAGGCGCAAGGACAAGTTTTATTCACCTGGTGTATTAAGGCACAAATTGAGAAAAAGCCTTTGTCTTTTTATGCAAGCGAAGAAGAAATGTTGACAATCAAAAGATCTCTTTGAGTCTAAATTAAGCGTTAGCATTTTCATTCAATTCGTGTCTTTGTGTTTAATTGTTCAGTTAAACGTTTTATTCTAGCGCTTGCAATCTACCACAAAGGCGCAAGGATAATTTTGTCCTCCGTAATTATTAAGGCACAAATTGAGAAAAAGCCTTTGGCTTTTTAGGCAAGCGAAGAAGAAATGTTGACAATCAAAAGATCTCTTTGTGTTTAGTCAATAGTAAGGAAAAAGGTTCAATACCGTCAACCAGAAACCGGCATTCATTTGCAACATTATTCTATTTTCTGCACCTTTGCTGCATGTCAGTTTCATTGGTTATTTCTGTTTACAATGATGTGCGTTCCTTGGCTGCGGTTCTAAGATCGGTTAAGGTGCAGTCGTTTCAGAAATTTGAGATAATTGTTGCGCAGGATGGAGACGATTCTTGTTTCGATCAATTAATCAATGAATACCAATCTTTTTTTCCGATTCAGCATTTGCAACAAGCGGACGAAGGGTTTTTGAAAAACCGCATTTTGAACGAAGCCATTCGGAGGGCCAACTATGATAAACTGGTTTTTATAGATGGAGACTGCTATTTGCACCCCCATTTTCTGAAGGCTTACTCCAGAAGCATCCAAAAAGGAAAAATTTGCATGGGTCGTCGCATAGATTTGGATCCAAAAACGACCGCCTTGGTGAAAGAGGGCACCGTAACCCGCCCACCATTTACAACTATGATAAAGAACGGTACAACGCGGGTGGAAGAGGTTTTTTACCTTCCTTGGTTGTCGCAACGGTTTCATTCGAGACCGAAATTAATTGGCTGTAACATGGGTTGGCACAAAGAAGATTTGTTTGCGCTGAATGGTTTCGATGAAGATTATACAAACCCTGGTTATGGTGAGGATAGCGACATTGAATGGAGGGCAAAAAAAATAGGGATTGAAGCGTATTCCGTTCGCTACAACGCCATCCAATTCCACTTGGACCATACACGACCAAATAGGGAGGAAAAAGTCTCTAATAGCCGAGAATTATTCGAACGGAAAAAAGCAGCTGGATTGTCTTTTTGTGAAAGGGGGGTGGTTAGATAGGATAATTAAACATTTTTCACCAACCTCGCTTTCGCCAGTCCGATTATAGCGGCCAACTCTTCCAATGTTGCATGTTGGATTGCCGATACCGTCTTAAATGATTTCATGAGATCTTGTTGTGTCTTTGGTCCAATGCCCGGAATATCCAACAATGCAGACGTAAGACTTGCCTTGCTGCGCTTGTTGCGGTGATGTGTGATTCCAAAGCGGTGGGCTTCGTTGCGCATAAACTGAATTACTTTCAAACTTTCAGATCGCTTGTCTATGTAAATCGGCAAGTTGTCACCCGGAAAGAAAATCTCCTCCAATCGTTTGGCGATACCACAAATGGCTACTTTTCCGCGCAAGTCTAATTTTTCGAGGGCTTTCAATGCGGCGCTCAATTGGCCTTTTCCACCATCAATCACAATGAGTTGTGGCAGACCTTGTTGTTCGTCAAGCAGCCGTTTGTAGCGGCGATAAACCACTTCTTCCATCGTTGCAAAATCATCCGGTCCTTCAACGGTTTTTACATTGAAATGCCTGTAATCCTTTTTGCTTGGCTTCCCATTTCTAAATACAACACAAGCTGAAACAGCATTGGTTCCCTGGATGTTGGAGTTATCAAAACACTCAATGTGCAGCGGGATTTCTTTTAGTCGGAAATCTGTTTTAATTTGCCCTAGAATGCGGTTCGTGTGCTTTTCGGGATCAACTATTTTTTCTTGCTTTTGTTTTTCAAGCTTGTAAAACTTGGCATTTCTCAATGATAAATCAATCAATTCTTTTTTGTCACCGCGCTGCGGAACAAAAAACTTGATGCCTTCCAAAGCAAACCCAACAGGTTCGCTTAGTATTATTTCTTTTGACTGACTTTCAAAGCGCTCGCGCAATTCAGGAATGACATAGCTAAGTACTTCATCACTTGTTTCATTGAGCTTCTTTTTAACTTCAGCAGTATAGGCATGAATAATAGCACCATTGTGTATGCTGAGATAATTTACAAAAGCACTTTCGGGCTCATTGATTAACGTGCAAACATCAACTTCATGAATTGACGGCGAGACAATTGTCGACTTCGCGCGATAGCTTTCCAGCGTGTCTATTTTTTCTTTTAATTGCTGTGCTTGCTCGTACTCCAACTTTTCGGCGTGCTGCTGCATGCGTTGCTTTAGAAAACCAATCACCGAACCAATATTTCCTTTTAACAGTTGTTCTATTTGGACAATCTGCTCTTCATAGTCTTCTTGTTTTTCATGGCCAACGCAGCCACCTCTGCAGTTTCCAATGTGGTATTCAAGGCAAACTTTGTATTTCTTTTCCTCTATTTTTTGCTTCGAAAGATCGAGGTGACATGTTCGTAAAAGGTAAAGTTCTTTGATGAGCGCCAGCAATGTTTGCATGACTTTACCGCTAGGGTAGGGACCAAAATACTTTGAACCGTCTTTGATCAGTTGTCGCGTCGAAAACACTCTTGGAAAAGCTTCGTTTTTAACGCAAATCCAAGGATATGTTTTATCGTCTTTGAGTTGAATATTGTAACGGGGCTGATACGATTTGATGAGGTTGTTTTCAAGGAGCAGTGCATCCAGTTCGGTATTGACAACGATGTATTCAATATTGACAATTTTTCGAACAAGAACGGATGTTTTATAATTGTCTTGTGTTTTATTGAAATAGGAGGATACACGCTTCTTTAAATTCTTTGCTTTTCCAACATAAATAATGGTGCCTCGGGCGTCAAAATATTGATAAACACCAGGCTTTTCGGGTAATGTTTTGATTTTTAATTGCAATGCAGCCGAAACGTGACTCATGCCTTAAAGGTAGGGATTTCTTGTTATTTGCTTGAACTAACTTTAATTCCAAAGCACTTTCATTTAAATAAAAGCTTACAAATTCATGGATAAACTTGATTTTACAATTGGGACTTTTGGTGTGCTGTTGGATTATTCCAATTGATGAAGAAGGATTATTTTGATGAAGATCAACAATCCTATTGATGCACATTAATGGAGCCGGGGATATCCGCACCTATCTTTGTAATGTCTTAGTTGATGAAGTCGTTCTTTCAGTATTGGTTAGGTCAGAGATAAAGGATTGTAATAGGTCTTTGAAACTGGCAAACACAAAGGAAGTGAGAGCTTCTATCTTTTCGGGTGAAATTCCTGAAAGGATCAAGCAAGGTGATGTTTACATCATCTTGTTCGAAGTACGGTGAATAGCCGTGGACAAAAGAAAGATTGAAATAGAGTATAAGTACAGAAACAGTTGTTTTTGTGCTCAAAGACAGGGCAACCTGAATCATGCAAGGGCAACCGGCATGACTGATTGAAGCAGAAATAGCCACTTTAAAAGGTGAGTTTAAATTGTCAAATCCGAAGCTGGCTGTAAAAAGCAGTTACTTATATTTCGATATCGATTAAGAAAGATGAAGTTTGAAGAATCAATACTGAAAGGTATCAAATCTTGAAACAGAAACGGAAAGCAGGTACTTTATGTGCCTGCTTTTTTGTTGATAAAGGGCATTTCTTTTACGTCACGCCCGTCCAACAGGCATTTTAGTTCCTTCTGAAAGCTTAATTTGAAATAATCTCAAACAATTCATTAAGATCCGGCGAAATAATTATTTCGATGCGGCGATTTTTGGATTTGTCTTTAGGGTCAACCGGGTGAAATTCAGATCGACCTCCAGCCATTAATTGTGAAGGATTCATTTTAGAATTGGTCAAGAAAATATCAACGACAGAAGTCGCTCTCAAAACAGATAACTCCCAGTTTGAAGTTGGATGCGTCGGGCTTACTAGTTTGTCTGTATCGGTGTGACCTTCTACAATAATTTCCAATTCTTTTTCATTTTCAAGCACTTTGGCCAATTCGATCAATGCCTTTTTTCCATTGGGTTCAACAGCCGTGCTTCCTGAAGCAAACAATAATTTTGCCTCCATGCTCACATAGATTTTTCCGTTCTTTTGAACCACAGATAATCCTTGACTTTCAAATCCGCGCAAGGCAGCAGCCACTTTCGCTTTAAGTTGCTGTGTGGCTTCATCTTTCCGTTGAATGGCTTCTTCAAGTTCATTCACACGTTGTTCGCGTTCAGAAAGTAATTGTTGTTTGGTTTTTAATTCCGCCTCAAGTGTAATCAATGCATCTTCTTTGCGCTGAAGCTCAATGTTTTTGGCTTCTAACTCAGACTGTAAAGTGGCGGTTTCTTTTGCTCCAGAGGCCTTCAAGCGATCAAATGCTTGTTCCAAGGACTCGTTTTGCTGAGCCATTTTATCGTATTGTATTTGGAGAATGCGGAATTGTGTCCCCAACTTGCTTGTATCACTTTTCAGGCCACTGACTTCTTTGGTCAACACGTTGTAGCGTGCTTCAAAATCTTTTGCCTTTCCCTCAAAATCCAGTGAGCTTCTTTTAAATGCTTCAAGTTCTTCACTGCATTTCTTTTCTCTTTCTAAAAGGTCATTGTATTTTTTTGCTGGTACACAAGCACCGAGTGCAAGAAGTGAGGTAAAAAGAAGGGTCTTACGCATAACATTCGCTTTTTAACAAATATCTTGAAGATAAGAACGCACAATAAAGGCGATTCAATGATTTATAAACAAGGGTTTTTGAATAACGAAAACTATTCGAAAAGTGGGCAACTCACAGATGCAGTTTTTTCTGCTCGACAAGCATTGAAACTAATGGAGATTTCGTGGGTATTGCTGCTGTAATTTTTGAGTGGCGATGTCGTGAGATCAAATGAATACATGATCGAAAACTTGTGATTGAATTTATAACCTGCAAAAAAGATGAGGGCATCTGAATTACGATAACCAAGCCCAATGTCAAACATATTGCGAATGTCCACAGTGGTTTGTAAATCAATTGCCAAAGGACCTTTTGAAGGAATTTTTATAAGCGCCGAGGGAAACAAGGTGATTTGGTCATTGATGCGCATGCGATAGCTGGCGTTAAAAAGAGCATGCCTCCTGTAATAAGATCCATAACCAAGTTGCGCCCATTTGTAATTCAATAGATTTTGCAAAACAAATCCGAAATAATAATTTTTCCCGTTCCACCAGGCTCCAAAAGAGGCGTCGGGAGAGACAAAGTTGGCTTCTTTTGCAATTTGAGGATCTGGTTTTAAAGTAACGCTGCCGCTAGGATTATAACCCGTTTGAATAATTCCTCCATATAATCCCAATGAAAGACGATTGTCGGGAGAGAAATTGAAGTGTCCGGCATATGCGACGTTGAAACGATTGGTTTTAAATTGTCCAATTTGATCATTTTCCACACGCATACCAATACCGTGTCGGGCACTTAAAAACTCCTTTCTTTTCGACCTGAGCGGAGCACTCAGCGATAGGAATCCACTTTTGGGAGC
>JBKDKG010000070.1:0-5135 GCA_046345095.1 Flavobacteriia bacterium | reverse complement strand
GGATGAATGAACGTGACTCCAAGCAAGTGTTAGAGCACTTGGCAAAAGAAAATGCCTATACGGCAGATTATTTTAAATCGCTTGAGGGCCTAAAAAACAATCTCTTAAATGAATTTGAAGCAAGGATTAATCCAAATGATGTGAGTTCACCATTCATTTTAAATGGTAAAACTTATCAAATGCGAAATCTACAAGGAAAAGACTATCAGCTAATTTATCGGTTAGAAGATAAAAAAGAATTCCTATTCCTTGACGAGAATGAACGAGCTAAAGGCAAAACGTTTTATGAACTGGCTGACTGGTCCCCATCCCCAAACAATGAATTACTGGCATTGAGTGAAGATGTAGTAGGGAGAAGAAAATACACTATTACAGTTCGACAAAACAAGGGTGGAAAATTCCTAAAGGACAAAATCACAGATTCCGATGGCAGTATTGTTTGGGCGAATGACAATAAGACAATCTTCTATGTTAAAAAGGACCCTCAAACGCTTAGAGAATTTCAGGTGTATCGTCACGAACTGGGGACAGATTCAAAAAAGGACATACTTGTATATCAAGAGAATGATGAGAAATTTTCTGTTCATATTTCAAAAACAATTACTGACAAATTCATTACGATAGATATTGTCAGTTCAACAACTTCAGAAGTACGATTAATCGATGCAGATCAGCCTTCGAAGGAACCAATCGTTTTTCTAAATCGTGAAAAAGGTCATTTGTATGAAATTGAGCACCATGAAAAAGGGTTTTACATTCTATCTAATAAAAATGCCAGTAATAGAAAGGTTGTTTTTTCTTCAAAAATACCGGTATCTATAGATGAATGCGCTGAAGTGATTAGTCATTCAAACAACGTATTAATAGAAAGTATCCTTTCTTTAAAAGATGTTTTAGTGACTGAAATAAGAACCAATGGACTCTTAAAAATTCAATTGACAGATTTAGCAACGAGAAAAAACAAATTCATTGAATTTAAAGAAGAGACTTATTTCACTGGTTTGGGTTTAAATGATGATTATACATCAAATACCTTGTTCTTCAATTATAATTCAATGACTACTCCGGCTTCAGTTTATCAATACGACTTAAAAACGGGTATTCAGAAACTTTGGTTTAGAAAGGAATTGCTTGACAAGAATTTCAAGCCTGAAGATTATGAATCAAAACGAATTTGGGCGACGGCAAATGATGGGTCTAAAATCCCAGTTTCTATAGTATTTAAAAAAGGAACTGTTTTATCAAATGCTCCTTGCTTACTCTATGGTTATGGATCTTACGGGTATACCTTGCCTGATGTTTTCAGTGCTACAAGATTGAGCTTATTAGATAGAGGTTTTGTTTATGCGGTTGCGCATATTCGTGGAAGCAAATACATGGGAGAATCCTGGTATGAAAACGGTAAATTCCTCAAAAAGGTGAACACCTTCACTGATTTCATTAATGCTGCTGAATACCTCGGCATGAAAGGCTATTGTGATAAAAATAAGATCTATGCACAAGGCGGAAGCGCTGGAGGATTACTAATGGGAGCAGTAACAAACCTGGCGCCTTATTTATGGAAGGGTGTAATCGCACAAGTACCCTTCGTGGATGTCGTTACGACTATGCTTGATGAAACAATTCCTTTAACTGTTGGTGAATACGAAGAATGGGGCAATCCAAACGACGAAGAGTTCTATTATTACATGTTGAATTATTCACCCTACGATAATGTAAAGAAAATGGATTACCCGGCATTATATGTAACAACGGGTTACCATGACTCGCAAGTACAGTATTGGGAACCAATGAAGTGGGTAGCAAAAATGCGTGACTACAGAACAAATCAACTACCCTTGTTATTCGATTGTAATATGGATGCTGGACATGGCGGTGGTTCTGGTAGAACTCAAGAGCGTTTAGAATTAGCCAAAGAATTTGCATTTATTTTGAATCTGGAAGGAATTGAAAAATAAAATATTTACATTTTTTCTATTATTTTACAATGTATCGTTCGCTCAAAGCGATTCAGTTCCTTATACCCTATTTAGCAATCAGTTAGTGATTTATGCTGATCTTGGCTATTCCTCTGCGCCTTTTTCAATTTCTTACCCTTATAGTGCAGGGTTAGATAAGTTGAAATACAAAAATAATTATCGAAATATATTTGGCTTTGGTGTATGTTACAAATGGTTTGCCTTAAGAATCGGGGTCCCTCTTCCAGGATATGCGCGTTCTATTGCTACTTATGGTAAAACCACACCAATAAACGTAGGGTTTGACTTTAGTTTTAAAAAAGTGTTTTGTGATGTAGACATACGTTCATACGAAGGGTATGCTATTAAAGATGCTAACTCATGGAATGACACATTGACTAGTGAAAAACCCAATGACCTTAGACAAAAAACCAAGTCTCAATCTTTTTCAATGAATGCTTGGTATTTCCATAACAAAGACTTTAAAATGTCGGCGCTACGAGGAAAGACTGGTCATTACAAGAAGGATGTTCATACTTGGTATTTGAAGAATACGTTCAATATTTTTGGTGTTACAAACGATCAGTCTTCCATTATCCCATTGAAGTTGATTGATTCCAGCAACACAAAAACTTCCTCAGACTATTATTCTGCTCTTGACTTTGGTGTTGTACCTGGATATGCTTACGTAAAAAGGAAAAATCAATGGCAAATTTCAGGTCTTGCCGGTTTAGGTGCAGTAATTCAAACAAAACTGTACGATGCGAATGGAAACAATCGATCAATTATTGGCTTGGCACCTCGTTACGATATAAGATTGATAGGTGGTTATTCTGTACCAGCTTATTTCGTTTTTCTTGTGACTGATTTCGATAATAAATCTATTCGATTCAGTGACTTAGTGTATCGTCAATATTTTTACAGTATAAAAATTGTCGCCGGAAAGCGATTTATTCAAAAAGACAGATCTAAGAAATCAACTAAAGGCTGATTCTTTAACGGAAGAATACCAATCCGTTCGAAGTTCGCCTAATGATATAATCATTGGATTGAAGTAATTCCAATCAGAAAATGATTTTAAATCAGAGAATGGGATTCTCTTGAATTCGCTTTCTTTTTCGATGTAGATTTTTAATCGATCAAAAAAATCAATCTTCAATTTTTGACCTAGAAATTTAACCACCTTCACCGAAGAATCGATTGAACAACCTGACGCTGCAGCAAAACGTTCATCTACCGTAAGAATCAGAAAACGATTAAACAAAACCATCGAATCAGCATTTAAAACTTTGCCATGTGCATTCCAAGTTGCAACGAAGTTCGAAAGTTCAGTTGAAGCAAACTCCACTTCTTCTATAGTAAGCTCTCGATTGGATGTATAAACCCAAACCCTACTTTCAGAAGAAAATGAAGAAAAAAGGTGATTAAAGTTCTGCAGCATTGGCAATTAATTCAGCAACATCCAAAACTTTAATATTTTCCTCTTTTTCAAAATATTTCACGCCATCGGTCATCATTGTATTGCAGAAAGGACAACCCGTTGCAATAATTGAAGCATCTGATGCTATGGCATCTTCTGTACGTTCAATATTAATTTCTTTATTTCCCTTTTCAGCTTCTTTGAACATTTGAGCGCCTCCTGCACCGCAGCATAAACCATTTGTTTTGCAACGTTTCATCTCAACCAATTCAGCATCAAGTTTTTCTATCAATTCACGCGGAGCTTCATAAACATCATTTGCTCTTCCTAGGTAACAAGGGTCGTGGAACGTGATCTTCTTCCCTTTGTAAACTGTACCTCCTTTGAGCGCTAACTTACCTGTATTGATAAGGTCTTGAATTAGTTGCGTATGATGGATTACTTCATAATTACCTCCTAATTCAGGGTATTCATTTTTCAGCGTATTGAAACAATGAGGGCAGGCTGTAACAATTCTTTTTACTTCATATCCGTTTAGAACTTGAATATTCATCATTGCTTGCATTTGAAATGTAAACTCATTTCCAGCTCTTTTCGCAGGGTCACCCGAACAACTTTCTTCAGTTCCTAAAACTGCGAATTTCACATTGCAATGGTTGAGGATTTTAACAATTGCCTTCGTAATCTTTTTAGCTCGATCATCAAAGCTCCCTGAACATCCAACCCAAAATAGCACATCTGGAGTTTCCCCCTGTGCCATCATTTCTGCCATTGTAGGTACTTTCAAACTCATAGTATTATTCTTCAAAAACTTGAATATTAACTCTTTTTTCAATTAGATCAGTGAATTTACCTTCATAACGTGTTGCTCTTACGATATGATTATCAATCCAATGATAGTTGCCGCCGCGCGGCTTACCCATAAGTAAACCATGGTAATTAAATCCATTATTTTTCAACCATTCTTCTGTAACAGTGCGATGCTCTTCTAACCTTGATGTGAAAAAAGTAATGACATGTCCTTCTTCATACCATTTGTTCACTGTTTCCAATGCATCTGGATACAAGGCAGCAGTAGCCATTCTTTCAGGTTCTTCATTTGGAATATCATCACAAACAGTACCATCAATATCAATTAGGTAATTTTTTACGTGCTCGGGTAAAATGGGTGAAAGATGTTTTCCATTCTCAACCAGCTCTATCAATTCTACTTCAGACTTTTTATTCTTCATTTGCCCAATTTAAACGATCATTAGGAGAAAACTGCCATGGCGCACCATTGTTCTCAATATTTGTTAACATACCTGTTAATTCAGTTGGCATTTTTGATTCTTCCATCACTAAATACCTTCTAAGATCTACAATTATGGAAAGAGGATCAATGTTTACAGGGCATTCTTCAACGCAAGCGTTGCAGGAAGTACATGCCCAAATTTCTTCCTCAGTAATATAGTCGCCCAACAAACTTTTACCATCTGAATATTCTTTACCGTGTTTTTTAATGTTATTTCCAACTTCAGTAAGACGGTCTCGAGTATCCATCATTATTTTTCTTGGAGAAAGTAACTTTCCTGTAACATTTGCAGGGCAAGACGATGTGCATCTTCCACACTCTGTACAGGAATAAGAGTCCATCAAGTTTTTCCATGTAAGGTCTGTAACATCCTTTGCTCCAAAGCGCTGAGGCTCACTAGCAGGCTCAGTTGGTGATGCGTAAGGATCAGCATTTGGATCAAGCATTAATTTAACTTCTGCAG
>JBKDKG010000069.1:0-1541 GCA_046345095.1 Flavobacteriia bacterium | reverse complement strand
TAATCCAATGGCAATTATTAATTCGTCAAACAAACCAAGTGCTTTTCTAACAACAGCTTCGTGACCTTTAGTAAATGGATCAAACGATCCTGGAAACAAACCAATTTTTTGCATAATTATCTTTTAATCTTCCTGAATTCTAAAAAAACTAAAATTCACGTTCCCATAATTACGTAATAATTCGAAATGAGTTATCTGAGAAAGATCAGTGAATTTTCCATGTTCTATGATCAGCAATCCATTTTCTGTCAAAAGAGAACGCTCAAAGACGATTTTAGCAATTTCAGCGTGGAATTTAACATCGTAGGGAGGATCTGCAAAGATGATGTCAAATTTTCTGTCAATTTTACTTAAATAGGCTAAAATATCTGATTTTATGGTTTCTAGGTTTTCTTCAATACCAAGTTGAGCCGCGCTTTTTCGAATAAACCGAATACAATTGACATTCAAATCAACAGCGGTGACATTTCCAGCCTCCCGCGAAAGGAATTCGAAAGATATATTTCCTGTTCCTGCACACAAGTCCAATATTTCTAAGTCAAAAAGGTCAATTTGATTTTCAAGAATATTGAACAAGCCTTCTTTTGCAAAGTCGGTTGTTGGTCGCGAAGGAAAATTCTTAGGAACTGAAAACCGACGTGCCTTTAAATTTCCACTGATTATACGCATAACCGCTGAGCATTTTGCAACAATGAGTCTTGTATTGAAGCGGGTTGATCTTTTAAATCCTTCAGCGAATTTAGCTTTTGATTCAATTCATTCGCTTGATCTGCTGTAAAACCGATACCTGGACAAATATCAATCGAACCTTTTTCCTGTAGCAAATCTTTCTGCTGAAGCGTAAACATAAAATGGTAAACAATATCATCCAATTCGATGTAATCAAAAGCAGAATAATACAGCAATTTATTTTCTTTTACGATGCACAAAAGGAAATGATTGTTGTGAATTGTAAGAATGGAACGAAGTCGGAAAACCGAACCTGAAAAAATACCACGTAGCAAATGTGACCCCTCATGTTGAATAACAATACGTGGGTATTTTAACACAAAAAATGCTTTTACCCATTGTGGTATTTCATAAACATTCACCAATCCTTGCTCTGGAATGCGATTGTAATCGATGTGAGCAGCAGGTGTGTCACTTCCAAAGCACAATCTATAAAGTGTTTCAGGCTTTGATTCTGAAAAAACACTACTGGGTATAAGTGTGGATCTGAAACCTGTCCAAGAAAGTGTTTGTTCTTCGAACGATTTATTTTTTAGGCCGATTTCTTCCAGCTGTACTTCTAACTGTTCCTTGTAGCGATGATCTTGTTTGTCACCAAATGTAAAGATGTGACTTTTAGTTTCCTCGCCTATGGATTCGGTATATCGAATGGCGTGTTCTCCTATTTCTATGGAAAGATGACTCAATGTTTTTGCTTTTACACAAAATTAAGTAAAAAGCAACAGCAATGATGGAAAAGCATTGAACAGTTTCATGCAATAAATTTTAAAGGTGTATCTTTATTTCAATGGATCAAAACCCTGTTTTTACCC
>JBKDKG010000068.1:0-4258 GCA_046345095.1 Flavobacteriia bacterium | reverse complement strand
TTACAAATGAAGCTATTTTCGAAGCTTTCGATAATGTTCCGCGTCATTTTTTCCTTGATCTTGTTTTTGTTGAACAAGCCTACAGTAATATGGCTTTTCAGATAGGTGCTGGACAAACAATTTCACATCCAGTAACAGTCGCTTTTCAATCCCAATTACTAGATTTGAAAAGGGGGGAGAAAGTTTTAGAAATTGGCACTGGTTCAGGTTTTCAGACTTGCATACTGTGTCAAATGGGCGCTAAGGTGTTCAGTATTGAGCGTCAGAAGGAATTGTATGACAAGGCGAAAAATATTGTTCGTTTTTTTGGATTTAATCCTAAAATACTTTTCGGTGATGGATACAAAGGGATGCCTGCATTTGCTCCTTTTGATAAGATTATTGTGACTTGCGGTGCTCCAGATGTCCCGGAAGCCCTAGTTGCTCAACTGAAAGTTGGTGGGGTTATGGTTATTCCTGTTGGAGAGGGTAGTGAACAAACCATGAAGCGAATTACTAAAATTTCCGAAAACGAAATGCAAATTGAAGAACTTGGAACGTTTAAATTTGTTCCAATGCTTGAAAGAACGGTAAAGAAATAATTTAAACATTATGAGATCATTAAGCTCAACTCTTTTGATTCTGATTGTTTCAAGTTGCACAATCACAAAGCGCCAATACACAAGTGGTTACCATATTGAATGGAAAACTAAAAATCATCAGCCTGTTTCTAATAGATTTGTTAGCGAGGAAAGAAATGCCGATAGAGAGGATAATTCTATTTCGCATTCAAAAAGTAATGCGTTTGAGGACGAGTTAGATAATGAGTTATCACAAAAGAATAGTGAATTCAATACACCAGCGATTCAAGGGCTAAGAGTTGCTGAAACCAAAGTTGCTAAGTATTACAAAACAACAAAACGAACAAAAGAATCACTTCTTCACAAACTGAATACCAAGTACAAGATAAACGCCAAAAAATTGAAGAAGCCATATGGAGAAATATATCTTAGAACACCAAGGGAGTATTTAATAAGGGCACTTTTTGCTTTTTTAATAGGGGCTCTAATCGTCGGAATTTGTGTATTACTGATTGTAGTTGTTGAGGTGGAAGGTTTATCTGTTGGGGGAATATTTGTTTATTTATTCCTAATCGCCGGTGCTGTATGTCTAATTTCGGTACCCATCTTTTTATTATTAGCTTTAGCTTCCTATTTGTTCGGGTATTAACAAAAAAAAGAAGCCCTAAAGCTTCTTTAAAAATCTATTTAAACTTATATCTTATTAATGTTCTAGTGCGGCTAAATAACGCTCCGCATCCAAAGCTGCCATGCAACCAGTTCCAGCTGCTGTAATTGCTTGTCGGTACGTTTTGTCAGCTGCATCTCCAGCAACAAAGACACCTGCAACATTCGTTTTTGAAGTTCCAGGTTGGGCATATTGAATATAGCCTGTTTCGTCGAGATCTATATAATCCTTAAAAATTTCAGTGTTTGGCTGATGTCCAATCGCAACAAAGAAACCAGTGCAAGAAATTGTTTTTTCTTCGCCTGTCTTGCTGTTTTTAACACGTACACCAGTTACAACATTGCCATCTCCCAGAACTTCTTGTGTATCTGTGTTATAAAGGATTTCAATGTTTGGTGTCTTTTTTACTCGGTCTGCCATGATTTTTGAGGCTCTAAATTCCTCACGTCGAACCAACATCGTAACTTTTGTACACAATTTTGATAGGTAGTGCGCTTCCTCACATGCTGAATCACCCGCTCCAACGATTACAGTTTCTTGTCCGCGATAGAAAAATCCGTCACAAACTGCACATGCTGAAACGCCTCCACCGAGTTGCAAATATTTCTGCTCACTCTCCAATCCAAGGTACTTTGCAGACGCTCCAGTTGAAATAATTATTGTTTTAGCGTGAATCTCATGACCATTTTCGGTCCAGCATTTGTGTACAGAGCCAGAAAAATCAACTTTTGTAATGAACCCGAATCGTATATCTGTTTCAAAACGTTTTGCTTGTGCTTCTAATTGTACCATCATTTCTGGTCCAGTAACCCCTTCTGGATAACCTGGGAAATTTTCTACCTCGTTTGTTGTTGTCAATTGTCCGCCTGGCTGCATTCCTTGATAAAGAACAGGTTTCATGTCTGCACGTGCAGCATAAATTGCCGCAGTGTAACCTGCAGGTCCGGAACCTATGATTAGACAATTTACTTTTTCTATTTCGCTCATTGTTGTTTTATTAAAAATGTTTGAGGGTACAAAAATAAATCTTTTGGCAAATCATCGTTGATTTGTTATTCGAAACAATAATAATAGGATTCCAATTTTATTAAAAATCCACTTTAATTATTTATTCATCTTAAAAGTTTTGTGGAACGGATTAAAGGAGGTATTTTTGTACCCCTTTTTTGACACCCTGCGATGATTGATTTAGAACTGTACGAAGCCAAAAAACTCTATCCTTTTCAGGAGAAGACTGTTTTTTCAATCATTGAAGAACTTGAAAAAAATGGCAAGAAATTCAACTTGTTGTTTCAATTGCCGACTGGAGGAGGGAAGACGGTTATCTTTTCAGAAATAGCCCGAAAATTCATAGAAAAAACCGGCGAGAAGGTATTGATTCTAACGCACATAATAGAACTTTCAATCCAAACTTCACGTCAACTTGAAGCCATTGGGGTCAAAAACAAAGTCATCAACAGCGAAATAAAATCAATTCCTGATCAGCATGAGTATGCGTGTTTCATTGCGATGGTTGAAACCTTGAACAATCGCTTGAATGAGAATGGAAACTTCATTGAAGGTGTAGGATTGGTCATTGTTGATGAAGCGCATTACAATAGTTTCAGAAAAATATTTCAATATTACCAAGAAGGAAATATTCTTGGCGTAACGGCAACACCGCTCAGTAGCAATCGGACACTTCCTTTGAATGACAACTATCATAAGTTAATCGTTGGAGAGAGTATCTCATCTTTGATAGAAGGTGGTTATTTATCGGATGCTGATACCTACACGTATGATGTGAATCTTCATGGATTGAAAATCGGTTCAAATGGCGATTTTACAGTCAATAGCTCAGATGTTGTTTACGGTAATTATTTCATGCAGGAGAAACTTCTGTTTGCCTTTGAAGAGATTGCTGTTGGGGATAAAACATTGATTTTTAATGCCGGTATAGATACATCACTGCGTGTTGAGGAAACCTTCAAAAAGCGCGGCTATCCCGTTAGACACCTTGATTCCACTTTTAGCGATAAGGACCGAAAGGATGTCTTAAAATGGTTCAAAGAAACGAAAGATGCTATTTTAACTTCTGTTGGAATTTTAACTACTGGTTTTGATGAACCAACTGTTCAAACGATCATCTTGAACCGCGCCACAAGATCACTTACGCTCTATCATCAAATGATCGGACGTGGTTCACGTAAACTCCCTAACAAAGATCGATTTAAGGTGATTGATTTGGGAAACAATGTGCGTCGATTTGGGTTTTGGCAAGATTTCTTGAATTGGCAAGATGCGTTTCGTTTTCCGGATCGGTTCTTAGAATCTCGTCTTTCCGAATCGGATGATCTTGAATTCGAAGTAGAGTATGAATTTCCAAAACACATGGAAAGTATACTCAAAACTGAACGACTGGAATCCTTTAACATTCGTGAAGCATACTATGAATGTATGGATGAAGGGAAAAAAGGTAAAGAGGCGGTTGTTTTATCCATGACAAATCATTTTGAAGTATTATTGGATGCCACGAATGATTTTGACCGCTCAATTGAATTGCTTAGCACACTTCAAGAACATATTGAATACCGTTTAAAGCAGTACACGAAATGTATTGCAAAGAGCACACCTAACTATTTGAAATACCTTATTGAAACGTACAACAGACAGTTGACACAGATGTTAAGGAATTCTTTGGATAATTAAATTTTCAAGCCGTTGACCCGAATCGTCATTGGGTTGAATTTCGAATCAATTGAATGTAAAAGTTGATTCCCTCTTTGTAGGTTCTTATTGAAATACGTTCATTAATTCCATGAATTCTATTCAAATCAGAAGGTTCTAAACGAAAAGGCACAAATCTGTAAATGTTTTTTGTGAGATTTTTATAATGTCTTGAATCAGTGCTTCCCAGAACTAGATATGGTGCAACGATTACATCAGGAAAAACCTGTTTAGCTGTTTTTTGCATCAAACGAAAAGTGGGGGATGAAGGATTTGAAACAATCGAGGGTTCGTAATTGAATTTACCATTCGTTTTAATATGAAT
>JBKDKG010000067.1:0-745 GCA_046345095.1 Flavobacteriia bacterium | reverse complement strand
CAATTGGAGATTCTACGAATAAAATCCTGCTTGATTTGTACCAGCGTATTTTCGAGGTAAACAAGGACCATCGTTGGAGAATTGAGCATGCGCAAGTTGTTGACGAAAAAGACATTTCACTTTTTGGGAAATATGGTGTATTTCCATCCGTTCAACCCACTCATGCAGTGAGCGATCAGCGATGGGCTGAACAACGATTGGGCAGAAAACGAATGATTGGTGCATACGCCTATAAATCATTACTAAATCAATATGGTATGCTTGCAATTGGAACTGATTTTCCGGTCGAACTTACGGATCCATTTTTAACTATTCATGCAGCTGTTCAAAGAAAAAACAGTGATGGAATTCCTGGTGGTGGATTTTATTCCAATGAATCCCTGACTCTAGATGAGTGTATTCGCGGCATGACATCTTGGGCAGCCTTTGCCTCATTTCAAGAAAATGAACTTGGTACACTTGAAAAAGGAAAAGATGCGACATTCGCCATTTTTGAGCATCCGATCCAATCAAAGGGGGATTTTCAACCCAATTTTGCCAGCTACACCTACATAAAAGGAAAAAAGGTTTACTCAACTGAATAAACCTTTCTTGTTATACTAAAGACCTCAAAACTGCAATTTGAGGAAAATTTAAAACGATGGACAGGAAATTGTTTTGAAAGAAACAGGTTTCTTCTTACACGTAAGATTGATACCCATCGATATTTCATGTGAACCACCTGATACTCCATTGTTCAATGGCG
>JBKDKG010000066.1:0-12020 GCA_046345095.1 Flavobacteriia bacterium | reverse complement strand
ACTGAGAGTGATAGAAATAGGTGATTACTTTACCACTGTTGTAATCAATTTCTTGTTCCATGCCACTCATGGTATTGTAACTACTTACATATGCTGCAGGCAGGTCGATATCAACATCACCCTGTATATTTGCCTTAACGGTAATAGTAATTGCTTCACCGACCTCAGCTTCTTTAGGCTCAACTTCTAGGTAAACCAAGGGTTTTTGCGCCCAAGAAAAAAGAGTTAAAAGACAAACAATATGTAAAAGCAACAATTTCATCACCAATCTTTACTTGATTTAGAATTCGACGAGGCTTGTTTGTTTTTGTTTATTTTCCTTTTTGTCGCCGTTTCATCTTTCATTAGTTTATCAAGCATTCTATCAACAGCTCGTTCTGAAAGGGATCCTTTATCATTTTTAGAATCAGGCTTCTTGGCTTGCTTGTTTTTATTCTTTTGATTGTCTTTTTTTTGATCTTTCTCTTTGTTTTGATTCTTATCTTTCTCTTTTGATATGGGTTTCTTTTGATCTTTTTTCTTTTGAGATTTTAATCTCCGGATAGCTTCTGAAAGATTATATTTTGTCTTTTCATCATTTGGATTTAGTCGCAATGCTTGTTTGAAAGCATCTATGGCACCAGAATAATTTCGGCTTTTCATTCGGCTATTGCCAATATTGTAATGTTTTGAAGCTGTTGTTTTTTTGTTTTTATCAGAACTGAGAGATTTTTCATATTCTTTTTCAGCTGCTTTAAATTCTCTCGATTTATAATAAGCCTGGGCTAGTTCCTCTGAGAGGTCTAGTTCTTTAGGTGCAGTCGCGATTGCTTTTCGATAATTTTGAACAGCTTCTGAAAATTGGCCGTTTTTATAGTTATTTCTCGCATCCATTAAAGATTTCTTCCATTCTTGCGAATTGGCAATGAAAGAAATAATTATCAAACAGAATGTCGAAAGAATTCTCATGCGTTTTCGTGTCGTATTAATTTGTTACCTAACATAAAATAGATGAGGAAACAAGCTATTGAAATTCCAAGTGGCAATTGGTACCTGTTTTCTTGAATTTCGAATTCCAAATCTCGTAATTTAGTTCGTTTCATTTGGTTAATTTCTGTTAACATACCTGTAAGATCTGGAAAGGGATCAGAAGAAATTTGTGCTAATCCATCTGCATCATTTGCAATACTTTCAATTAATTCTGGATTCATTTTAGAAATAATGAGCTGGCCACTTTCAGTTTTTTTGTAGCCAATCTCTGGCCTTAACGGATCTAAGGGGATTGGTCCGCCATTTTGACTGCCTAATCCAAGTGCACAGAGGTGAATATTTGCTTCTCTTATTTTTTCGAGTGCCTCTTTTGGATATTCCTCATGATCTTCACCATCTGTGACCAATAAAATAACTTTTGATGTTTTTGAAGGAGAGAACATCTGGGTAGTTGTTAAGAGAGCATCTGAAAAATTTGTTCCTTGTTTGGAAATCATCCCAGTCTCAATTTCTTCAATAAACATTTTTGCAGCATCATAGTCGGTTGTCAATGGTAATTGAACAAAAGCATTTCCCGCGAATAATGTAACACCGATTTTTTCACCTGAAAGCCTATTAATCAATTCACTCATTGCTCTTTTGGCAACATCTAAACGACTTGCATCATTTGTTATGTCCTTTGCATTCATTGAATTTGAAACATCAAGACAAAGCGCAATCTCCATACTGCGAATTGTACCCGAAACTTTTTTGTTGCCGAAAGAAGGCTGAGCCATGGCCACAATAAGAAAAACTATCCCATTACGAAGAAAAAAGTACTTTAGAAAAACCCTTAAATCTGATACTGGTTGCAACAACAATCGAATGAGTTGAGGTGGAATGGAATCATTTCGTTTATTGTGTGCTCTTACTTGTAAAATAAATAGGACACTAAACGGCATTAATAAAACGAGTAGCCAAAGGGATTCAGCATTTTTAAAGCGAAACTGCAACCCACTCGAGTTACCGACTGAATAGTCGAAAATAAAGTAACATCCAAATGCAAAAAGTGCGAAAATCAATTCCCAAAGAAGGATGGCGGACATTAGGCCGTAATATCTAAAATTGTATTTCAACTTAGAACTCATAATGAAATAAACGGCGTTTAATGATCCAGGAAATAAGAATTAGCAAAAAAGCCCAATTTAAAAATGCAGCAGGTGTTGCAGGTGGATCGGACGCAAATTTTCGATTTAGAATTTTTCTTTTTTCCAATCGTTCAATTTCTGCATAAATTGAACGCAAACTATTTTCATCAGTCGCTCTGAAATATTGCCCATCAGCAATCTTTGCAATTTTGGTTAAGGTCAATTCATCAATTTCTACAGGAGCGATTTCGTAGCGAATACCAAAAGGTGTAATCACGGGAGTTTGCGCTAATCCATTTGAGCCTACACCAATTGTATATACGCGAACATTTTTTGCTTTAGCTAGTTGTGCAGCAGCGATTGGATCAATTTCTCCGGCATTGTTGCTTCCATCTGTAAGCAGAATGACCACTTTTGATGGTAAACTGTCGCTTCTTAATCTTGCTACAGCTGTTCCCAGTCCCGTTCCGATAGCTGTTCCTCCTTCAATTTCTTCTGTTCCAATAAGATCGATTTGGTTTTTGAGTACCTCATGATCAATCGTCGCAGGACAGGCAGTGTATGCTTCGCCCGCGTATGCAACAAGTCCAATTCGGTCTCCACGTCTTCCATCAATAAATTCTTTGGCTACACGTTTTGCTGCCTCTAATCGATTGGGTTCGAAATCCATGGCGAGCATCGAAACAGACACATCCATTGCTAGAATTATGTCAATGCCATTTTTAAATTCTTCATCAGTTGCATCTTGATCGTAAGGATGATAGGGCTTCGCCATTGCAATAACCATAAATGAGATTGCTATTAAATTCAAAAACAAAAGAAATTGTCTCAATGGTTTTACCCAACTTGTATTGAGAAGATTTTGGTCTTGTTCAATACCACTGTATTTCCAATCACCTCGTCTAGAATTTTCTTTTTTAAATAAGATCCATGCTATAAATGGCAAGAATAGCAATAGCCATAGCCACTGTGAGGCATGGAAATCGTATTCCCATATTTGTATGTTCCAGTTAGTCAACAAGGTCGTTCTCTATTGGGCTAGTCTGATAAACGATTTGGCGAGCGATAGCTGAAACTTTCAGTATATCGCTTTCATTCGGATTAGATTTGGCGAATTTCACAAGGTCTGATTCTTCCAAAATTTGTTTGACAGCTATTAAAATGTCATCACTTAAACCTTTTTGCTTAAGTAGCAATAATGCATCTTTTGTAGTTCGTTCTAGAAGTTGAATATCAAAGCGCGAGGAAAGGTAGGACCTCAGTATAAAGGACAATTCCACGAAATGTTCTTTGAGTTGATTTTTTTTCCAGAGCTTTGATTTTTCTAAACCATCAATGGCCAGCAACGTTCTTTTTTTGAGGGATATTGCTCGAACTGGGGGAGTTGCAATATTGTTTTTTCTTTTTCTTAAATAAAGGAAAATTGCAACTGAAATGAATAGAATAAGAATAGCAATCCAGCCATTATTTTTTAAAAGTCCGATGATTGTTTCCTCGGGCAGTTTTGTAAAATGTTCTTCAATATCATAAATATCCTTTCCTGAAACTGCAGCGATAAAATTGGAATGGATCGTTAAATCGGGAAAGTAAATGGTTGAGTCGTCTGATATTATTTTTGGACCTTTAATCAGGTAACTACCAGAATCCCAAATGGTAATTTTATATTTTCCAAGCCATATTTTTTTATTCCCTTTGGTGTAAATCGTATCACAAAATGGCTGAATACATTCAATATCGCTGCTTTTTTGCAATGAAACGGAACCATTTTTATTGATTAAGTAGCTAGGAATTATTTGATTTTGTGCAAGAAATTGTGGTTTCTTAATGGAATTGCTTGTAAGTGTGTAGAATATAGTTGCCGTATCTCCTACATTTAAATTCTTTTTTGAAATTGATGCATCAACCTCTTGACTATAACTTGCTGTAGCAAACAATAAAAAGCTATGCATCAGTAGAAATCTCATCAACGATTTTTAAATAATGCAGTTAATGGATGAATAATATCTTGGTCTGTAAAACACATTATGTGGTTAATCCCCGACTTTTGAAACTCCTTTTTCAGTGATTCCGACTTTATTTGAAAAATTTCCGAGAACTGCTTCCTAACCATTTTATCATTACTATTTACCCATGTTGTGTTGCCAGTTTCAGCATTGAAAAGCTGCACTAACCCCATCTTCGGTAAATTTAATTCTGAATGATCGACTAATTGAATTGCTAGCGTGTCGTGTTTTTTGCGCGTTAATTTAAAAGCATCCAAGAAGTTATTGGAATCGTTAAAGTCGCTTAGAACAAATGTAATCGTTCTTTTTTTCTGGGTATTTCTGTGGAATTCGAGGCAAGATTTGATTGAAGTGCCGCTATGCTTTGGTTTGAATTCGAGTAAATCATGAAGGATTCGCAATGCATGTTTTGACCCTTTTTCTGGAGCGATGTATTTTTCAATTTCTGATGAGAATAATATTGCGCCAACTTTATCATTGTTTGAAACAGCTGCAAATGCAAGTAAAGCAGCAATTTCAGAAGCTAACTCTCTTTTCGATTTGTCTTTGGTGCCAAAATTTTGAGACCCTGAAATGTCAATCAACAGCATGACTGTCATTTCTCTTTCTTCATCAAAGACTTTTACGTGCGGTGAATTGTAGCGAGCAGTTACATTCCAGTCGATTGTGCGCACTTCATCACCAATTTGGTAATCTCTGACTTCACTAAAAGCCATGCCTCTGCCTTTGAATGCCGAATGGTATTCTCCTGAAAAAATGTGTTTGGTTAAGCCTTTGGCTTTAATTTCCAAACGACGAATTTTTTTGATGAGGTCTTTCGTTTCCAAGGATTTCTCAAAAATTAAGGAACTTCAACTCTGTCCACTATTTTCTTCAATACGTCAGCGACATTTACGTTTTCTGCTTCGGCTTCGTATGTAAGCCCAATTCTGTGACCCATTACGTCATTGGCAATTGCTCGAATGTCTTCAGGTGTAACAAATGCTCTGCCCTGAAGGAATGCATATGCTTTACCAGCTAGCGCTAGGTTGATGCTGGCTCGTGGTGAACAGCCAAAACCAATTAATGGTTGTAAAAATCCTAGGCCATAGCTCTCAGGTGTGCGTGTGGCATAAACCAGATCCACTATATATTGCTCAACTTTTTCATCAAGATAGATTTCTCTAACCAATTCTCTCGCTCTAAGGATGTCGGTCGAGCCAATTACTTTATTGCATTGACCAATACCACCTTTTCGGACATTGGCTCTGATGATCATTTTTTCTTCCTCCTTGGTTGGGTATCCGAGCACCACTTTCAACATGAATCGATCTACTTGTGCTTCAGGCAATGGATACGTTCCTTCTTGTTCGATAGGGTTTTGCGTAGCTAGAACAAGAAATGGCAGAGGAAGCTGAAAGGTCTCTTCTCCAATAGTAATCTGTTTTTCTTGCATTGCCTCTAGTAAGGCACTTTGCACTTTGGCTGGTGCACGATTGATTTCATCCGCTAACACAAAGTTTGCAAAGACAGGACCTTTTTTAACGGTGAATTTCTCACTCTTTTGTTGGTAAATCATTGTTCCTGTGACATCTGCTGGAAGGAGGTCTGGCGTGAATTGTATGCGACTGAAATCGAGGTCAATTGCCTGCGCAAGTGTTTTAATTGCTAATGTTTTTGCAAGTCCGGGAACTCCTTCAAGTAAGACATGCCCATCCGCTAATAAAGCAATTAATAATCGATCAATCATATAGTCTTGACCAACAATAATTTTTGCCACTTCCTCACGAAGTTTCTGAATAATGATAGATTCTAGTTTAATCTTCTCACTCAATTGTCGCAGGGCTTCCGCTGAGTTGATTGGTTGATCCGTGTTTTCAGTCATATTGTAAGTGATCTATTGAGACAAAGGTTATAACAATCGCCGCTAAACCCTTGATTTTGCTGTTAAATATTGTTAACATTGTCTATTCATTAGTATGGCAAAAGAAGCAACAGAAGAAAGAAAATGTAAGGAATGTGGTCAAAAACTTTTGGGACGAAGGGATCAGAAGTTTTGTTCGGATTATTGTAGGAATACTCACAACAATAGAATGAACGAGGATACTACGACTTACATGCGCAGGATAAACAACATTCTCCGCAAAAACAGACGAATATTGTCAACGTTAAATCCGAATGGTAAAATAACCGTTGATGGAATTACGCTTGCAGAGGAAGGTTTTAATTTTCATTATTTCACCAATATTTATCGGACTCAAAAAGGATCTAAGTATTTTTTCTGCTACGACCAGGGGTACATCAAGTTAGACAATGACCAATATATGTTGGTCCATAAGCAAGATTATGTGAGGTAGGCGATTAACAAAAAACAAAAAGCCGCAAAATATGGCTATTCTGCGACTTTTCGTTTAACCACTATTACTACTTGCTTTTTGTAAAACAGACTAAAAGCTGTTTTGTTCAGAGAAAGTTGAATTTTTTAACTTTTCTTGATGAATTGGATTTCAGCGGACAATTTCACTTCGTCACCTACAACAATATTTCCGGCTTCAGTAACTGCGCTCCAAGTTAAACCAAAGTCACTGCGTTTGATCTTTCCTGAAATTGAAAAACCTGCTTTTGTTTGACCATAAGGATCAACTGCAATTCCACCTAATTCTGCTTGAAATTCCACCTTTTTTGTAACATCACGAATCGTTAAATCACCAGTGATTGTGTATTGGTCATCTGATTTTTTTGCCACTCCTGTGCTGTTGAAAGATAAAAGTGGAAAACTTTGTGCACCAAAGAAATCATCAGATTTCAAATGACCATCTCTGTCTGATACTCCTGTGTTTATTGAATCAATTTCGGCACTAAAATTAAATTTTGCATTTGTAAAATCATCTCCATTCGTTTCAGCACTTGCGGTGAAACGCTCGAAGTTTCCACTCACATTGGTAATCATCATGTGTTTCACCTTAAAACCTATTTCACTGTGCATATTGTCTGCATTCCAAGTTGTTGTCATTGTCTTCTTTTTAAAATTATTTAAGCAAAAGTAAATCAACCAAATTGTCAACTCGTTGACATAGGTTAAGAGATTTCAAGAAGTTTTTATAAGGCTATTTCAACAGTTGCTTCTTCATCCTGCTTAATGATTCTGGATGAATGCCCAAGTAGGAGGCAATTTGGTGTTGAGGAACAAGTTGCTCAATACCCGGCGATCTTTCAATTAATTCAAGGTAGCGATCACTGGCATTAGCACTTATTGTTAGTAAAAAACGTTTTTGAAGAACCGATAGATTTTTTTGAATCATCAATCGAAAGAGTCGCTCAAGCTTGGGTACCTTTTTTAAAAGCACTTCTTTTTCAGTTGGGTCAATTACCAATGCAATTGTTTCTTCCAAAACTTGCAAATTTAAGCTTGAAGGTTCACCTGTATTGAATGAAGCCATATCTCCCACCCACCATTCCGGAAAAGCAAAAAGCAGAACATGTTCCTGGCCTTTATTGTCGACATGATAGAGGCGGAGAGTTCCCTTCACAACAAATGTTTCTATTGAGCATGGTTTCCCTTGAGTGAAAATATGTTCTTTTTTTTGAAAGGATTTCAGCGTGTAGGAGGAAGCAATGATTTCTTTTTCTTCTTCGCTGATATTTAATCGTTTGTCGATATAGTCGGTAAGAACTTTTTTGTAATCTGCTTCGTTCATGGCTCTAAATTATAGATTAATTGAGTTCTTTTAGAAGTTCAAAAGGAACAAACTGATGCTTTTGCTTGTTTTATTAAAAAATGACCTAATGTATCAGCTCAAACGACAGCAACTTGTTAAAACCGACATGGCAACTTGTTGGGATTTTTTTTCATCACCAGGAAATTTGCAGAAAATCACACCGAAATACATGGGTTTCGATGTGTTAACGGAAGTGCCTGAAAAAATGTACGAAGGTTTAATGATCGAATACCGTGTTCGACCATTATTGGGCATTCCTATGAATTGGATTACTGAAATTACACATGTTAAGGAACATCATTTTTTTGTTGATGAACAAAGAAAAGGACCTTACCGAATTTGGCACCATGAACATCATTTTGAGACCGTGGACAATGGTGTACTAATGTCAGATATAGTTTCTTATGAATTGCCTTTTGGAATTCTTGGGAAAATTGCTCACCCCATTCTTGTTCAAAGAAAATTGAATGAAATTTTCGATTTTCGATTTGAGATTGTCGAGGAAATTTTCAAATAAGCAGTTTATTCACTCGTTACCCCAACGTAAAAAGCTTCATTTTCCATGGCTTCTTTTTTAGTTTCACGAACGATTTTGTCTTTGTGGTGTGGAGGAGCATAAATTGTATATAATTTCAAAAATTGCGATTTGCTAACATTGATGAAATTATGCTTTGCTCCTGCAGGAACCACTACTACATCACCATCCTCTACTTCGTAAATGTGACCGTCAACTATACATTTCCCTTGGCCACTTTCAATTCTGAAAAATTGGTCGTTTGTAATATGGATTTCGTTGCCAATTTCCTCTAGGGGTTGCAAACTCATCAATACGAGTTGGAAATGGTCCGCAGTGTATAACACTTTTCTGAAATTCGTATTTTGAAGTGCCTCTGATTCAATATTCGTTTTGTATCCTTTCATGGTTGTTTGTTTTAATTCATACAAAACAACTTTTAAAGGATGAATAAAATGGCGACAATATGCAATGATAAAGTCAGTAAAAAATCAATTTTACAACTCTTCGAGTTTTTTTAGCGCTTTCTGAATGTGACCCAAAGGATCAGTAAGCGAATTGTAAATACCTCTCACAATGCCTTTTTTATCGATGATATAAGTAACTCTACCAGGGATTAATCCGAATAAATTTGAGGGTACTCCAAACAGCTTGCGCACCTCTTTTTGTGGATCTGAAAGTAAAGTGTAGGGTAGCTTATGTTTTTCTGCAAATTCTTGGTGCGACTCACTTGAGTCCGAGGAAATTCCTATCACAACACAATCTTTATTTAAAAAATCATCATGCATATCCCTGAAAGAACAGGCTTCCTTGGTACAGCCTGGTGTATCGTCTTTTGGGTAAAAAAAGATGACAAGATTTTTTTGTCCAATTTGATCAGAAATTAGAAAGTCTGATCCATTTTGGTCTTTTAATACAAAGTGAGGGCAGTTGTCGTTGATTTGGAGAGACATATTTATACGTTTAATGCTGATTTATATCTTTCTATTGCTCGGTTTCTCGCAAAAGCATGGTCAATTATTGGTGCGGGATAAGCTGAGGTTCCGAATTCGGGCACCCATTTTTTAATGTATTTAAATTCTTTGTCAAATTTTTCTTGTTGACTCGTTGGATTAAACACTCTGAAATAAGGAGCTGCATCGCATCCAGATCCAGACGCCCACTGCCAACCTCCGACATTAGAAGCCAGTTCAAAATCTAAAAGCTTTTGCGCAAAATAAGCTTCGCCTAATCGCCAATCGAGTAAAAGGTGCTTTGTAAAAAAACTTGCTACGACCATTCTGACTCTGTTGTGCATGAAACCTGTAGCATTTAACTCTCTCATTCCAGCGTCTACGAGTGGATAACCCGTTTTTCCTTCACACCAGGCATTGAAATGAATTTCATTCCTTTCCCATTCTATTTTGTCATATTTTGATCTGAATGACGAAGTTGCAGAGTAAGGAAAATGAAAAAGAATCATTTGGTAAAAATCGCGCCAGATGAGTTCATTTAAATAACTTTCATTCAACTTTAGTGCGGTTAGCGCTAGTTTTCTTATGCTTATAGTTCCAAAACGTAAATGGATACTTAAGCGACTCGTTCCGATGATTGAAGGAATATCTCTGGTTTCTTTGTAGTTGGAAATGACCGATAAAGGTTCACTAGCCGCAGGAAAATCAGTTGTTTGCTTTGATTCAAATCCTAAATCTTTTAGAGTTGGAATAGGAGAAGTTTGAGATTTTTTTAGGTATTGATAGTATTTTTCGATTGGATAGGATGACAAATAAAAGTCAGTAAGTTTTTCTTTCCATTTTCTTGAATAAGGTGTGAAAACGGTATAGGGTGTGCCATCATTTTTTAAGACTTCATTTTTCTCGAAAATGACGTGGTCTTTTGCTCCTGTAAACGTGATGTTGAGTGCTTGTAATTTCTCAAAAATAAATTGATCTCGATTTAAGGCATAAGGCTCATAGTCTCTATTTGTAACAACAGATTTGATATTTAATTCGCTGCATAACTTAGGAAGAATTATTCTCGGATCGCCATGGTATATTTTCAGATCAACACCAAGATCCGAGTATTCTTTCGATAGTCGCGTAATTTCCTGATGAATAAAGAGAACCCGTTGATCATTAGCAGGAAGTTTACTCAGAATGTTGGCATCAAAAATAAAAATGGGTTGCACCTCATTCTGTGTTTTTAATGCTTTATAAAGTCCTGCATTATCCTCAATTCGAAGATCCCGTCGATGCCAGAAAAGTGTTGTCATTTGCCGTCGTATTCGACTATATTGTTTTCTGTTTCCCAGAGTTTTACGCTGAGTTTTAACTCGCTATCGATGTGCGGCCTGAGCAGGTTCCAAATGACGACTGCAATGTTTTCAGCGGAGGGCTTTAGATTTTCAAATTCTACGCAATCTAAATTAAGATTTCGGTGATCGAATCGTTCACAAACTTCTTCGCGAATGACTGTTTTCAATTTCTTAAGATCTACCACATAACCAGTTTCTTCATGAATTGGTCCTTCAACACATGTTTCAAGCACATAATTGTGTCCGTGAAAATTCGGGTTGCTGCATTTTCCAAACACCTCCAAATTTTTTTCATCGCTCCAAGAAGGATTATAAAGGCGATGCGCGGCATTAAAAGTTTCTCGTCTAAAAACTTTCATTGTACTGAAGTGCTAAAAGTGTTTCGTAATGATCTTCTAGAATTATTTTAAACCACTCAGTGTAGAGTCTCGGATGCAATTCAATCTCCTTTTTAATGTTCTCTATCGACATCCATTTAAACGACATGGCTTCGTCGGTATTTAAATGTGGTGTTTCATCAGAATGACCAATCAAAACATGATCAAGTTCATATTCAGTAAGACCTTTGTCCAATATTGCTCTGTAGATGAAACTAAATGATTCAATCAGTTCACAATCAAACCCCATTTCTTCTTGTAGCCTTCGATGGCCTGCTTCAATTAACGTTTCACCGTCTATTGGGTGGCTGCAACAAGTATTTGTCCACAAACCTTCTGAATGGTATTTGCCGAATGCTCGACGTTGCAACAATAGCTCATTTTGACTATTGAATACAAAAACAGAAAATGCTCTATGAAGAAGGCCTTTTTCATGCGCTTCTAATTTGTCCATGAGGCCGATTTTCAAATCATTCTCATTAACTAAAATCACTTTATTTGAGTCTATCGTATTCAATCAGAGCAGATTTAAATTGTGTCGGACAAAGGATGTTACAAATAAACGATATTTTTTGTTGTTAGGAATTCGAATTCGTTCATTTAGAATTACTTCAGCTGGCGTTGATTTAATCTTATTAAACAATTTATAATAATAAATGTAAGCCATGTATACTCCAAAACGAGCATTTTTTGGAAGCTGTTTAATTCCTTCGTAGCCAAGTTTGAAATCTATTTCAATATCTGCTTCTATTTCTTTTTTAACCTTTCCGTTAAATTCGTTCAAATCGATGCCGGGGAAATAAGTGCGACCTAGTTCTTGATAGTCAGCTTTTAAATCGCGAAGGAAATTAATCTTTTGAAAAGCAGAACCTAATTTCATTGCCAATGGTTTTAATCGCTCATATTCATCTTCATTTCCTTGAACGAATATTTTGAGACACATTAATCCAACGACTTCTGCCGACCCCAAGATATATTGTTCATATTTTGCGCTGTCGTATTCTCTTTTTTCCAAGTCCATTTCCATACTATTTAAAAA
>JBKDKG010000065.1:0-2683 GCA_046345095.1 Flavobacteriia bacterium | reverse complement strand
GATTAGAAGTTGTGCCAACGTTTTCATAATACAATAATTCGCCCGTTTTTTTACCGACAATCAAGTCAAGTAGACCATCTTTGTTCAAATCGAAAAGCTGTGGATTGGATCCTTGACCTGCACTGATCACATTTCCTGCATTGTCTGTATAATTTTGAATGGGGGGCGCAAACGATACAGTTGGAGCAGTGCTCGTGTTTTCAAAATACGTTAACGTTCCATTGTCTCTTCCAAGAATCATGTCTTCATCACCATCACCATCGAGGTCACCAAATGTAGGTGCCATTTTTAATCCAAGCGAAGAGGTACTTAAATCCAGGAAATTATAGTCAATAAACGTGTAAACCGGATTAGTTGCTGTTCCTGTATTCTTGTAATATGCAACGCTGGACTCTTTATTCAAAGTTGGAATGTACCTGTAAAAATTTGCAACGAAAAGATCTTTCAGGCCGTCTTGGTCGTAATCAAAAAGAATAGGTTGAGAACCTGTACCATGTTCAATCATTTCATTTTGCAGAAAATCATTGTTTTGGAAGATGAAAACAGGAAGTGCATTCGTGCCAGCATTTTTATAAAAAAGTATACTCTTTTCATTTTCCGGAGTCGTTCTGGCATTTGGACTAACGAGCAAATCTTTTTTTGTGTCAAAATCCACATCTACCCAAAATGCGGCAGGAAAAATTTGCATGTCGGCGGGTTGTGAATTACTAGGAAAAGAATTGTCCTGGCTTATAATTAATGAATTTGTATTGGGTGCTGTTCCTCCATTGACTAAAAGATTGAGATTCGGAAAAGTAACATCACCAATTACTAAATCTAAGACTCCTGAATTGTCGATATCCAGGGCTAAAATGGTTGAGCCTGCATGTTTTTGAGCTGTGTTGCCGACTTTTTTCTCTTGAAGAAGATTAGGATTTACGGGTAACTCAGCGCCTGAAATATTTCCAGTTGTACATTTAAGCGTATTGTCATTAAGATAAACTGTGCTTGTGTTTAAATCTTCTCTAAATCCGCCCCAACATTCATTTTTTAAAACAAAGATCAAGGAGTCAGGAATACCATATAGTTCCATACTTTGATTTTGGTGATACTGCAAATGTTCACCGCCAATGTGAAAGGTCAGCACATCGATATCACCGTCATTTTCCACATCTACAAACGCAGGGATATCTGCTGAGCTAACATAAAGATTCAACTGAGTGCCCCAGTTATCGGAATACAATAAATTTTTGGCAACTTGCCATTGCAATCCATTGGTTGCATCACCAACATTTCGGTACACCTTCACACCACCAATTCCATAGGTAAATAAATCTTTCCTTCCGTCGTTGTCGTAATCAACTGTTGCAACGCGGTAACGGATATCGTTTGGAAAACTATTTCTGGCGTTGTATTTCAATGAATAGTATTTCTGTCCATTTTTTTCCTCTTGAAGAAATATTCGAATGTTATCACTGCTTCGGTCAAAAGCCAGCAGATCCAAGTCGCCATCGAAGTCAAAGTCGAGATCAGAAAATTGAACATAACTCAAGCCACCACTCCAGGCTAGTTTTAAGGTATCTGTTCCTTTTTTTACAACGATAGAGTCTGAAAATTCAAAGCCAAATTGGGAGATAGAGAAGAAGGGGATGGAGAAGATAAAAATAAAAGTCAATCGTTTCGACCACATAATTCTATAAATTAGAAATCCAAGAATACTTGATTTTGTTTTTTTACCAAGGCAACGCTTGGCAACCAAATTAGTCAATTTAGAAACAAAACGCAGATATTATGAAAAAGTTGGGCTTATTACTGCTTCTTTTTATTTCAGGATCAAACTATGCTCAGGATAGTATTTCCGTTCTTTTTATAGGTAACAGTTATACTTACGTCAATAATCTTCCGACAGTTTTTAATAATCTGACACAATCGCTCGGTGATATCTCAACTGTGGATTCAAAAACGAATGGAGGATATACTTTTCAAAATCATTTGAGCGATGCTATAACACATACGAAAATTCATTCGAGACAATGGGATTTTGTCGTTATACAAGGCCAAAGTCAAGAGCCATCCTTTCCAACGGATCAGGTGAATGCACAAAGCTTGCCACCTGCTGTTGCACTTGCGGATAGTGTTTACAATAATTGGTACTGTTCTCAAGCGGTGTATTTCATGACATGGGGAAGACAAAACGGCGATCCACAATGGGATTCGATCAGCACATTTGACGGCATGAATGCCCGTTTGAGAAATGCATATATGCGAATAGCCGATTCTGCCAATGCTTCTGTTAGTCCGGTTGGAGTTGCATGGAAATATGTGCGTGACAATCATCCTACGATCAATTTGTACAGCAGTGATGGTTCGCACCCAAGTATGGAAGGTACTTATCTGGCTGCATGCACATTTTATTCCTCACTTTTTAGGAAATCTGCTGTTGGAGCAAGCTATACTGGTGGTCTAGCCCCTTCAATAGCAGCCCAACTTCAAGCTGCAGCAAGGTTAGTTGTTTTAGACAGTATTTCTACTTGGCATCTTCGTGGCAAAGAAGACTTGACTGTCGCAGATTTTGGTCAAGTAATCAATGATTTTACAGTTGATTTTACAAATTCGAGTGAACATGCAACCAGTTATGAATGGGACTTTGGAGACGGAACTTCTTCGATTGATCATTCTCCAACGCATGTTTATACTGTAGAGG
>JBKDKG010000064.1:0-4124 GCA_046345095.1 Flavobacteriia bacterium | reverse complement strand
CATTAAATGAACACTGCACACTATTTCCAGAATCGTCTGATGCTGTAAGTGTAACAGGAGTAATTGTTCCTTGCCCAGAAATAATTGTTCCTACAGGTGGTGCTTGTGTAAACAATACTGAAGCAGAACAATTGTCAGTTCCAACTGCTAACGATGTATAATCTCCAAGGACTATGTTACAGCTATTGTTCACATAAAGGTTTGTGTCGCCTGGACAAGTAATTATTTGAGGATCGGTGTCGTCTATGATATTTAAGGTAAATGAGCAGCTTTCAGTATTTCCTGATTCATCTGTTGCAGTTAGCGTAATGCTTACACTTCCCCCTGGAGCAACACCTATATTTGTTCCGAACGGTATGTTCTGATTCACTAGAATGTTAACCGAATCAGTGCAATTATCAGAAAGTGCCACCAATGATTTTGCAAAATCATCTGCAATTGCTGAACAAGTACCATCCACTGGTAAATCTACAGCAGTAGGGCAAGTCATTAATGGCTTTTGCGTATCTGTTCCTGAAATCACAACATTGTCAATTGCAGTGGGCTGACCAGAAACAGTAGCATTATTATAGGTAAACCTAAAACCAATGAAGAAATTGGAAAAGTCAAGTGCACTTGGAAGTGAAGTTGTTACTGTTGACCAAGATGCATTTATTGTAAGAGCAGAACCTAAGACATTCCAATTTGTTCCTCCATCAGTGCTATACACTAATTCTGTAAAATCTTCTGCCGCAACACCACCTGAAGTATAATCGTATTGAATTGTTAGTGATGAAGCGCATGTCGCGTCTATTGGAGTATATGCTAGCGTGTACAATGTGCCTGAGGGTGCGTCGTCATAAGAATAGGACGAAGTACAGCCTGAACCTGCGCTCAGGTTGGAGACATAAAGGGAGTTTGTTCCAGAGAACGAGGGTCCATTTCCCGCACAATCACTATTCACCCATTTGTTAGGAGATTGAAGCCCTAAAATACTCCAATCAGTAAAAGGTGATTCGAATGTTCCGCTGTAAATTGTAGCTGTTTGACTTAAACCTAAGAAGCTCGTAAACAACAGAGTGGTTAAAATGATCTTTTGCAACATAGTTTAAAAGTGTATGGTTGATACAATACGGCTGCAAATATAGAAGAAAGTAAGTTAAATTTAAATTCCGATTAGCAAACCTTTTTAACAATCTTAAATTTTAGATTGTCAATGCGTTAAATGAAACAATAGTGCATTTCTAACTGAATCCAAGAAATCAACATTGTTCTGACTAATAACTTTAAATTTTCAATTTATTTTGGTTTTTGAAAAGGTTTATTTTAGCCGTAAAATTCACGTATGACAAGAATAGGAGTTTTTTGCGGGGGATTCTCTTCTGAATGGGAAATATCCTTAAAAAGTGCAGAAACGATTTGTGAAAATTTCCCGAAGGAGTATCACGTTTTTAAAATTGTGGTATCACAAGAACGTTGGTATATTTTACATGAGCTTAAGGAATATGATTTTGACATGAATACGATGAGTTTTAATTTCAAAGGTCAAAAGTGTTCAATTGACGCGGCAATTGTATACGTTCATGGTGATCCAGGAGAAAACGGTAAAATTCAGGCTTTGCTGGAGATGAAAGGGATTTCTTATTTGAATTCTGGGCCTCTTGCTTCTGCCTTGTCATTTGATAAATGGTATTGTAACCAATTTTTAAAAGGCTTCGGAATAAAAGTGGCAAATTCTGTTTTTCTATCAAAAGATGATGAGTTGGACGTAAACGGGTTGGTGGTTAAGTTAGGGTTACCCATTTTCGTAAAACCATCTGATTCTGGATCAAGTTACGGAATTTCAAAGGTGAAGACAATCGATGAAGTATTACCTGCCTTTCAAAAGGCTTTTGAAGAGGGAGATACTGTTGTCGCAGAGTCATTTCTTGACGGCGTTGAGGTAACTTGTGGGGTTTTTAGACGAAAAGACGGTGTATATGCTCTGCCACTTACGGAAATAGCTTCTGAAAATGAGTTTTTTGATTTTGAAGCGAAATACCTTGGTAAATCATCTGAAATTACACCGGCGAGAGTTGAAGATGCAATTAAGGATGAGGTGCAACGGCAAGCAAAATTCATTTATCAGTTGTTGCGATTAAGATCTATAGCGCGGATAGATTTTATGATAGTAAATGGAACGCCTTATGTGATAGAAGTGAATACTACACCTGGGTTTTCACCAGCAAGTATCGTTCCTCAAATGCTTGCTTGTGATGGTATAACGATTCAAGATTTTTGGAAAGAAATTCTTGAGGTGGAGCTAAAAATTAGCTAATTGATTCAAGATCGATTCAATTTTTGTTGTGGCATTGCTGCTGGATCCTGAAAAGTTCGTTAGAATAATGGCGAACGCAATTTTCTTTCCTGACGAGGACTGAACGTATCCAGAATACGATTTTATTTTAGACATAGTCCCGCTTTTCGCACTAATACGGCCTTGACCAGGTTGATTTCTGCAAAGTGAATTCAGGGTACCTGATTTCCCTGCTACTGGCAATGTTGCGTTGAAAGCATCTTTGAATTTTGATGTGTTCATGTATTTCAGTAAATCGCAAAAATGACTTGCGCTAATTCCATTTGAGCGCGAAAGGCCTGAGCCATCTTTAAGAATCAATCCTCTGGTGTTTATTCTTGTTGACCAGTATTTTTCCATTTCTTTAATCCCTGATTCTGTTGAACCATTTCCGTTCTTTTCATAACCAATTAAGCAGACAAGACCTTCTGCAAAAAGATTTATACTTTTCATATTCGTCAAACGGGCAATATCAATTAGTTTTTGGCCTCTATGGGTAAACAGCAACTTGTATATTTTTGAATAATTCAAAGAAGTATGGTTTGCTAGGTTTCTCGCTCCTTCTGAACCTCCTTTTACATCAATTCCAACGTTCTTTAAAGCCTTTTCAAATTCATATGCCAATTGAAATTCTGGATCAGGCATGCTGCCTTTTACAGAATAATTTGCTCTGTTTATAGGAAGTGAACCAGTTCCAAAACGGTCGTTAGAAAAAGGTCCTCCATAGATGTACGAATTGTCGTCGTTTACATTGGCTGATTGAATGTAATTGTGAAAAGTTAGCCCAGGAATTTCAGGGAAATAATTTATGAGTGTGGTTGGAGATCCAACGGTATTTCCAGTTTTAAAATTGTATCGAATCATGTTGTCAAAAACACAAATCCCCGAAGGTCCAGCGCCATAATAATTGCCAATATCTACCCAGCTCCACCCATCAGGAACACCAGCATAACCGAATTCAGATCCGTCTGCTATGATTTTCCCATTAATGAGTTTAATTCCTTTGGACTTTATGGAATCAACCCATGATTTTAAAAAATCTTTTTCATGCCCTTGTTCCATAAAAAAACGACTGCCGAGCGTTATATCTCCTCCACCTCTAATCCAAATATTCCCATTTAAAATACTATCATTGGATACATTGCCATCTATGTAGATCCTTGTTTTTGGCCTGTAATCTGGGCCAAGCATTTCAATTGCTGCGGCAGTTGAAAATAACTTTGCGGTAGAGGCGGGGGGTAGGCCAAGTAGTGGGTTTAGATCTGCAATCTTTTCTCCAGTTTCGGCGTTAATAGCTAAGAATGAAATACCTGCATGCTGAAATTCAGTAGATTGATGTAGATTTTTAACCGCAGATTGCAGTTCTCCTTGAGCAACAGCAGATTTTAAAGTTGCTACAATAGCAAAAAATAAAAGGATTTTCAGTAACTTCATACCGCTTTTTGGTTCTTGTAAAGTTGATAATTTATATCAATTTGTTGAGCAATTATAGAGTTGTTTTATCAACAACTTGTGCTTGAGAAAGATACGCGACAGGCGGAATGAAAATTAAGTATGCAGCAAAAGCGTAAGATTCGAGTTTTAAGGATAATCAATCGTTTCAATATGGGTGGGCCTACCTATAATGCAACTTTCTTAACGCGTTTTCTGTCGGATGATTTTGAGACGCTACTCGTGGGAGGAATGCCTGAGGAAGATGAGACGGATTCATTACATATTTTGAAGCAATATGGTATCGAACCACTGTTGATTAGGGAGATGAAAAGGCAACCTAGTTTTTTTCAGGACAGGGCAGCTTACAAGAAATTGA
>JBKDKG010000063.1:0-777 GCA_046345095.1 Flavobacteriia bacterium | reverse complement strand
GGTATACACTTAATTGTAGCTACTCAGCGACCATCTGTGAAGGTCATAACGGGTATGATTAAGGCAAACTTCACTGCAACTATTGCTTTCCGTGTATGATCTAAGATCGATTCAGGCACTAGTTTTGATGCATCCGGAGCTTATCAGCGCCTTATGCATACAAAATAGTTCGTGAATCGATCTTAGATAATACACGGAAAGCAATTCTTGCAGGGAAGTTTGCCTTAATCATACCCGTTATGACATTCACAGATGGTCGCTGAGTAGCTACAATTAAGTGTATACCCACGGCACGCGCCAATTGAGCTATTCGTGCAATTGGATGTTCGACTTCTTTTCCTGCGGTCATGATCAAATCTGCGAACTCGTCAATCAATACAACAATATACGGTAGGTAATGATGCCCTTTTTCAGGATTTAGTTTGCGGGCAATGAATTTTACATTGTATTCTTTGATTGTCCTGCAGCCTGCATCTTTCAGCAAAGCATAACGGTCATCCATTTCGATACACAGTGAATTTAGTGTGTTTACAACTTTAGATGTGTCTGTGATAATTGCATCTTCTTCACCAGGAAGTTTTGCCAAGAAATGTCGCTCTATTTTATTGAATAGCGTTAATTCCACTTTTTTAGGATCGACAAGTACAAATTTTACTTGAGCAGGATGCTTTTTATAAAGCAATGAGATAAGAATGGCATTCAATCCAACGGATTTTCCTTGTCCAGTTGCTCCGGCCACCAAGAGGTGAGGCATTTTTGTTAAATCGAAGGTAAACG
>JBKDKG010000062.1:0-2778 GCA_046345095.1 Flavobacteriia bacterium | reverse complement strand
AGGTATTGAACTGTGGAAGCCACAGCGAGAGGTAAATTTTGAATCGTGTAAAAGAAAAGTGTTAAAGCGAAGGTACCCGATATTCCACGCATGAACAACCACTTGCGATTGTTTCCCAGAATTGGTAATCCTTTGGATTTTAAAGCATAAAAAGAAAGAGTAAAAGAAACAATTGACCGCGCAAGGACTAATTCGTGTATTGGGTATTTTTGGAACTGAAATAAGCTAATTGCTGGAATTCCAACAGAAAGAATTTTTACGATCAAATTAACAATCAGAAAGGCAATTCCTGAAATAATTATATATACAATTCCTTTGTTCAATCAGGCAAAGTTAAGCATTCTAATTTCCTTTGTTTTTATTGTGCAATGTTGATGATGGAAAACGGGCTTGTTTTATTTTTTTAAAAGTAATGTGTAACTTTCACCTCCAATGAAGAGATTGTTTAAATGTGTGGTTTTAATCGCGGCTTTAGTGATGCGTATGCTAGACTATTCAGCGCAGGTTATTGAACCGAAACATACATTTAATGTTGAATTAGGCTTACCAAACGGTTTTACGAATGAGCCTTTCAAAAACATCATGCAAGGTTTGGTTAATTTTTCTACCTATTACCAATATGACTTTAAGAATCATTTGACGGCAGGTGCGGGTATTCGCTATGGTTATTTTGCAATAAATGAATTTAAAGTACCTAAACCTGTCTATGGCGGAATGCATTCAACGGGTGCATTTCTGAAGGTTGGTTGGGAGAAGTTTATCAACGATCGTTTTGCAATTGATTTAGGCGTAAAAGTGGGTTATTCGCAACATTATTTTGATACAGATAGAAATGATTCGGCGGGTAATAACCCTATTCAACTAAATTCTTTCTATGTTGATCCAACAATGGGATTGATATTGACAGCCGATGAAGTGTCTTCCTACCGTTTATTCTTTTCATATGCTAGTTATGGTTTCGGATTTAAGCCAAGCATGATAGGATTGGAAACATTTGGAGGGTATGACCCTTCCGGATTCAATAAAGTGACCGGATTTTTGATTGTCGGTTTTGGTTATACCTTCTATTTTAAGTCGAAATAATTCCTTGATACGTTTTAAAGAGTTCATTATACGGCCAATCGCGTCAAATGACAATGCGCAGATTGCTGAAGTTATTCGTTCTGTTTTGGTAGAACATAACGCTGCCCGTCAAGGAACTGTCTATTCCGATCCAACAACCGATTTTCTTTCTGAAGTATTTAAAGAGCAGGGTAGAGTCTATTATGTGGTAGAATTCAATGGACGGATTGTGGGTGGTTGTGGTTTTTTTCCTACCAGTGGTCTGCCGGATGGATTTGTTGAATTAGTGAAACTTTATGTTTTACAAGATTATAGAGGGTATGGACTTGGGAATTTCCTCATTGAATTGTGCTCTTCTGAAGCAACAAACTTTGGTTATAAAAATCTCTATTTGGAAACAATGCCCGAATTGGGAAAAGCCATTCGTTTATATGAACGGTCTGGTTTTGAGATATTGGAAAGCTCCTTGGGTGATTCTGGTCATTTTTCATGCACAATTTGGGCTCAAAAACCATTAAAAAGATAGTTTGTCTAGTTTTTAGATACTCAAAAAAGTAGTTAAATAATTTTTTGAAAAGCCACTTAATTAACACTTAAATACTTGATTTTAAACAAATTAATATGCTTATTAACAATTCCATCTTGATTGAATTTTCTTTTCCAAAATTTGGAATAGACTTACATTTGTTGTATTATTGAGATTCAGGAAAGGGAATTTGTCTTTAAATTCCCGCTTGCTACTTAAGAAAATGAACTGTATGGTAAATACTTACGACCTTAATCAATTTCTAAAAAAACGGTTTTCCAAATTTGAAAAATTGTTTTGTTTTTTGGCTAGTAAAGAATCTTCTACTCCTTGTTTGTTAAGTTTTCTCTCCTATTATACTGCTTTCAATTTTTCGGGTTTAATTTCTATTAAGTTAAAAAGTAACTTTTTTATATCCGTTCCGTACAAGTTGCGTACTGAACATGCCTATCAGGCAGTTTTCATCAATAAACTATGATTATGAAACGATTATTTACAAGGTTGGTAACAGTGGTTTCTGCAGTGGTGCTGTCAGGATCTGTGGTTGGACAAAGCTGTACTCCGGACGTTACACCTCCTGGCATAGCAGCATGTCCAACAACGCCTCAGAATTTTGTCACGAACACAGGTTGTACTTATGTTCATAGTGGAGCTTCTTTAGATCCGTCTGGTTTGAGTGATAATTGTATGTTGGTTCCAAATGCACGTTATAACCTGTCGGGTGCAACCAGTGGAACCGCTGTGAATCAATCCTTGAATGGTAAGGTGTTTAATAAGGGTACTACAACCGTTTTGTGGACAGTATATGACAATGCAACGCCTGCAAATGAAAGTTATTGCGTTGTGATTGTGAATGTTACGGACGCTACACCACCGACCATTACATGTGGAGCAAGTGGGGTGCAGAATGTTTTTGCTGACCTAGGTGAATGTAATTTTACCAAGCTAGGGACGAGTTGGGACCCATCCGCTTTTGGTGATAATTGTTCTGTAGCGTCGGTTAGATGCTCTTTGACTGGCGCAACTGTGGCTTCGAATCTTACAACTCTGAATAATGTAGATTTTAACCTAGGAACAACAACGGTTACTTGGACTGTGACGGATGGTGGTATAGGTGCAACTCCAACTCCTGCCAATACTACCACTTGTTCTTTTACTGTTACTGTCGCAGACAACCAAGCTCCAAATTT
>JBKDKG010000061.1:0-3232 GCA_046345095.1 Flavobacteriia bacterium | reverse complement strand
CGCCTACCCTATTTATGATTTAACTTGTAGCGGCCTGACCGAAGAATGGCGATTCGCTACGCCCAACAAATACCGTATTGGCAAGGCTGTTATGGAAAATCATTTTGGAATCATTGAAATTGATTGGAAGTCAACGGATCCCTTGATACAGTTGCAAGTTTGGGATAAGGATGATACACTTCGCATTGAAAAAAATCTAAAGTTAAGTCAACTTCAAGCGAACTAATTTTTACTCTTATTTTTTAGGAAGATAATCTGAACAAATTGGATAATTCTTAAGTTCATTCAAGATTTGGCGAAGCTGTTTTCTGCGCACCCATTGTATGAGATTCCGTTTTTCTTTTTTATCCTTTTTAAGAAAATACAATTCTTCACGATGAGGGACATTGTTCATTTTATGCAAATAGTGCCATCCATTCTTTACAATAGAAATTCCTACTTTAAATCGAGCAACTTCATTGTTGTTCATTGTGATTATCGCCCGTTCCTTAGGAATTGATTTTAATAAACTGAAGCCCGAATAATTCTCGAGCAAAGGCACTATTTGTTTGTTTTTACGAAGACCTAAAACATCAATGATAGTGGGTGCGATGTCGATATTGGATACAGTTTTATGTAAATTTTTCTTAAGTTGATCTACATTCAAATTAGACTGAAGATGTTTGGGAATATACATCATGAGAGGAACCGAAATTGTCTCCAAATAATACGAATCCACATGGCCAATTAGGTTATGGTCTTTCAATGATTCTCCATGATCAGATGTAAAAACGACAACGGTATTAGACAATTGACCTGACTTTTTCAGTTGATTCAAAAATTCTCCAATTACGTAATCCTGGTACAAGATTGCATTATCGTATTCATCGGTAAAAGTTCCTTTCCATTTTTGAAAATCAATTGGAACATTGTACGGATAATGGGTCGTATTTAATTGAATCACTCCAAAATAAGGAGTATGGCCTCTCATTTCTTTCTTTAATTGCGAAATGGTGTGTTTATCATCAATTCCCAAATCGTTGTAAAATTCAAATCCGCTGTTGTCCTTGCACCATAATTTGTCAATTTTTTCATGCGCATAAAAACGATCAAAATGATACCATTGTAATGTATGAGAACTTAGGAAAAAAGAACGCATTCCTGCCATTTTTCCGAAATCCCATATAATTGGTTGAGAATAAAACACCGATGGATCCTGATAAGGCGCAATCCCTGTCAAAACACCTGGCACAGCCAACATGGTGGTGGTTGAAACAGCATACGGATTCTGAAAGACGAAAAATTCTTTGGAGTGAGCCACTTGAAACTTGTCTAATTCTGGTGTTGTTTGACGTTCATAGTTGTATGCCCCCAAGTTTTGTTTTCTCAAACTCTCAAATACAACCACAATCACATTGAATTTATTCTTCTTCTCAATTTGTTGTAAACGAATTGGTTGGCGGTATCCCAATCCACGACCTTCAAATTTTCGCTCTTTCTTAATTTCAAAAAGATGTCTAAAAAGTGACGCAGAGAAATTAGATTCGACCGTGTAACATTGGTCATATTTTTTGTGGTTCAATGTCAAAACTGTAATTAAACTCGAGTAGATCAATCCTGTAAGTAAAAGAAAGCGCAGTGGTTTCACAAAATGAATGCGTGAAGCAATAAAACGCAAAAAGAAAAACAGCAGAAAGAAACAGCTAGAAAAAAGAATAATATCAAAAACGTTGATGGAATCTTTTAAAAGAATCAAAGCACTTTTAGGCTCAGTCCTAAAATATTCAAGTGTATAATAATTGGGGAAATATCCATTAAAAAAATAGAACGCATAAGACGCAGCAATGGCTAGAATGCAATACAAACTAAACAATGACATTAAAACAAAACCTATTTTATTCGATTGGTTGAGTGCAGAAAAGAGCACTTGTGCAAAAACAAAGAATGAAGTTGATGCAATCAAAGAAAGTAGATAAAAACCTACTTGTTTGGGATTAAAAAAAGCCAATAATTCTGCCCTAATAAAAAGGTCTGCTAGCAAGCAAAACAGGGGAAGAATCAGAATTAGAAGGAACTTTTTCACTGTATCAATTCAGTCATAGCAATATTAAGCATTTATTAATTTAATATTAATTTAATGTTTCTACAAAAACCCAATCAAAATCACTCTTTAAATTCAAGAAACACTTTGGTATTGCCACTTTCAAGATGAATTATTAAAGAACGTATTCCCATTTCAAGTAATGCAAATTCAATTCGAATCGGTTTACCTCCTTTTTGCATAAAGACCTCTAATTTACCATCCTCTCCATCGCAATGACCATAGCCTCCCCAATGTTCGACAACTTTAGCGTCTTGAAGTCGATCATATTCTACAATAAAACAGTCTTCCTCAATTTCATCCATTGAATAGATCGTATATTTTTCTAAGGCATTCGCGCTTCTGTAGGTTCCAAAGTAAAAAGGATCTAGCTGAGCGAAAGAGTTAGCTAGGATGAATAGAAACAAAAAAGAAAGTAGGTTTTTCATGGTTTACCAATAAACACAAGAATCATTTCTTATTGCAAAGATCGGCAGCCTAGAAACAAAAAATGCTGACTTTTATCAGCATTTCAAAAGTAAATTAACTTCTTATTTTTTAGATACAATGGATTTAAATTCCGACATCTTGAACTTCTTTTCATTTATCCCATCGTATTCTTTAATCACATTGCCGTTCCATAAGTAGATAACTCCAGGAGTATCCTTTGCTCCACCTATCGCTTGCCAGAATGAAGCAACATCGAGCACCTGGTAGGTGTATTTTGATCCTGCATACTCAAAAAATGCTGGAATTAGTTCAGGCTCTTCATCCATAAAGATAATTCGTAATTCAGGAAAATCTTTTATCTGTTTTTTCAATTGCGTGAGCTCTTTGGCTGTTTCCTTGCAATGGTCGCAACCTGGTGCGAAAAAACAAAGGATCTTTTTACCATTATCAATGTCTGCATAGAATTTACCGTATGCAGAGTTCTTCTTTTTGGGTTCAGTGGCTGCTTTTGTTTTTGTCTCTTCCTTATTATCTTCTTTGACATCTGGAGTTAAAACCTCCGCTTTTATTGTATCTATTTCCTTAGACACTGCTTCCGTTGTTGGTGATTCTACAATCACTGATTTGGGAACACTAGAAGCACTTCGTTTCGTCATTGGCCCAACTAAATAGACCGCTAAAACACTTCCGAGGATTAAAGTTGAGATCAAATAGCCGTTGAGT
>JBKDKG010000060.1:0-1756 GCA_046345095.1 Flavobacteriia bacterium | reverse complement strand
ACGCAATTTAGCTTCTCCTTTGAAGAAATTCAGATCCATAGTAGGAGTTGACGATGCTTTCAAGAGATTATCCCTTGGAACATAACAGATATAGGCTTCTTTCGATTCAACATCAGGAAATTGGACACCCGCCTCAATTGGTTTGTTCACAAAAGAGGCATAACCAACCGTCGAATCAGGCATAAAATATAGCGCTTTCGAAATAGATGTTGATTCTACAAAATTGATTGTACCAGCTCCTTGTAGACCATTGTTTGAGAGCAATATTTTGTTTTCATATTTTGCACCAGTACCGTAAAAATCATATCCGCCTTGCGGAGCTTTTGTAGAAAACCCGAAAGAATAATCTGGCATAATAACAAGATCTTCCATGATTTTCGGGAAAATTCCTGCAGAGGTAAGCTCACCTTTTAAATGGAATGACAACTCATTAAAATTATCCATACTATCTATTTCAAATGGAAATACGGTATAGTAAAAACGAGAGCTATCGTAAACACCTCTGGAAATGGTTTTTGAATTGTAATAAACGTAACAATTCTTTGCAATAATTAATTTGGGATAAGTACTAATATCCGCGTTGTTTCCAGATCGGTTTTTTGGGTCATCAACCAGTAATTCTCCTGTAATACCATTAATGGTTCCCCTCATGGCGATAACCTTATTGCCATCCTCAGGTTTTAGTGGTCTAACGCGCAAAAGTGACTTGTAGGTCTTTAATAAGTTAATTTTATTATCGTTGTAATTAAAGTTTGCACTGAGAGCTTGTACTTCAATTTTACCGGAATTCACCCATCCACTGAACTCAAAATTTCTATTTTCCTTCACAACCACGCGACTTCCTTGCGGGAACACCTTGGTAAATTGTTTGTCAGATAGCGTAACTGCATCAACTGCATTTAGATCGAGTTCCAGCGTACCCAAGTTCATCTTACCGAAATAGGTCATCAACCGTCGTTCCTCCGCTTGTTTTGCATAAAGTTCAATCATGGCCTGAAGATTTTTATCTTCTTTGATTTGATCTTCAGTATAGCCCTTCAACTCTTTTGGTCTAAAATCTGAAACGAATGTCAAATAGTCATAATCTTTTCGCTTTGCTTTCCCTTGTACAAAGTGATCAAGTTTGGGATTTATAGTCACAGTTTGGGCTTCTAAATCGTAATTAATGAACCCGTAGGTTGATAAATCAATCAGAATTGGTCGCGCTTGTTCTATCGTTTTACTCAAGGCAGAAGCAGCCTTTCCTTCGTTAATTGTAAACTCATCATATTTGTAACAATATTTCCAAAGTGACTGCAGGGGATGCACAGATTCAAGTCCTTGTAATCGGTCATACAAACGTTCATCAAAGTATGCTTTTGATTCAAAACTTGCTAATCTTTGTTCTTGAGAAGTCCCAAAATCATAGGTAAAATAAACGTCTTGATCTTCTGTTTTCCAAGTCATTTTTGCGACATACATATCCAGTTGATGGTAGCTATCACCAAAAGGAGCCATTCCATTTCCAGTTTTCGTCCTAGTAAACTCTATGATTTTCTTTTCCATGTCATATCCAAAATGACAGCCAGGATGGGTAATTGAGTCGCCTGAATTTAAGTACAAAGCAGTCGAAGAATTATTACTGGAAATACGCGTTGGATAGATATAGATAATTTGAGCCGCTGCTTTCACAAAGACTTTTCCATTTCGATACAAAAGCATTTTTGCAGGTTCTTTTGGTGTTCCCATTCCCACAAAACTTGCGCCCTGCATGGAG
>JBKDKG010000059.1:0-3945 GCA_046345095.1 Flavobacteriia bacterium | reverse complement strand
TGCATATCGCGCAATCTGAAGTAGATCTCATTTCTTCAAGTAATGATAGTGTAAAAACATTCTTTGACTGGTCACTGAAGGAAGAGCGTTTCAACGGAACAACATGGTCTCAACAGGTTAAAAATATTGTTTCAGAACTGCCAGAAAAAGTTTATGTTTCATTCGATATAGATGGTTTGTTTCCAGAGTTATGTCCTAACACAGGTACACCTGTAGTTGGAGGATTAAGCCTAGAAGAAGTGACTTTTTTATTGTTTCAACTAGTTGATTCTGGCAAAGAAATCATCGGATTTGACCTGAATGAGGTTGCGCCCGGAGAGAATGACGATTGGGACGCGAATGTTGGTGCCAGAGCATTGTGGAATTTGGTATGTGCTACTGAGAAGAGTCGGAAGTTAAACAATGTTAAAGGATGAAAATTTACTCACTAAACAACATCATTAAGCTTTTCTTAATTTTAACTGGAATACTCATTCTCGTTGGTTTAGTCGAAGTGCTATTGCTAGGAAACCTTTACCCCTATGCCCTGCTCACTGCACTCAGCATTCTTTCATTTAGTTCTTTTTTAGTTTTAAAATTTTCAAGTGCAACAAATGGAAATCGTATTTTTTCAATGCTTACAATATTAGCCATTGTAAATGCGCTCTTACTTTCCACTTTTTCATTTTACACCGATTTATTAAAATATTGTTGGAATTACTCATTCGGAATTTCAATTCTTTTCCCAGCTTTTTACGTCATACAATTACTACAAAAGGAAAAATCAGCATTGACAAATAGCGCACTTTACCTAACACTTTTAACGACTATATTTTTTGAAGTTGTTTTAATTTTTAAACTAACTAATGGTTGGATTTTCAACATACTTACCGCTCTTTTTGGTCTAGTTACCTTATTGACCATCACCTATCTGGTTACAGGAACTAAAGAATCGAAAAACTAGTACATAAAGGTTCCAAAACCGTATAAACGAGTCAACCAATAATCAGATTGCTCAATTTCTGTTATGATTACACCTTTTGATGAACTGGCATGAATCATCACCAAAGGTTTTCCCTTCTCTGATATAATCAATCCAACATGCGATATACCGGATCCGCTGTCAAAGAACACTAAATCCCCTTTTTGTACATTTTTTGGCTTAATCTTTCTCGACGATTCGTATTGATCAACAGCTCTGCGGGGCAATTCTTTTCCTGACTGCTTCATTACATAACCTGTGAATCCGCTGCAGTCAAATCCTGTTGGATCGCTACCCGCCCATACATAAGGAACACCCAATTGTTTTTTCGCAATTTCAAGCACAGCGTCTCTTTCTTTAAAATAAAGATCTGAAGCAGCATTTGAATCATCACTTAATTCATCAGGTGATATTTCACCTTGAAAATCAATATCAGGAATATCGTCAAAAAGTCCGATCATCACCTTGTTAAGTCGCTCGTAAGCTTCTTTTTTACCGCGTCTTTTTAAATCTTCAGCCCAAGAAAACAAATCACGTTTTAAAAACGACAGTTCAACAATGTGTGCCGACAACATTTTTTGTCCATCACTAGTACGCTTTATATCTTTCAAAAGAGCGGCGGCGTCTTCCAAAGCATTCGGATGTCTGACTAACCAATGTTCATCCTGACTTAACTGAAACGAACTTAGAGCAATGTAAAACTCAGGTATATGCGAATAATCATAGTCAGGAACATCCAACAAGCGATTAGCCTTTCTATAAACAATCTTATAATGACTCTGGGAATAGAGCATTTCTAACTTGTCAAAAACGGGAACCTGAGCTCTCAAAAAAGAAAAGCTGAAACATGCTAAAACGATTAAAATTCGTTTGGTCATAGCTGAAGAATTCACATTCGAATTAACAAAAATATTTTCTAAAGGTTACAATCCTTTTTTAAATGAATTAACAATTTGGTGTTTATTAGAGTCAACTTTCAATTAACGTTTTTTTTGATGTCTACTGTTATAAGATCATCTATCCTATCGTTATTTAGTTAACTTTATATTTCTTAATTTTTCATCGTATGATCAGGTATTTCTTTGCATTTCTCTTATTTCTCGGTTCAAATTTCCTACATGCGCAGGTCGACCCTCAAAAAATCGCAACAACTCAAAAGTTTGATGAAGTCTTAACATATATTAATCGCATGTATGTAGACCAAGTAAATGACAAAGATTTAACTGACGCAGCAATTGTTGCAATGCTTGAAAAGTTAGACCCCCATTCTACATTCATCTCCAAAGAAGAAGTCGATGAAGCAAACTCTTCCATAAATGGAAGTTTTGTTGGAATTGGAATTCGATTTCAAATCTTGAAAGACACATTAATGGTTGTAGCAACAGTTCCAGGTGGGCCATCAGAGAAACTTGGGATAATTCCTGGTGATAAAATCATAAAAATTGAAAACGAAACGATTGCCGGAATAGGTTTAAAGAACACCCAAGTACGTGAAAAATTAATGGGTGAATTAGGTACCAAAGTAAAGATTGAAATCAAACGGAAATCAGCTAAAAAAACAATAGATTTCGTTGTAACTAGAGATCATATTCCAATTAATTCGGTTGATGCCTATTACATGGTCACACCGGAAATTGGCTACTTGAAATTAAACAGTTTCTCTCGCAGCACAGTAGAGGAAATTCAAAAAGGCCTCACTGATTTGAAAGCCAAAGGGATGAAGCATTTGATTTTTGATCTTCAAGGAAATGGTGGAGGTTTACTTGATGCCGCGCAAAAAGTAGCAGATGAATTTCTTAGCGGCGATAAATTAATCGTTTATTCGGAAGGGCGAGCTCAACCTAGAAGCAATCTAATTGCTGGAAAAAAAGGCCAATGGGAAAAAGGATCGCTTATTCTGCTAACTGACGAATACTCTGCTTCAGCAAGTGAAATTCTTTCCGGTGCCATACAAGATTGGGACAGAGGAATGATCGTCGGAAGAAGAACCTTTGGAAAAGGACTTGTTCAGCGACCAATAGATCTAACAGATGGATCACAGATTAGACTCACAATTGCTCGTTATTTCACACCAAGTGGAAGATTCATTCAAAAGCCATACGACAACTTAGACGATTACAAAAAAGACTTAAACGAACGCTATTTACATGGAGAATACAGTCATGCTGACTCAATTAAATTTCCCGATTCACTGAAACACGAAACGATGATTACCAAACGTACAGTGTACGGTGGCGGTGGGATCATGCCTGATATTTTCGTTCCCATTGACACGTCCGAAATAACAGATTATTTTAGTGATTTAATTCAAGGTGGACATGTAACGTCCTACTCGCTTGAATACGTTGACAAGAACCGTGACAAATTATTGGCCTCCTACCCAAGTTTTAACGAGTACAATGATAAATTTGAAATAGACCAAAAGTTCATGGATGACTTCTTTGCTTATGTCCAAAAGGAAGACAAAGAATTGAAGCACAATGAAGAACAATATAAAACGAGCGAAAAACTAATCAAATTGCGAATAAAGGCAGTTCTTGCACAAGACATTTGGGGATACAATGAATTCTATCAAGTTTATAACGATACAAATGAAATTCTTCAGCGCGCAATCCAAGTAATTGAGCAAAAAGAATATGAAAAAGTGAAATTGGAACAAATCAAATAAAATTTGCCTTTTTATCTTTGTATAAATTTTTCGCATCATGATTAGAAATTTTGTATTTGTTTTTGCGCTTTTTAGTTTAACTGCCTGTGCTGATTCGACGAATGAAGCATCCGATAAAAGTGATGTGCATTCTTCAATAGCCGCAAATGGAAATAATGAAGCAGAGCTAAAAGAAGCTTTGAGCGAAATAGAAAAAGAAGAAGAAGCCTTGAAAAAGACACTTACTTCTATGACCTTTGATAAGTTGAATTACAATTTCGGAAAATTAACAGAAGATACTGAAAATAAAGTTTCTTATGTCGTTACAAACTCTGGT
>JBKDKG010000058.1:0-6742 GCA_046345095.1 Flavobacteriia bacterium | reverse complement strand
ATCTAAAACCATTCAACACCTTTGGAATAAGCGCTAAAGCTGCCAAATTTGCGCGCTTTTCTAGTATTCAAGAGCTAAAAGATCAACTCAACAATCTAAACAACCAAGAATTACTCATCCTCGGAGGCGGTAGCAATGTTTTGTTTACGAAGGATTTTAATGGTTTGGTACTGCGCAATGAAATTAAAGGATTTGAAATAACGTCTGAAGATAGCACCTCCGTCATAGTTAAATCAGGTGCTGGTGAAGTGTGGCATGAATTCGTTTTGAATTGCATTGATAAAAGTTTCGCAGGACTTGAAAACCTAAGTTTGATACCCGGAAGTGTTGGCGCTAGTCCAATGCAAAATATTGGTGCTTATGGTGTTGAAATCAAAGATGTTTTCCACTCGTTAGACGCTTTCCATATAGAAACAGCAGAAATTCATTCTTTTGATGCTGAAGCTTGTGAATTTGGCTACCGAGAAAGTGTTTTCAAACGAAAATTTAAAGGACAATATATCATTCTATCGGTTTCTTTCAAACTTTCAAAAAATCCTTCAATAAATACAAGTTACGGAGCTATTGAAAGTGAACTTTCTAAAATGAACATATCCAATCCTAGCATACGAGATGTGAGCAACGCGGTAATTTCAATACGTTCATCAAAACTTCCCAATCCTAAGGAAATTGGAAATGCTGGCAGCTTTTTTAAAAATCCTGTTGTTGATCAATCGACAGTCGACGAAATTCTAAAAACATATCCGGAAGTACCTAATTATCCTGCAGAAACTGGAAAGCGTAAACTAGCGGCAGGTTGGCTTATTGAACAAGCAGGCTGGAAAGGGAAAACGTTGGACAACTATGGTGTTCACAAACTTCAAGCACTTGTATTAGTTAACTATGGTGGCGCAACGGGTCAACAGATTTATGACCTTTCGACGGCTATTATCAACGATATTCAACAGAAATTTGGGGTCACACTGGAAAGGGAAGTAAATATTCTATAAATCTAAGAGCTAACGAATGGCACAACAGATAAAAAGAGAATATATTGTTTCAAGCTTTAAGACGCTGTGCATCCAACCTACTATCAACTACAAAAAAATTAGAAGAGCTTATTTAAAACAATCTAAAATTTGGCATCCAGACAGAAATAGAGATTCAGAAGCTGGAAAGCAAATTTTAAAAATAAACGAAGCCTATACTTATTTGAGACTTTTTTTTGATCAGAAAGGTCAACTTAATGATACAAGTGGAATTGTCAGAAGCCTTTTGCAAGCAAAGGAATATAGTATTAAGACAAACCATCGAACTGAAATAAAGACGCAACTTATCGCTTTCTATCGTGGTGGTTTAGCATACGAAAAGAACACTTCAACAAGAACAATAGAAAACATCATAGTGTACATCAATTTCTTTGTAAGCCTTGTTAATCTGATAATTCTTCCTCCACTACTTATCTGGAAAATGGGATGGAATGGCCTGTTACTTGCGCTAACAATCAACGTTCTAGCAATACTATTTACAATGAGCGCATTTCGAAATCTTCACAAAATTAGATGGTTTTCTAATTTTTATAAATAGTGTATCACCATTCTTCTTCCTTACCATCCTCTTTATTGGCTTGATCTAGCAGCTTCTTCCAATTATAGGTAGGATCATCAATATCATTCAAGATCTCTTTATAATCATCCTCATGGATTTCATACTGTTCAATTTCCTCTCCTGTATACTCCTCAATGTTCACTAGTAATTCACGCTCGCCAGAACTGCAAAAAGACAAAGCTTGACCACGCCTATTACCTCTCCCCGTTCTACCACATCGGTGCACATAGTTTTCAGGATCTTCCGGTAAATCGTAATTGATGACATAATCCATCGTTGGGATGTCTATTCCTCTCGCAGCAACATCGGTAGTCACCAAGACCCTGTTCTCGCCTGAACGAAAACGATCTAAAATAGCAAAGCGTTCTTTCTGATCGATACCTCCATGCAACGCTTCAGTTTTTACACCAACTCGTTCCATCGCTGCCACAGTGCGCTCTACACGAACCTTCGTCCTTGCAAAAACAATAAAATTCTTCTCCTCATATTCCTTCAAGATATTCTCAAGAAAGAAACGTTTATCATCCATCTCAATGAATGCTACAGCATGGTCTATATTTTTAGCAACCGGATTTTTTGGAGAAATTTGAATTCGAATCGCATTTCTTACTACACTGTAGGCCAAATTTTTAATCTTCTTACTGATGGTAGCCGTAAAGAACAATGTTTGTCTTCGCTGCGGTATGTGCTTTAAAACATCTTGAATATCCTTATTGAACCCTAAATCAAGCATCAAATCAGCCTCATCAAGCACTAAAAAATCCAGTTTTGATAAATCCAAAAACCCTTGACTAATTAAATCAAACATTCTTCCTGGAGTGGTAACCAATACATCGAGACCATTGTTAATGGTACGAATTTGTTGTTCTTGCTCAACACCACCAAAAAGTCCAAAGGTTTTTACGCTTGTCCGTTTCCCTATTTGCTGAAATACCAATGAAATTTGTTTTGCTAATTCACGTGTAGGAACCATAACGACACAACGAATTCCTTTGTAACCCTTGCGGTTTTTACGTTCCAACATATCAATCACTGGTATCGCAAAGGCTGCTGTCTTTCCAGTACCTGTTTGAGCCACCGCCATCACATCTTCTCCATCAAGAATGTGCTTGATCGCTTTAAATTGAATATCAGTAGGCTTCGTAAATCCCATTTCATCCAATTGCTCCTTAATGAGTGATGATATGTTGTAATCTTTAAACTTCATTTCAATGACGCTACTTTTATTCACAAAAAAGGGCGGATTAGCTCCACCCTTTCAATTGTTATGCAGACGAATCCGCAACTAATATTATGCCTCTTCAGAAGGAACTAAAACTCGTCCACAGTGCTCACAAACGATTACTTTCTTCTTAGAAGTGATATCTAATTGACGTTGAGGCGGAATTTTATTGAAACAACCACCACAAGCATCGCGATCAACAACAACCACAGCCAAACCGTTCTTCGCATTGTCTCTTAAACGATTGTATGCGAAAACCAAACGGTCATCTATTTTCTTTTTAGCAGCCTCAGATTTTTTCAACAAATCATCTTCCTCTTTTTGAGTTTCTCCAACGATTTCATCCAATTCGGCTTTCTTCGTTTTCAAATCAGATTGACGGAATTCAAAGCGTTCTTTTGCCTCTGTGAGCAATTCTTTTTTGCTATCGATTTTAAATTTCGCTTCTTTACTTTTCTTCTCGTGCAATTTGATTTCCAACTCCTGGAACTCAATCTCTTTCGCAAGCGATTCGTACTCTCTGTTGTTACGAACGTTGTTTTGTTGCTCTTTGTATTTTGAAATAGCCGTTTCAGAATCTTTCGTCGCATTCTTGCGATCAAGCACCTCGGTCTCAAGTTCTTTCGTTTCTTCTTGAATCTTATTGATGCGCGTTTCCAATCCTTCCAACTCATCCTCTAAGTCCTGTACTTCGAGTGGTAATTCACCTCTGATTGTTCGGATTCTATCTATTTCAGAATCAATCTTTTGCAATTCAAACAGTGCATCTAGTTTTTCAGCTACCGTCACCTCTTTCTTCGTTGCAGTTCCTGCCATGAGTTAAAAATAATTTATTGGATTTGTATTTACCCCCGTTAAATGAACCGCAAATGTAGTAAATTTTTCCTTCAAAATAGCAGCAAGTAAATTTGAAGTAAATTGTTCACTCTCGTAATGACCAATATCGGCAATTAAAATGCGATCTTCAGCATCAAAAAACTCATGATATTTAAAATCTGCGGTAATAAAGATGTCTGCTTTCTCCGCTATAGATTTTCTTAATAAAAAACTTCCTGATCCTCCGCACAAAGCAATAGTTTTGATGGGTTTATTAAGCAGTTTTGTATGCCTTATTATTCCGCAATGAAAGGTCGATTTTATTTTTTTCAAAAGTTCTGATTCATCCATTGGCAGTTCCAACTCACCTATCATTCCACTCCCTTCATTTTTATTGACATTTTTCAAAGGAATTATATCATGTGCAACTTCTTCATAAGGATGCGAATCATTCATCGCTTTGATTACTTTTCTTAAACGGTGGGAAGATACTAAAAACTCTGCCTTCAACTCCTTGGCTTTACTCAGTTTGCCAAGTTCACCACTAAACGGATTTGCGCCTTCTATTGGCTTAAACGTTCCAGTGCCTTCAGAAACAAACTGACACTCTTCATAGTTTCCAATAGTGCCGGCACCAGCAGCAAAAACAGCCTTGCTCACTTGTCCATGATGCTCTTCAGGAACAAAAACAATCAATTTATACAGCACATCTGATTTAGGTTCCAAAATACGCAGATTCTTCAATCCTAACCTTGCAGCAATTTCTTTATTTACTCCAAATTGAAAATTATCAAGATTTGTATGAATGGCGTACAGTGCAATGTCATTCTTTATGCAAGCCAACACCGTTCTCTCTATGTAATTAGAACCCGTTAATGACTTTAGTCCTTTAAAAATGATAGGATGATGCGCAATAATCAAATTACAACCCTTTTCAACTGCTTCTTGAACAACCTCCTCCGTACAATCTAACGTAACCAATACGTTTTTCAACTCAGTGTTTGAATTTCCAATCAGTAATCCACAATTATCATAACTCTCTTGACTTGACAATGGAATCATTTCTTCAAGGAAAGAAGTCAATTCACTTATTTTCATTTCTCATTAATTTTATTTGCTGTTATTCTCAACTGAAGAACAATTAATTTTGAGTTTTAAATCAAAGATTTCTCACTAAACCAAAACTAATTCCATAGCATCTTGCCTTGTGAATGTAAGCATCTTGTTTCAGCATTGACGAATTGAACTGCCATTTCAACTCTGGTGAAACTAATAATAGCCAACCGTTTTGAAAATCGATCATTGCACCAACATTACCAATCCCACTTAAGACAAAACTATTATATCCACTCTTAGTTGTAAATTTCTCACTTCCTGTTGTATTGGAATTTGTTGACCAATATCTGTCTTGCCGATACCCCATAAACATTTGAGGAACGAGTCCTACTCCAGCATAAAAACGCACCAATTTACCCACAACAACATTGATTCTTACTGGCATTCCGAAATAACTGTAATTGGTTTGATACGAATACGTTGAATCAGAAGCCGGATCTACATAAGAATAACTTTCGCCATTTCGCATGTATGCTAAACCGCCATCCCAGAAAAAATGTTCACTAATTGGACTCTGTATGCCAATGCTATATGACCATTTATTGAGATGTATTTCATCTTTTCTAGTGCCGAGTGAATCGCCAAAAAGACTCCCATTTGGTGTTAAATAACGATTCGTTCTGGACCAATTCGACAGCACAAACACCCTGGTCGATTCAATTACATTTATTGACTTTGGTTCTTTGATTTTAGAATCTTTGGTTTCCTTTTTTTGTGTGTTTTCATCACCACCAATTTCGATTTGTGCATGACTATTGAATGCAAGGAGAAAAAGAATTGAATTGAAAAATAAAAATTTCATTTTTTCGTTACTTTTACGACTCTGTGATAGAACAGCAAATATCGTAAAATAACAATCCTGAAGCCATGAGTGAGAAAGAAATAAAAAAGAAAAGCATTGTACGACGCATTCTAAAATGGTCTGGGATTGGATTCCTTATAGCACTAATTGGTCTTATTTTAGTCCCAATTTTCTTCAAGGATGAAATCAAAAACATGGTTATCAACGAAGTCAACAATTCGCTCAATGCAAAACTATCGATGGGTGATTTTGACCTGACTTTTATCAGTTCATTCCCGAATATGACAATCGAACTAAACGATACAAAACTTGTAGGTGTCGGAAAATTCAAAGATGTGGAACTCGCCAATATCAAACAATTTGTTGCCAATGTCGGATTTTGGAGTGTTGTATCCGGAGAACAAGTAGAAATTGAAAGAATACATTTGGAAGAACCGCATTTCGATGTTCGGATTCTTGCTGATGGAACAGCAAATTACGATATCGTGAAGCCTGATTCCGTTAAAACACCAGAGCAACAAGAAGAACCTTCGAATTTCAAATTGTCTTTAAAGGAATACAGCATTTCAAAAGCAAATATCAAATACGATGATCAGTCTTCAGATATGTTTGCTGAAATTAAGAACCTTGATCACTTAGGAACTGGAGATTTAACTGCTGATGTCATTGATTTTGAGACGACAACCAGCATGGATGAATTAACATACAACATGGATGGGATTTCCTATCTGACGAAAGTGAAAACAAATGCAATTGTGAATCTACTGATGGAATTCACGGATAAAACTTCCAAATTCACATTGAAAGAAAATGAATTTAAGCTGAACGCTTTGACATTTTCCATTGATGGTTTCTATGAAATGTTGGAAAACCGAGACAACATGGATTTAAAATTGAACGCATCCAAAGCGACTTTTAAGGAGTTTTTATCGTTGATTCCAACCTTTTACCAGTCAGGATATGAAAGCATGGTGACCAAAGGAAACTTGGCTTTAGGAGGTTATGTAAAAGGAATAATGGATGATAAAAACATGCCCGGATGGGATTTCAAACTCAATGTAGACAAAGCATCCATAAAATATCCTGATCTACCAGGTACCATTAGTAATATTATTGTTGCAGCAGGTTCCAAATTTGCTGGCGGCGAAGACATGGACAAGATGACAATTGATGTCGAAAAATTTCATGCTGACTTTGTT
>JBKDKG010000057.1:0-3278 GCA_046345095.1 Flavobacteriia bacterium | reverse complement strand
GACTTTCAATTTGTTCAAAATCATCAAAAACTTGAAAAAGATCTGCCTTGCTTTTTATTCCGAATGTAAATCCAGAGACCTCGTATTCTTCTCCTTTACCGTAAAAAACATTTAATTTTTGATCGAAATCAATACCTGAATCTTTCATGGTTTTGCCTGAAGTAGATCCATCAAAAAGTTCTTGCTGCACTTCCTCCATGAATTCATATTTCACAAGGTCATCCAATGAAATTTTTTGAAGAAGTGTGAAATTATTAATGCTGAAAACCGTTACAGCATCCTTTGGAATTAAATCCTCTGAACGTTGTGCGAAGGAAACACTCGACACGAAAAGTATTACAAACAAAAAGGCTGATCTCACGAAAGAAAAATTTAACACTTTCAAATTCAACATACAGCTGCGAATTTAAGAAAATATAGCGTCTAATTCTTTAAAGGTGATAGATAGATTGTATTTTCCAAAACATCAGCATTCTGGGAAAGTACAAACGGGTTTGTTTTTATCATTACAGCCAACCTATTACTGGACAGAACTGCTGATGGATTGTCGAATTTTTCCACTGGTCTTTCGAAACGCGAAATAGATGTATAATTCCCTTCTTTCAACCGATCGATTTCTTCCTGTTTAAATTCCTTCGTTTTTTTTACGGTGAATTCAGGTACAGATCGAACCATTTTTTGTCCATCCCAACTCAACCAAGTATGTTCAAGTTCTGCAATATTTTTTTCTTTGCTTTCTTCTTGAATTACTTCTTTAAGCGCATTTTGAAGTACTGAAATGTTTGTGAAATCACATTTTAACTTGAAAATGTAATCGTTGTAATTACTTTCAAGCGTAACATTTGAAATTCCGGTTTTACCTTCCAATTTCGATTTAAATGCCGCTACTTTTTGCTGTATTTCCTCTAAACTTGGAACTCTTCTACCCTCAAGGCTATCTAATGCAAGTATTGAATTAATCTTTACTTTGCTTGAACTAAGATTCACTGTATACTTGAATGTTCCGCTTCCGTCATTTTTAATCGCAATATCATCAATGATTTCAATACAGGAACTCAGTATGAACAGTGAACCAGCAAAAAGTAAATAAAAAACATTTTTCATTTGTATTTAATTGTTTTTTAGTGGTCAAATGGACCGCGTTAGCAGCCACGAAGTGAATCGCCAATTATATTCTTGTTTGTGACGTTTCTCATTATGGCTTATTTCATTCTACGAATTTAGATAATTCCACCTTTGTCAAAAAAGATACCAAACTTATCACCAAAAAACAGAAAGCTTTCCTGTTGTAACTCCTGACTCCAATGCTTCATGTGCTTTCGCTAAATCTGCAACCGAAAAAACACCACCTACTTGAGGTACAATGGCTCCTTCAGCATGCAAGCGGACTACTTCGCATAAGCAATTCGCTAGGACTTCAGGTTTGTTATCAGCAATTTTCAGCATGTTTACCCCAAGTACATTTTTAGAACGCATCATTAATCCGACAGGTAAGATTAAACCCATTTTTTTCAAGAAATTAAGCTGGGAGAATATGCCGAATTTGCCACCCGTTAATTCAGAACCACCGAAAAGTACTAACCTTCCACCAGAACCAATGAGTGACATGTCTTTTTTAAACGTTGATCCAGCAACAGGATTGTAAGAAACATCCAAACGTTCATTTTTTAGAATCGATTTCAACTGTTGGGCATAATCCGACTTTTTATAATTGATTACGTAATCGGCCCCTAATGCCTTAACGAGTGTTTCCTTTTTTGCGTCACCAATTTTTGCAAAAACTGTTGCTCCGCGCAATTTCGCCAATTGGATCAAAATCGTACCTACACCGCCTGCAGCAGCATGAATCAAAACATTTTCCCCCGATCTTATTGGAGATAAATATTCAGCCATGTAATATGCTGTAACCGCCTGAGTGCACAATGCCATCGCTTCCTGTGCTGGCAGTTCATTAATAACCGCCGTCGCTCGGTATTGCGTTACAACATGTTTCGCATATCCACCAAAACGACAAAATGCGACAACACGTGCGCCTATTGCCTCTTTTGAAACATTTGAACCAACTTCAATAATCCTTCCAACCACTTCATATCCCACCACACAAGGCAATGGAGGTGCTTCACGATACAGGCCACGTCGTGCCATGACATCCGCATAATTTAACCCAAATGCTTCTGTTTCTATTAAAACATCGTCTCCTTTGGGAAGATCAATTGAAAGATTTCGGCGCTCAAAACTTTCTTCAGCGCTTCCTTTTTTGACCAAGAAAATGGCCTCCGAATTAATTTTTGTCATTTTTTCCCTCAATAATTATCACTATTTCACCTTTTGGAGGATGATTTTCATAATATGCCTTTACTTCCAACGCACTGCCACGTTTATATTCCTCATAAATCTTAGAAATTTCACGGACAACGCATACGTTTCGATCTGCACCAATAAATTCGGAAATCTGGTCTAAACATTTCACTAGGCGGTGCGGTGATTCGTATAGGATAATCGTTCTATCCTCTTCAGCCAATCGCATTAATTTTGTTTGGCGGCCTTTTTTATGTGGTAAAAAGCCCTCAAAAACAAAACGATCGCAAGGAAATCCACTTGCAACCAACGCCGGTACAAACGCAGTGGGACCAGGCAAACATTCGATAGTAATTTCTTGTGCTGCGCATTCTCGAGCAAGTAAAAACCCAGGGTCAGAGATTCCCGGTGTACCCGCATCAGAGACCAATAAAGTCAATGTGTTTGATTTGATTTTCTCCATTGCACCTTGCAATGAGCGGTGTTCATTGTGCGCGTGAAAAGGAAAAACAGGTTTCGAAATTTCAAAGTGAGCGAGTAATTTCTTCGTTACTCTTGTGTCTTCGGCATAGATCATATCACATTCACGAAACATTCTCAATGCCCTTAGTGTAATGTCTTCCAAGTTCCCTATTGGGGTGGGTACGATGCAAAGTTTTGCCATGTATTTTATTTAACGTGTCAAAGTAACGTAATCCTGAAGCAAAGTTTGCAAAAATTCCAAACGTTTCACAGGGGTTTCTTTCAAATCGATTAATCGTGCTGATTCATCCGCTAATTGAGCTGCAAATAGCTTTGTTTCTGAATTGGGGTGTTTTTTCAAACGTTGAATGGTATTTTTAATCAATAACATGTCTTCATCTGTAAAACGGGTTACTTCTGGATAGGTTGGAGGAACATTGAAATTCTTTGGTAGGGCTAAAAGATCCTTTAGTTGAAACTGTCTCAAAGGACGGTCGCGAATAACGACCGTATTCGCC
>JBKDKG010000056.1:0-9465 GCA_046345095.1 Flavobacteriia bacterium | reverse complement strand
ATTCGTAAATGAGCAGGAAGTCCCTGCAGCCCCACTACTATAATAAGCCCCACCACCATTAGATGGATCACTAGGATCACCTGCGGAAAAATTACCATCAAAACAAGAACCAGTTACCGTCAGCGTTCCGCTATTCTGATAAATAGCACCACCTCTTCGAGCACTGCAGCTATTAAATGTTGAATTTGTAACAACCACCGTTGGGCTCGAAGTCATTTCAATAGCACCTCCATTTCCACTGGTAGCAAAATTTCTTACTTCCTTAAAGGTGCAATTGATAATATCAAGTGTGCCACCACTAGATCGGATGGTTCCACCACCATCTGCATTCCAACCTGAGCAGCTAAATATACATCCTTGGAAAGTTACCGAGGAATTTGTCAGTAAAAAGTTAACACCTGCTGCTGCTGCTCCCGGATTATCTTTAACGGTGACATTCTCAAATAATATACCTGTCCTACCATTCATGGTCACAACTTGTCCGTCGCCATTAAGGTAATAATTTCTTAAAGTCAGGTTCTTTATAGTCACATTATTGGCAGTAATTGAGGCGAAACGATTCACCGTTGCATTACCGGTAAAAACTGTATTACCACTTCCGGCACCAATAATCACAACTGATTTGTTAATTCCTGAAGGAGAATTAATATTGACCTCATTGTAGTCTCCTTTATCGATGTAGATGGTATCCGTATTGGACGCCAAGAGGACTACTGCACCTAGAGTGTTTTTCGGAGACCCTGGAGTCAAACCTGTATTACCAGCCGCACCAATAGCAGTGCAAAAAATGTCACCTGTTGTACTATTATCGTTCACATACCAACTTGTGGCTAGAACTATTGAAGTAGACAAGAAAAACAAACAAGAAACAAATATTTTCATAGAATAATATAATTGTTAATGATTTTCAACTTTTTTAAAATTATAATTTGAATCAAATGCAATCAATTCGACATTGTTATTCTCCGAAGGAATGCAGAGAATTAAGGACAAATTCGAAATCAGCGATACAAAAGTTATAGATTTTTGAATCATGAATTTCAATTTAATTTACAACACTTTGGTTGAAACAAAATCTTGACAAGCAATGATTTTAATCACAACAGACAAAATTAGTTTTTAATGCAACATTGTAGACAAAAGGAATCCTCTTGGATAAATGAAAAAGTACATTTTATTGAAAAAATATGTAAAAGGATATTTTTTTTGTGTAAACGGTTATAGGTTAGGTCATGTTTTTAACTAAATCAGAACAACCTTTTTTGACACTTGTTGACCACGTGCCGTAATTTGAACAAAGAAAACTCCGTTTTCCTCTAACGGTATTGATTCTTCAATTTGATAATTATTAGTGTGTTCAAAAACTTTCACACCAAATGAATTGAAAACTTGAATCGATTCTGTTTCCATGGGAAAATGGACATTGATAAAATCAATTGCAGGATTAGGGAAGACGAACAAATCTTCATCATGAAGAATAAATGCATCATCGTGATGAACTGCCAAAGCTTCAAATGCATTTATTCTGCCGTTGCCATAGTAATTATCCCTGCCAACTCGGTCTTCCTTCTGATTACCAACGCGATCATTGGATGTCTTTTCAATTAAATCTTTGACATCTTTATTGATGATTGTTGGTGACTGTGCAATTAACAAACTTGCCAAACCTGAAACAAAGGCAGCAGACTGAGAAGTACCACCAAAATAAGTGTCAAATTCAGTATTATTTTTATTACTTAAGCCATAAATATAATTCCCAGGAGCAACAACTGATATATGCTCTCCATAATTACTGCCGCTCGTTGAGCTCCAAAAGAAACTTGTTGTTCGACTATCATCAGGATTTGTAGCACCAACAGCAATAACACCAGGATAATTTGAAGGATATGAAATATTCTCTGAATTTTTATTCCCCATTGAAACAACAACTACAACATTGTGATCTAGGGCATATTGAATAGCTTCATTCAGGGCTTGTGATTCAAGATCACCACCCAAAGACATATTAATGACATTTGCGCCATTATCAACTGCATAATAAATAGAATTTGCCCACCAAGAGTAATAGCCAATATCATTTTTTAAAACTTTCAGAATCATAAGTTTACAATTCCAATCCATCCCACTAAATCCGATTCCATTATTACCATTGGCCCCAACTATTGAAGCGATATTTGTCCCATGTCCTGAATCATCATTCACATCATTCGAACCATCGGCAAAATTCCATCCTTGAATATCATCTACAAAACCATTGCTATCATCATCTATTCCGTTATTCGGAATTTCAGCATAATTTTTCCAAATTCTGCCGCTGAACTCTGGATGATCAGTTTTTACTCCACTGTCTAATATAGCGACAACCACATTACTATCACCTTGTTCTATTTCCCATGCCTTCTCCATTTCGATATCAGCACCATTTTTAGAAGTTGTGAATGGTATATTTCCATTATGTTGAAATGCCCATTGCTTGTAATATTGATTGTCACTAGGCACCACCTTCGATTCACCTTGAGCATTTCCCAGCGCATCTATTTCGGCATATTCGACCAAATTGCTTTCTCTTAGAGAACTCAAAATCTCTCTTTGAGTTATTTCAGATGTAGCCGTTAATCTTAAACTATTTTCAGTATTTCGTAAATTGAGTTTTTCAAAATTTTCAACTTTGTCATTTAATTTCCAGTCATTCAACAGTTTTTCATTTTCTGTCGATGCTGCTTCTGAAGTAGTTGAAGTTTTAAATTTTACTATAATTGGGAATGAACCTTGGATTTCTTGGGCCTTAGCTCCCCAAAAAAGAACAATAAAAATAAAGGTTGCGAAAAATTGATTTTTTGAGATCATGGTATTTTGTGTTGCGTTCATGACACAAATGAACCCATGATTCGACCGAAAAAAATTGATTTACACCAATTGCAATAAAGAATACAACCAAGCTCTCAAAAGAAGGTACGTGATTAAAACTATATGTGTACGTAAATACACTTAAAACATGCTCATTGGGCAGAACAGGTGCTGACAAGCACAAAATAAAAAAGGCAATCCTTAGACTGCCCTTTCCATAAACAAATGATCATTAGCCCCCGTACATCATGAGAAAAGCCTTTAGAAATTCTCCAATATCTCCATCCATGACAGCGTCTACATTGCCCGTTTCGTGTCCTGTTCTCACATCCTTGACTAATTTATAAGGATGCATCACATAATTTCGGATTTGAGATCCCCATTCAATTTTCTTCTTCCCAGCTTCAATTTCGCTGCGCTTTTCGAGACGAGCCCTTAATTCCAGCTCATAAAGTTGCGAACGTAAGAGTTGCATTGCTTTTTCTTTGTTAGCCAATTGTGAGCGTGACTCAGAGTTTTCAATAATAATTCCAGAGGGTGCGTGTCGTAAACGAACTGCAGTCTCTACCTTATTAACGTTTTGTCCACCAGCACCGCCCGAACGAAAAGTATCCCAAGTTATATCTGCAGGATTAATGTTTATTTCAATATTGTCGTCTACCAAAGGATAAACATACACAGACACAAAAGAGGTATGTCTCTTCGCATTGGAATCAAATGGAGAGATACGCACCAATCGATGCACACCATTTTCACCTTTTAAATAACCAAATGCAAATTCACCTTCAAATTCTAAAGTCACGGTTTTGATGCCGGCTACATCTCCGTCTTGGTAATTCAACTCTTTAATTTTGTAACCGTTTTTCTGCCCCCACATCATATACATACGCATGAGCATAGATGCCCAATCGCAACTCTCTGTGCCACCTGCACCTGCTGTAATTTGGAGAACGGCACTCAATGAATCTTCCTCACCTGAAAGCATATTTTTCAATTCAAGTTCTTCAACTTCTACAAGCAATGTTTTATATTGCTGATCCACTTCACTTTCTTCAGCAGCGCCTTCACGCACAAATTCAATCAATACTTCAACATCTTCATAAGCTGTCTTCAATTTATCGTAAGCCTCTATCCAAAACTTAAGCGTACGAATAGACTTCATTTGACTCTCAGCAGCCTTCGGATCGTCCCAAAAAGTGGGATCCTGCGTTTTCAATTCTTCCTCTTGAAGTTGAATTCTCTTTTCACTAATCTTTAAATAAGATTCAATTGCTTGAATCCTTCCCAGAATATCTTTGAGTTGATCCTGATTTACCATACGGAAACAAAAGTAGTAAAAAGAGCTTTCAACTTTGAATGCAAAATGAGTGAAGTGTTCAAATCTGCTTTTCCAATGTGAAGAAGAAATTAAATAAATCATTTCAATCCGCAGGGAAAAATTTTACATTTGCTTAAAATATTGAAAAAATGAGCGTTCCAGAAAATTTAAAGTACACAAAGGATCACGAATGGGTGAAAATCGAAGGAGACACTGCAACTGTAGGAATTACTGCTTTTGCTCAAGGTGAACTTGGTGATATCGTATATGTTGAAATTGAGACTGAAGGAGAATCTCTTGATCAGGAAGAAGTATTCGGTTCAGTTGAAGCAGTTAAAACTGTTTCTGATTTGTTTATGCCATTGAGCGGAGAAATCGCTGAATTTAACTCAAATTTGGAGGCTAATCCAGAGCTTGTTAATTCTGATCCATACGGAGAAGGCTGGATGATTAAAGTGAAAATGTCAAATCCATCTGAAGTTGAAGCTTTGTTGGATGCTGACGCCTATTCAGCTTTGATTGGCTAAAATTCGTTTATAAAATTTAAAATCCCTCACCTATTTGGCTGAGGGATTTTTTTTCTGATTTATTTGTCTTAATAGCTCGAGGAAGCGCCGCCGATATTTTCTATGGGATGCCAAGTGGTTTTCAATTCTTGTGTATCAGAGAGCATGTAAAGATCTTGTGAATCAGTTTTCATCCAATCTTTCTGCTGAACTGCAACTCTTTTAATATTCGCTACAGCATTCTCCTTAATGATTTTCAAAATTGTTTGATCTTCACCGCCATAAACAATCGCGTTGACATCCATATGAGAAGCTAACGTTTCCGTCAATTCATGAGTAGACCCTGTTAATATGTTTACTACTCCACTTGGCACATCAGATGAGTGAAGGACTTCTGCAAATGTAATTGCACACAATGGCTTATCTTCCGATGCGAGAACCACGCATGTATTGCCACCTGCAATGGAAGGCATCAACAAAGAAATAAGTCCTATTAAAGATGTGTTTTGAGGTGCAAAAACACCAACAACTCCCGTCGGTTCATATACCGAAAAATTAAAGTGTGATGAAGACACAGGATTGACTGAGCTTAATACTTGGTTGTATTTATCGCACCAACCTGCATAATAGACGATCCTATCAATAGCAATCTCAACTTCTTTTTCAGCCTTTGCCTTTACAACGCCCTGTAATTGTAACTCTGCAATAAACTGATCTCTCCGACCTTCAAGCATTTCAGCAATGCGGTATAAAATCTGCCCTCTATTAAACGCAGTTTTTTCCGACCAACTACCGAAGGCCTTGCGTGCAGCTTGAACAGCATTTCGAATATCCTTTCTTGAAGATAAACAAATATTAGCTATTGGTGCTCCCTTTGCATTTTTCAACGCATAAAACCTCCCCGATTCAGTGCGAGGAAACTGTCCTCCGATATAAAGCTTGTATGTCTTCAAAATCTCTAATCTTGTCATGTTTCTTTTATTTTAGGTAAGCACTTAATCCATGAAGACCACCTTCTCTTCCAAATCCACTTTCTTTATACCCACCAAATGGTGAAGTAGGATCAAATTTATTGTATGTATTTGCCCAAATGACACCTGCTTTTAACTTAGTTGATAAATTAAAAATTCTGGATCCTTTGTCAGTCCATACGCCAGCGGCTAAACCAAATGGGGAATTATTTGCCTTCTGAATCACTTCATCAACAGTTCTAAAAGTTTGTATTGTAAGAACAGGTCCAAAAATCTCTTCTTGGGCTATTAAACTTGATTGGGCAACATTTAAGAATAACGTTGGCGGACAATAATATCCTTTAGAAGGAATGTTGCAAACCGGCTGATACATTTCTGCCCCCTCCTTTTGACCGATCTTTATATACTTATTTATCGTATCAAGTTGCTCTTTGGAATTGATTGCACCGATATCGGTATTTTTATCCAGAGGATTGCCAACATACAACGTTTCCATGCGCTGCTTCAATTTTTGTACAACACGTTCAGCAATGTTTTCTTGAACAAATAACCTCGATCCTGCACAGCAAACGTGACCCTGATTGAAGAAAATACCATTTACAATACCCTCTACTGCTTGATCAATTGGTGCGTCATCAAATAAAATATTGGCCGATTTACCACCCAATTCCAAGGTTACTTTTTTTGATGTTCCTGCAACAGCTTTTTGAATAATTTTTCCAACACCAGTTGAGCCTGTAAAGGCAATTTTATCAATATCAGCATGATCAACTATTGAAGCGCCAGTGTCGCCATGACCTGTCACAATATTAACAACTCCCGGAGGCAATCCTGCTTCATCAATAATTTCAGCTAATTTAAGTGCCGTTAGAGGTGTAGTTTCAGCCGGCTTAAGTACAACAGTATTACCAGTAGCAAGTGCTGGTGCAATTTTCCATGCAGCCATTAAAAGAGGGAAATTCCAAGGTATTATCTGACCAGCAACTCCTAGTGATTCAATTTTTCGGTTTGGAAACGCATATTCTAATTTGTCGGCCCAACCAGCATAATAAAAGAAATGATTGCACGCTAATGGAACATCAACATCACGTGATTCGCGAATAGTCTTTCCAGCATCCAACGTCTCAATTACCGCAAACTCACGCGCCCGTTCTTGCATTAATCGTGCGATTCGATAGATGTATTTCGCTCTTTCTGAACCTGGCATTTTCGACCACACCTCGTTGTAAGCTTTTCTTGCTGCTTTCACAGCTATATCTACATCATAAGAATTGCCATGGGCAACTTCTGCCAATTTTTGTTCATTTGCAGGATTAACAGTAGCAAAATACTTCCCTGAAGTCGGTTTCACCCATTTACCATCAATGTAGAGATCATACTTTTCTTTAAGTGCAATGTGAGAAGTACTCTCTAATGATGGTGCATAATCCCAAGATGGAACTTCTATTTTTTCGACTTTTTTTGCCATTTCGCTCTCTTAATCAATTGAAAAATAATCCGATGATTGATAAACACCTGTTTCGGACTTGATAATTTGCATCAACACATCATTTGCAAGACTACTAGCTCCAAATCTAAACCACTCATTATTTAACCAAGCATTTCCAAGCAACTCTTTAACCATCACTAAATTATGTAATGCGAGCTTAGAGGTAGATATTCCACCAGCAGGCTTCATGCCAATCATGATTCCTGTTTTATCAAAATAGTCCTTGATGGCCATTAACATAGTATATGTAACCTGCATAGTAGCTGCTGGTTGAATTTTACCGGTTGAGGTCTTTATGAAATCTGCGCCAGCATGAATGGCCAAATCTGATGCTTTTCTGACATTATCGAGCGTTGCGAGCTCGCCTGTTTCCAAAATTACTTTTAACCTTGTCTTACCGCACAATTCTTTAATTGCAGCAATCTCATCAAAAACAAATGAATATTCACCAGCCAAAAATTTACCTCTAGATATGACCATGTCAATTTCATCCGCACCTTCATCCACTGCAAAACGAGTATCTAACAATTTCACCTCCGTAGGAGCTTGACCACTAGGAAAGGCAGTAGACACAGATGCTACCTTAACACTAGAACCTTTCAATTCTTTTTTTGCAAGTGCAACCATTGAGGGATAGACACAAACTGCTGCAACGGATGGTAAACTTGGGTGAGTATCGCACAAATGGTGTGCCTTATAACACATTTGTTTGACCTTCCCTGGGGTATCTTTTCCTTCAAGTGTAGTCAAATCAATCATACTTAAAGCCATTTTGAGACCTTGTAGTTTTGATTCATTCTTAATACTTCTAGTTTGAAAACGCGCCACTCTCTCTTCAACACCCACTTTATCAATAGGAGGTGAATCAACCATTTGCAAATTAAATTTTGATATCATTTTTCTGGTTTGGCTCATTGATCAAATACGCTTAGACTAATGTAAATTTAGAAACAAATACCAAATAGAAAAGGCCCCATCAGGAGCCTTTTCACATTTTCACTAGTTTGATTAAAGTTGTCCATCAGAATGATATAGTCCATTCTTGTAGACTTTAACTTTCAACAGGATTCCATCACGATCATATTCGTAAACTTTACCATCCCATAATAAACCGTTTTTAAAATTACCATCTTGCCAAATTTCGTCATTCGAATTAAACACTTTGTTATAACCGTTTGGTTGAAATTTAGCACCCTTCGTTTTAGGAGATGTAACTTTCGGTGCCGTTTCTTTTGATATTCCTGGATCAACAACTTTTACAGCTGGATTAACCATTTCTTTTTGTTCACTTTTCTCTACAGAACCTTCTGTATTGTAATAAAGGATTTCTTTTACATCTCCGTTCTCGAAATAACGAACTGCTTTTCCTGTAGGCTTGCCATCTTCAGCCATGTATTCAAATTCAACTTGACCATTTGGATAGAAATACTTCACAGAACCCTCTTCTTTTCCAGTTTCATTGTACCTGGCTTGGTATTCAACTTTACCATTTTCATGGAATCGTTTCAATGAATCTTGATAAAGATTTCTCACAAAAGTACCTTGCTCTTTTATCTTGCCATTGGCATAATACTTTACATAAGGTCCTTGAGGACGATTATTGACGTACTCTCCCTTTAATTTTGGAGTAGCGCCATCGTTGTGATATTTAATCCACTGTCCTTCCTTACGGTCGTCTTTGTAATCTCCTTCTTCAATTTTGCCATCAGAAGGGTATCCTTCCTGAGGACGATCCTTCCCGAAATAAATCCAACGACCTTGCTTCCTGCCATCCGAATCCTTTTTATTAATATCTGGATTTTGTGGGCCTTGATTGGGTGAAGCAATAACGACAGATGTGCTCAAAGTGAGCAAAAATGCTAGGAAAATTGAAAAATATTTCGCCAAAACCATTAAGAAAATCTTTTTTCGTACATGCAATATAACAAATATTCTAATTATGCATGCATTGAATCAATATTTTTTTCGTCAAAGTTAGCTAAACTTTCGACGAAACACTGAAAACATACTAATTTTTTAGTAGTCCAACATTAACATTATCAAGCATTACCTTGACCATTTCACTCAAACCGAATTTTTCTTTCCATCCCCAATCTTCCCTTGCAGCGCTATCATCAATTGACCCTGGCCAACTATCAGCAATTGACTGACGAAAATCCGGAGCGTAAGATATTCTAAAAGACGGTATATGTTTTTTTATCTCTTCAGCGATTTGAGCAGGCGTAAAACTACAACCAGATAAATTATATGCAGCGTGAACTTTTAATGAGGATAACGGGGCATCCATCAATTCAATCGTACCTCTTATCGCATCTTCCATGAACATCATTGGCA
>JBKDKG010000055.1:0-21979 GCA_046345095.1 Flavobacteriia bacterium | reverse complement strand
TAGCAATTGGGTAGATACTTATTCTGCTGAAGGAAACTTGAATGCTGTGCCTACGGATATCGCAATAGACAATTCAGATTTTGCAATTGTTTGTGGGCAAACTGAAGTTCTTGACAAATGCCTACATACGGACTTTTTCATTCGAAAGTATCATCCGAATTTTGGAGTTCCAGTATGGAAAAAAACGTTTGACAATGGTTTGTCTCAAAATGATCAAGCTACAGTAATTGCAATTGATCAGAAAAATAACATTTACATTGCAGGAACCAGTTTCTCGCAAGCAGGATTGGAAGACATTGTGACAATAAAATTTGATTCGCCACTTAACCTGCATGAAATCACTTACCCAGGAACTGGAATAAACCTTTTTCCAAATCCATTCACAGATGAGGTGACAATTGATCTTTTTAATGCAACAGGAATTATGAGCATTATAGACATCTATTCATTAAATGGTAAAAAAGTGAAGTCATTTAAAACGACCAAACCAGAGATGGTCATCGATAAAAAGATTGTAAAACCTGGTGTTTATCTGTACAATGTAACACAGAATTCTGAAGTTATTCAAACCGGTAAAATCATCTTAAAATAAGATTTTTTAGAGCCTTTTTCAGCACTTTAAATTTGGTTCATATTCCGTTAACAAAATTCCCTATTTCTAGAAGGTAAAATAATTAGTTCCGTCGTATATTTGTATCCACAAAAATCAAAGCAAACGGAATGAGCAATTTCTCTACAAGACACATTGGACCAAATGCAGCTGAAAAATCAGCAATGTTGGCAAAAATTGGGGTTAGTTCAATCAGTGAACTAATCGACAAAACGATTCCTTCGCATATTCGTCTCAACAGCGAATTGAATGTGTCAAATGCTCTGAGTGAGCAAGAATACTTGAACCATATTAATGAATTGGCACAAAAAAACAAAGTGTTCAAATCATTTATTGGTATGGGATACAATGAAACAATTGTTCCTTCTGTCATTTTGAGAAATATTCTTGAAAATCCAGGATGGTATACTGCATATACGCCGTATCAAGCTGAAATTTCACAAGGTCGTTTGGAGGCTTTGTTGAATTTCCAGACAATGATTATGGAGTTGACAGGGATGGAGATTGCAAATGCTTCCTTGTTGGATGAAGGCACTGCTGCAGCAGAAGCCATGATTATGTTTTGGAATTCACGTTCACGAAACGATGTGAAAGAAGGAAAGAACAAATTCTTCATTTCACAAGATTGCTTCCCGCAAACAATTGATGTGGTAATGGGCCGAGCAATAAATCTTGGAATAGAATTAGTAATAGGGGACGCTGCATCTTATTCTTTCGATGCATCTTTCTTCGGGGCTTTAACGCAATACACTGACGTAAAAGGAACAGTTACGGATATTCAATCTTTTATTTCAAAGGCTAAAAATACTGGAGTACAAGTCGCAATTGCAGCAGATATTCTATCATTGGTTCTTTTAAAATCACCAGGGTCTATGGGTGCTGATTGCGTATTGGGAACTTCTCAGCGCTTTGGTGTGCCAATGGGTTATGGTGGTCCTCATGCTGCTTATTTTGCAGTGCGCGATGATTACTAAAGAAATATACCTGGAAGGATCATTGGTGTTTCCAAAGATGCGGATGATAACTTGGCTTTGCGCATGGCCTTACAAACACGCGAACAACACATCAAGCGCGACAAAGCGACATCCAATATTTGCACAGCCCAAGCCTTGCTAGCAGTAATGGCAAGTATGTATGCGGTTTATCATGGACCTGACGGGATGCGTGAAATTGCTTCGCATTGCCATTCTTTAGCAACAAAAACAGCTGAAGGATTGAAAGCAATGGGAGTTGAAGTTGGTTCTGTCAATTATTTTGATACAATTTGGGTGAAAGGCGTTTCAGCAGCTTCGTTAAAATCAGCTGCAGAAAACCACCAACTCAATTTCAATTATATCAGCGATAGCGAATTGACGATTAGTTTTGGTGAGCCACACACAATCGCTGATGTGCAAGCTATTTTAAACATCTTTGCGCAAGTTTCCGGAAAAACGGCATCTACAGTTTCTTCTGATTTGTCTTCCTCTGTAAACAGTGAATTGCTGCGAACAGATAAAGTTTTTACGCATCCAACGTTTAATGCACATCATTCCGAGTCAAAAATGATGCGTTATTTGAAGCGTTTGGAGAACAAAGATTTGTCATTAGTTCACAGCATGATTCCATTGGGTTCTTGTACCATGAAATTGAATGCAGCGAGTGAATTGATGCCGATAACCAATCCGCAATTCGCGAATATGCACCCTTTTGCGCCGATTAATCAAGCAGAAGGATACCATGAAATGTTCCGCCAATTGGAAAAAGATTTGTGCGAATGCACAGGCTTTGCAGCAATGTCATTGCAACCAAATTCCGGAGCGCAAGGTGAGTATGCAGGTTTGATGGTGATTAAGGCGTACCATGAAGCCAACGGAGACTTTCAACGAAAAAAGATGATCATTCCATCTTCTGCGCATGGAACAAATCCAGCGTCAGCAGTTATGGCTGGAATGGAAGTCGTTGTGACAGGTTGTGATGAAAATGGCAACATCGATATTGAAGAATTGAGAAAAGTTGCAACTGAACTAGGAAACACATTGTCAGGTTTAATGGTCACTTATCCATCAACACATGGCGTGTATGAAGAAGGTATTCGTGAAATTACTTCTATCATTCATGAAAATGGTGGTCAAGTATACATGGATGGTGCAAATATGAACGCTCAAGTAGGACTCACAAACCCAGGAAATATTGGCGCAGATGTTTGTCACTTGAATTTGCACAAAACGTTTGCCATACCACACGGTGGTGGTGGGCCTGGCATGGGACCAATTGGTGTTGCAGCGCATTTAGCGCCATTTATACCAGGAAGTCCAGTTATAAATGCGGGTGGAGAAAAAGCGATTTATGCAATTTCATCAGCACCATACGGAAGTGCATTGATTTTGCTAATTTCTTACGGATACATCAAAATGCTTGGTGCAAAAGGATTACGCGAATCAACTGAAGTGGCCATTTTGAATGCAAATTACATCGCAGCCGAATTGAAAGGTCATTACGATATTCTTTACACTGGAAAAAATGGAACCGTAGCCCATGAATTGATTTTAGATTGCCGTGAAATCAAGAAAACTTCAGATGTTGAAGTAGCAGATATTGCGAAACGATTGATTGATTATGGCTTCCATGCACCTACTGTATCATTCCCGGTTGCTGGTACGCTTATGATTGAACCAACGGAATCAGAAGATAAAGATGAATTGGATCGTTTCATTGTAGCAATGAAAACCATAAGAAAAGAGATAGCTGAAATTGAAAATGGCCATGCCGATAAAGAGAATAATCTTTTGAAAAATGCCCCTCACACAGCTGATTGCATTATCAATAAAAACTGGAATTACCCATATTCTCCGCAGGAAGCAGCTTATCCTGCAGCTTATTTGAAAGAATTCAAATATTGGGTACCTGTCAGAAGAGTAGACAATGCGTTTGGAGATAGAAACCTCGTTTGTTCTTGTCCAAGTGTTGAGAGCTACAAAGATGTGGTAGCGTAAAACAAATAAATGTTTCTTAAAAATCCGCTGAACATAATTCAGCGGATTTTTTTATTTAATGTTCCTTCGTCCGCTTAAAAGGCCATTAATTTCCATCAAATAAGCAATTTCTTTTTTAAGCGCTACAATTTCCAGTTTTTGATCGTTCATCTGTTGATCCAACAACTGCAGTGCTTTAACCATTTCATTTGCTGAAAGGAAAGTTTCACTAGTATCCTCTGATGATTTTAAAAGTGATGGATTGCTATTTAAAGTTAAAGAGTAACGTTCAAAAAAGTTAAAATCTAGAATCTTTGAGATCTTGAGCAATAGCCCTGTATCTATGGTTTTACGCTCGAAAATATCATAAACATTTTGACTCGTTTTGTTAATCCGACGGGCAAACTCACTCTTCGTCATCCCAGTTTCCTGCAACCTGTTTTTTATCAATTTCCCAACGTGAATTTCCATTGGGCAATGTCACGTTTATTTGTAGTAAAATTTGATAAATTATATCAATATAATTAGATGATATTGTAAGTATTGTTGGAGATAGATTTCATATATCAAATTAATTCATTTGATGTCTTATCCCCCTAAAAACTTATCATCTTCCCTACTTCAAGATGGATACAGCCCTCACTATCTTCAGGATAGTTCTTTTTAGCCAGCCTTTCAACCAATCCTGTTCCTCTTTTTTGTTCATCATGCGTTCCTATTAAATGACGAGCACTACAACTTTCTTTCAGACTTAAGGCATTTTGCAATCCTAAATTGATAGTTCCGCCCAACAAGAAAGGGAGTCGGTAAGTGGTAGTCGTAGTAATGACAATATCTACTTTGGGGAAAACTCGAACCTTGCTTCCGTGCGGAGCATACAATAGTTTCATATTGTTTGATTCTATTAAATAAGCTTCGTGGACAGGGTCAAAGATCGAGCGATTAGAAATTAAACTAATCTTAAACGGAGCATGATGCAGTGCTATCAACTCTTTAAAGTACTGCCATTTTCTGATTTTATTCAGAATGCTTTTTTTCGCAACTATTGGAATCTTTGGGTCAAATTGAAGCAAGGTCTCTTTATTGCAATGGTCGGAAAAGGGGTGTGAAATAAATATGAAATCTGGTCGATCAAGCAAAGCAGGATCTGGTTGTTTTTGAAGGTGGAATTGTTCACTGAAAAGTGGATGCAAATCAATCTGTGAAGGTGTAAACCATGGATCAACCATTATTTTAAGGCCGTCGAACTCCCACATCCATGAACTATCTTCGTTAAGTTTTTGAATCTTCATCACACTTGAAACATGTCAAACCATTTTTTTGTTCGGCTCATCACACAGATTGAATCTACTGAATTTTTGATTAAATTAGGATTAAATTCCTTCCATGAAAACGATTCTTTTTCTCTTATTTACACTTCCTATTTTCATTTTCGGTCAGAGCAATTCTGAAATCAATGAAATTTCGCCTGATAAACCATTTGAGAATGTTTATTCGAAAAAAATTGCGGATGATTCACTGCAAAGCACATTCATTATTTGGGTGAAAAAGGATGTTGTTGAGCATTACCATCAAACACATACTGAAAACATATATGTGCTTGAGGGCAAGGCTGAAATGACATTAAATGGGCAGACACAAGTTGTAAAAAAAGGCGATTACATGAATATTCCATTGGGAACGAAGCATGCGGTCACAAAAGTATTGTCAAGAAAGCCATTTAAAGTTCTCTCGATTCAATCGCCACATTTTGATGGAACAGACAGAATCATCATTAAACAGCCACACTGCGATTTCTGATATTGAACTACTCAATTCTTCTTCACAAATTCTTCGAACGATTTTAGCTCAACGAACTTGATCCCAGCCTTTTCTGTAGAAGCCTTGTATTTGACAACTTGTTGGTCCTTGATCGTTTTGAAAGTCGATTTTCCTTCATTCAATCTCGTTTGAAGCATCTTTAATGTTTCGAGTTGAGACTGCGAAGGTGCACCATAATAGGAACCAATCGTGCTGTACAGATCTCCGATTTTTTCACGCAACTGTTTTTCACCTGCTCCAACGTAATTATCACCTTTTGTTATCACGAGTACGTCCTTCAATTGGTTAAGGTCCGTGTTCAATTTGGTTGCTTGTTTTTTCAAGGCTGCATTTTCTTTCATGACTTTAGCACTGTGAACAAGCAATTCATCAATTTCATAAACCATATAAGCTAATTCTTCGGTCATGTTGTAAAGAGTTTTTGTCGTCTCTTGTTGAATTTTGCGTTCTTCAAGCGTAAAGACAGTTTTCTCTGGATACCTTAATTCGATCCATGATTCATACTTCTCGGAACCTTTAGTGATGACAACCTTATATTTCCCAGCTGCAACACTTGGGGCGAACATAGCGGCTCCATCTATGGTTTTTGCAGATGCAACTTTTGGAGCCATCGAATTGTATCCCCATTCAACGATATTGATTCCCTTTTGTTTTCCCGGTGCAATAGTATTGATCCAGTTATTTTTTTCATCGTAAATATCGAGCGTCATTTTTCCGAAAGTGTGTCTTTTAGAAAGGTAATAGATAATCTTGGCTGAGCTGGATGGGTTCGCTCCAACAAATTGAGTTTCACCGCTCGAACCACCAAATGTGCTGCTTTCATTCATTTCTACCGGCTTTCCAGTGAAAAAATGCAATGGTTTAGCCAACACTTCAGGAGTTAACTCTCTGAGGGGACTGATATCATCAACGATAATAATTCCACGACCATGCGTACCCAAAATAAGGTCATTTGTTTTAGGGTGTTGCTCAATGTAATGCACTGCCGCTGCAGGCACTCCATTCGTGAATTTTGACCAACTTTTGCCTCCATCAATGGTAACAAATAAGCCAAATTCTGTTCCCAAATAAAGTAAATTTGGATTCACACGATCCTCTTGAATATTACGTGCAAAACCGCTGATGTCATTGGTTGCAATCGATTTCCAAGTTAAACCAAAATCAGTTGTTTTGTACACATATACATTTTTGTCGTTGCGTGTGTGTCCATCAAAAACAGCGTAAGCAGTTCCTTTATCAAATGTACTTGCTTCGATGTGATAACACCAAGTATTTGCTGGAATACCTTTGATGTTTGCTGTTAAATTCGACCACGTTTTACCACCATCTTTTGTGAGTTGTACATTGCCGTCATCTGTTCCAATCCAGATCTGATTTTGATCCAAAGGCGATTCTGCAATCGTGAAAATGGTGCAATGGTTTTCAGCTCCGGAGTTGTCAGCAGACAAGCCACCTGATTCTACCTGATTTTGTTTTGCAGGATTGTTTGTGGTCAAATCCGGTGAGATCTTTACCCAATTGTTGCCCATGTCATCCGACTTGTGCAAAAACTGACTTCCAATATACAAACGATCCGGCGCATGTAAACTCGTTGTTATTGCTGCATTCCAGTTGAAACGTAATTTTGGATCACCCTGCACTGGAAATGGTTTAACGATTTTTGTTTGTTTCTTTTCTATATCGTAACGCCAAACAGCTTCGGCTCCCTGCATTTCAGAATACATAATTTTTGGATTGGTAGGGTGAGGATATACACGGAAACCGTCGCCCATACCAATTGATTCCCAATCACGTGCCTCAATTCCACCCGGACTCGCTGATGGTCCAAACCATGATCCATTGTCTTGCAATCCGCCGTAAATGTTATAAGGTGTTTGATTGTCAGTACTAACATGATAGAACATACAAATTGGTAGGTTCTCAACAATTTCCATTGTTGTTCCTCCATTCAAGGAACGGTAAAGGCCGCCATCCGTTGCAACCATCATGCGGTCTGAATCTTTCACATCAAACCAAATGTCATGAATATCAGAATGCATGAATCCTAATCCTTTAAAGGTCTTGCCACCATCGTGACTGATAGAACCAGACAATCCGGCTTTTACGACGCTTTCTGGATCGCGCGGATCCACAACAATTCGTGAGAAATAAAATGGACGCACCGTCAACTCAAAATCGCTATTTAAGTGCTTCCAAGTTGCACCAGCGTCGTCTGAACGATACAGGCCTTTTTGTTCTGCTTTTTCCGCTTCAACAACGGCATAAAGTATCTTTGAATTAGAAGGCGCCACTGTTACAGCGATTCTTCCAAGTTTCCCTTGTGGGAAACCAGTTTGAATTTTCGTCCAAGTTTTACCGGCATCAGTACTTTTATAAAGTGAACTATTTAATCCACCCGAATTAAAAGACCATGCTGTTCTCCGGAATTCCCAAAAAGAGGCATAAAGCACAGAAGGGTCATTTGGATCCATTACTAAATCAGAACAACCTGTTGTTGCATTTACATAGAGTATTTTGTTCCAAGTCTTGCCGCCATCAGTTGTTTTGTATACGCCACGATCTTCACTGTCTCCCCATAGCGCTCCCATTGCGGCAACATAGACTGTGTTCTTATCTTTCGGATCAACCTCAATAGACGCAATTCGCTCTGTTTTTTCGAGTCCCAAATGCGACCAGTTCTTTCCACCATCGCTTGTTCGATAAACACCGTTTCCAATTGACACGCTGTTTCTTGTCCAAACCTCTCCTGTACCAACCCAAACCGTATTGTCTGGATCTGCAGGATCGATTGCAACCGAACCGATTGATTGGGGATAATCATCAAAAACTGAATAAAATTGTACTCCTCCATCCTGGGATTTCCAAACACCACCACCTGCAGTTCCAATGTATATAACACGCGAATTGGAAGGGTGTCCTTCAATATCACTTACACGGCCGCTCATCAATGCCGGACCAATTTGTCTGGCTTTCAAGTCTCCAAAAAGTTCTTTGCCTTGCAGTGTTACTGTCTCTTGTGAATGGACCTGTAAAAACAAGCACGATAAGCTTAGGAATGAAAAAATCTTTTTCATATCAGTTTTATTAGATGTGTTTAGAATTACTCTCCAGGAAATTTAAAGATAGAATCCTCGTATGTTTTATTCATCTCAATCGATTCAAAAACAATAGTTTGACCTTCGCCATCTTTGAGTTTTTGTGTCATTGAAAACGGGAAGAAAATTCCTTGTACTTCTTGATAATCTGAAAATACTGTTTGAGAAATTTGTCCTTTCATTTGACCAGAAGGAATTTCTGCTTCAACAACGATAGGCACATAATTTTCTTTGTCAAAATAATAGAACTCGATATTTGGAATGTCTTTTCCTTCTGCAAGCTGCGGTTTTTTAGTGACTTTAAGCTTAAAACATTCAACACCTTCGATCGTCTCATTTGGCAACAATTCCAACGAATACCCTTTTTTCTTGTAATCCAGCATTGGAGTCATGAAATCTGAGGATTGGCGCTTTACATTTTCAGTTGTTTCAGCGTCATTTTTTTCAGGTTTCATTGTCATGAAATTGGTTCCCCAAGAAGTCGTTCCATCATAAGCGCCTTGGCTCATTTCTTGTCCTTGAAAGCTAATTTTTGAAATCGTTCTACCGTCACGAAGTGAGATCATTTGAATTGGAATAGACATCCCGCCGTAATCCACTTTTGCTTTCATTTCAATACTTTGTATCGAGTTCAATTTCTCGACACCTCCAAGATTTTGAATGTATTTATCAATGATCTCTTCAGCAGTTTGTGCTGATGATAAAAAACTCAACCCAATAAAGGCTACAACAAGGCTAACTATTTTCATAAAAATTAATTTTAATCTAAAGTACGAAAGATAGTGGTTTGGCGCACCTAAAGAATGATAAGCGGTTCACTCAGATTTTAAACTTCTTTTTTAGGCACATAACAAAAAAATCCCGCCTTGCGAGCGGGATTTAAATTTTATTTATGACTGGATTAAATTCCAAACGCAGCTTTCACTTTGTCAACGAAATCCAATTTTTCCCATGTAAATAATTCTACATCCATCACTTTAACTGTTCCGTCTGGCGCAGTGAATGACTTAGTAACCACTTCATTCTTGCGACCCATGTGTCCATAAGCTGCAGTTTCTGAATACATTGGATTTCTCAATTTCAGGCGTTGTTCAATGAAATAGGGACGCATATCAAAGATCTCTTCAATTTTACGTGCGATGTCACCATCTGTCATATTTACTTTAGAAGTGCCGTAAGTATTGACGAATAATCCACATGGCTTCGCTACACCGATCGCATAAGAAACTTGCACCAATACCTCATCGCACAATCCAGCTGCAACCATGTTTTTCGCTATGTGACGCGTTGCATAGGCCGCAGAACGGTCTACTTTAGAAGGATCTTTCCCTGAAAAAGCCCCTCCACCATGAGCACCTTTACCACCATATGTATCTACGATGATCTTGCGACCAGTTAAACCTGTGTCTCCATGTGGCCCACCAATTACAAACTTCCCTGTTGGATTGATATGGTAAGTAATATCGTTCGTAAACAATCCTTGCAATTCAGGCTTCAATTTCGCTTTGACACGTGGGATTACAATATTTATAATGTCTTCCTTGATTTTCGCAAGCATTGCTGCTTCAACATCAAAATCATCGTGTTGTGTTGAAACAACAATTGTATCAATACGCTGAGGAACATTGTCATCAGAATATTCAATTGTTACTTGAGATTTGGCATCGGGACGAAGGTAGCTGATCAAACTTGGTTCGTTGTTACGAATGTAAGATAGCTCTTGAAGAATCTTATGTGCTAAATCCAATGCCAATGGCATATAGTTTTCAGTTTCTTTCGTAGCATATCCAAACATCATACCTTGGTCACCAGCGCCTTGGTCTTCTGGATTTGTTCTTTCAACTCCCTGATTAATATCTGAAGACTGATCGTGAAGTGCAGAAAGAATTCCGCAAGAACTTGCATCGAACATGTATTCAGATTTAGTGTATCCGATTTTTCTAATCGTTTCACGAGCAATCGTTTGAACATCCAAATAGGTGTTCGTTTTGATCTCTCCAGCAAGTACTACTTGACCAGTAGTTACCAATGTTTCACAAGCAACTTTTGAGTTTGGATCAAAAGCCATGAAATGGTCGATCAAAGCATCTGAAATTTGATCTGAAACTTTATCAGGATGCCCCTCTGAAACGGACTCCGATGTAAACAAATATGACATCTTTTACTTTAAATATTTAATGGATGCCCAAAATTAGTATAAATGAAAGGAATTCAAAACAAATCAATTAAAACAAGTGTTAAAGAAGTGAAATAATTTATTGTTTCATTCCCTTAGGCTGACAACATGCGGGTAATTTTAGAATCGCCTCTGGATTTGCTTTCATTTCATCTGCGTCGTAACCGATGGAATTAATTTTTTCCTTCACTTTTTGAAGAGAGATCTTTTCAGCCGCATATTTTACAGTTACCTTTTTTGTAATTAAATCCAATTCTGCAAACTTCACTCCTTTTGTATAGTTGAGCCCATCTTCAATTCTTGTTTTACAATCGCCACATTGCGCTGAAGTTTGAATTATGACAGTTTCAAATTTTGATTTTTTCTCTTGTGCATATAGGCCATTGAAAATAAAAACAGCCATTAATGTTAACAGTACATTTTTCATGATTTTAAATTTTAAAGTAATTATTTTTTTGTTTCTCTTTTTATTGCAAAACGAAGTCCTGCATATATATTAATCCCCATTACAGGTGCCCAAATTTCGGTTGCATCAAATTTGCTTCCAAAAGGGTTCTGGGCATCAACAATGGCATTTTTTTGAATGTAATTAGTCAAATTTTCACCACCCAAGTAAAACTCCCATTTTTTATAATTATGTGTTATCTGAGCATTGACTAGAGCATACGTTTTTCCATATTTATAGCCATCTGTTGGAAGAACTCCAGGAATTCTGGATTTGCCAACAACTGAAACTGTGAGGTTATATTCCCATCGTTTGTTTCGACTTTTATAACCGGTATTAAAAAGACCACGGTTACGGGGAATCATTGCTTGCTGTAGTATTTCCCCTCCATATTTAGCCTTTACGTCAAGGGATTTATATGCGAATCGCATATCCCAGTTTTTCAATAAATGAAAGCTGAATTCCCCTTGAAAACTATTCGAATACGACAAACCTGTTTCGTTTGAAAAACGAATTTCATTGCCTTCGCGATCCACAATCAATTGATTAACGAATTGCGTATGATAAAAATCCAAGGATAAAGAAGCCTTCTGCTTGAAAAGCTTGATTTCCTGAACCACTGATCCGCCTATATTCCATGAAATCTCTGGCTTCAAATCACTAAGCGGCATCCAAGCTTTTGACGTTGCCAAAAGCGAAATGTTATCAATCATGTAATTTGGAACGCGCCATCCTTTTCCAGCCGTAAATCGTAAATCGGTTTTTTCGGTCAACACATATTTTGCATGTAATCGTGGTGAGAATTGCCAACCAAAAAGATTGTGATAATCGAGTCTAGAACCAACTACTGATGTAAATCGCATTCCTGTGTATGTGTCTTCTCCAAAAATCCCAGGGACCACTTCAAGCCGATTTTTATTAAGTGTATCCAATTGCTGGTTTAGTTTAACAGCTACGCCACTCATGCCTAATTTGATTTTATGATCTGTGGATCCAATTATGCCGTCAAAAATCGCATTGATATAGGCTCGTTTTTCTTCACCATAAAAACTTCTATGACCAAAAAGTGCATTGACAGTTTGATATTTCACATTGTAAACAACCCCGAGTGAATTGTAAGGCTTTTTCATAAAGAAACCCGTTTTCGCAAATGCATCGACATGTCGAGAGTCTATTTCAACTCCATACTTGTTGTTTGATGAAGGTTGATACCCGATTTGTCCACCCAATTTCTGATCCAAGTAGGCGTTGGCACCAAATTGCGCTTCCATTTTTTTGCCTTGGTATTGCCATCGGTTCATGAGAGCTAAATTGTTGCCCATTGGAACATCTCGAAATCCATCCTTGTTGTTGTCCATTTCACCAAACATACCGGATGCGTGTACAAACCATCCAGTACTCAAACGTTCATTTAATTGATGTCCAGCGTTCACATTTATTTCCATGCGACCATAAATACTGGAATAGGCATTGACAAACAATTTTTCCATTGAGGTTGGTTTTTTTAACTCAAGATTGATAAGTCCTGCCATTGATTCATAGCCATTCACAACATTTCCAGTTCCTTTGGTAATCTGTATGGATTCGATCCAAGTGCCAGACATGGAATTGAGTCCAAATGAACTTTCCAAACCACGTAAATAGGGAATGTTTTCCATTTGGATTTGAGTATAGACGCCATCCAAACCCATAAGTTGAATTTTTTTTGCACCTGAAACAGCATCGGTAATATTAACGTCAACAGAGGCATTTGTTTCGAAGGATTCAGAAAGGTTGCAGCATGCGGCTTTACGCAGCTCACCAGAAGTTAACTCTTCCACATGTAATGTTTTCATGCGATTGATACTGTGTGTATTTCTTCGCACTTCTACCAGGACTTCTGGCAATATTTTTTCAGCATACAAAATGATTTCCAATGAAATGAAACGGTCTTCTTTGAATACCAATAAGGTATCTGGATTGTAACCCTTCGCTTGAATAACGAGTGTATCAGGCAATTTTTTGGGCAAAGTAAGTTCAAATTGACCCTCTTCATTGGTAAATACGGCAGTTTGACTTTGAAGTAATTTTATTCTTGCTCCATAGAGCGTTTCTTTTTTTATACCTTCTGATCCAAGCACAATGCCTTTGATTTGAGCAAATATGTTGACATGAAAGAAAAGAAGAAAGTAAACAATTAATTTAATTTTTCTCATATAAGTAATTTAGAATGAACAAATTGTACATTCCAATATTATATTCGAAATACCTGGTGTTGAATAAGAATGTCCTTCCCTTGCCTTAAAAAGGGTGGTGGACGCAGGATGTTTTTAAGCGGGTTTAATTCTAATCTCTGAAAACAAGGTTTTTTATAGTTGGTAGCCGATAAAATTGGACTTGATTCAAATGTCTTTTCGAAACTATTATTTTGATGATTGAAGCTAGTTTTTAAATTAAAAACATCGACATTGCTTTCACAACAGTCTTCTTTTAATTGTTGAACAGGTTGCCCATCAAATTTTCTTTGGCAGCATGGAGGCAAACCAGATTTTCCTTCGTCCTTGCAATGATTGTTAAGCTCAATAAAATAGGATCTAAAAGTTCCGTCTTCTTTGCAGGAGTGAGTGAAAACGCGCACGCCTACATTGCCTATGAAAAGCAGAAGGGAGAAATGAAGAATGGCTAGGCAGCGCAATGTTTTCATTTAGCAAATTTAGACTTGTCCATCGAATATCCCAAAAATAAACAACGGTATTCTTGGAAGTTTAAGTTAATTTTGTGGAAAATACTTTTTACCATGAATGTTCCAGTGACTGTCTACGCAGAAATGACGCCAAACCCATCAACCATGAAATTTGTTGCGAATAAATATTTGCTTATTTCTGGTGATTCAGTTGAGTTTTCTTCATCTGCAGACGCGAAAGGATATTCGCCAATGGCGGAACAACTTCTCCAGTTTCCATTTGTTAAAAATGTTTTTATTGCGGCCAACTTTGTAACCATTACAAAAACCGACAATGTTCCTTGGGATTTTATTACAATGGAATTGCGTGAATTCGTGAAAGATTGGATTGCTGATGGCAAGGATGTACTTATTCAAATGCCGGCACCAAAACCTGTAATAGAAGTTTCTGGTGAAATGAAAGAATACGCTCCATCAGAATACGATGACGCTATACGTGGTTTATTGGACGAATATGTGCGTCCAGCAGTTGAAAACGATGGTGGTGCGATTGAATTTTTAGGATTCAACGAAGGCACTGTTACAGTCGCAATGCGAGGTTCTTGTGCTGGCTGCCCTTCTTCAACTGCTACGCTGAAAGGAGGCATCGAAAACCTACTGAAATCTCACCTTCCAGAAGTGAAGGAAGTTGTTGCTGAAACTGTCTATTGATACATCTATAACCAAGCAAACATTGCTTCAAGATCTTTGGGTTTTACCCATTGACTCATGCGTTCTTTGAGCATTTCTTTTAATTGTTCCTCGTTGTAAATATCCTTTCCTTTCGCATCATATAGTAAGACACCTGCAGGCAGTTCCATTTGTTTTACTTCTTTCGCAAAATAAATTACACCACCATCTTCTGTTGCCATCCCTAAAATTGCACCTGGCAAACCTTGAAATCCCTCTGGACCAACTGATGGAACAATATCATCTGAGAACCACGCATAAATTCTCGTAGAATCATTCATCTGCCAAATTGCTTTGCGACAATCGTAACCGCTTATGTTACGCGTACTTTCGGTAATCTTCCATGATCGCTTATCCATCGTGTCTTTGATGTAGGCATTATTTCCCCAAAGATCCATAATAATGAATTTCTCCTTTTTGATCAGGTTTTGATAGACCGTATTTTTATTTGTCAAAAACTTCATGAATCCTTGTTGTGACGACACCTCATCCTCAGGAATAGGTCGAAACACACACGATGTGTCATTAAAAAATAATTCGAAATTTTCGATACGGTATTTGTTCTCCTCCGTGATGAAATTCTTCATTCTAGGATTATCGCCAAAACGTTTTTTCAGGTTTGTTTTACGCTCGAAAACGATTCTGCCCGTGTTGACTTGAGCAACTAAATTGTGGCCCAAAACAAGTAATCCTGCAATGATAAAAAATCGATTAATGCCAGCCTTTGAAATCATCTTCTTTCGTTTTTCTGTTGTTAAATCTGTAGTTTGCTTTTAGCAGGAAATACCTGGAAATAATCGTTGTACGAAAATCTGTCACAGCATTTCCATTGACTGATCGGGTAGCATTGATGTTTTGATTGAGAAGGTCATTACCAACCAAGGATACGGTCAAGTTTTGAGTTTTAAGGAATTTTTTGTTCAACTCTGCATTGAAGACAAAAAATTCTGTGTCATAAAATCCTCTACCCGGTTGATTGTTCCTTGTGTAGTTCCCATCTACTTTCACACCCACGCCATTCGGGAATTTCCAATCGATACCAAGTGAAATATTTGTAATTGAAAATGGTGTGTTCGATACTGAACTCAAAGAACTAATTGGATTGTTGTAAGAATAACTTGATTTGAAATTAATTTCCAACGAATCCCATTCGAAGTCTACGTCAAACTCAGGAGTAATAGCATAGTTATCTGTTACGTTCTCCAAAGACCCTACATAACTTTTGAATCGGTTAAAGGACCCACTTAATGAAGGTTGAAATTCTATTTTTCTGTCTAAAATTGGGTAGCCACCTCCTGCGTAAATATTTGCACTCATGTTTCCATCAACATTGATTGTTTTGGAAGTTGTTTGTCCAAAAGAATTGAAATCTGTTTGAGTTGCAAACGCATTCTGTGTTAAGTTGAAAGATCCTCCCGACCAAATATATTTACCCGAAAGTGCATTCCACGTATTGAAATTCACATTGACCGTGTGAACATAATTTGGCTTTAAGTCTGGATTACCTATCTGAATTCTATTTGGATTAGAATTGTCCAATACAGGCTGCAAGTCTGTTATTTTAGGTTGTTGGGAACTTGTATTGTAATTTACAGTAAATCGCTTGCTCATCGAAGGTTTGTACTCATACTTGAATTTCGGCAGGAAATTGTTAATGTTTTGATTGATGACAGAATCCGTGATCAAATTGTGATTGTCAATATTGATATTTCTAAAGAATAAGCCTCCGGAAAGGTAGTGCTTACTTTTTTCATAGATCATTTCAGCACCACCTCTATTTTGAACGCGGGTATTTTCAAAATTGTTGGAAAATTCAGCTCTAAATCCGTTGTAGGTTCCATTTACCTTATCGTTAGCCTCCTTCACCTGATCAGAAAAACCAAATTCATACAGGTAATTAAAGTTTACTTTCCAATGTTTCGATAAAGGTTCAAAATAACTAACTGTACCGTAATGACTCGTAGATGAATTATTATTGATCTTATTCTGATCAACAGAATCGGTAATACCAATTAGTTTGTATTCGGAGCTTGTATTTAAATAACCATCCGTTTTGTTATTCGTGGTAATGAGATCGTAGCGCACTTCCAATTCTCGTCGTTTCTTCATGAATTTACGATACAAACGCAAGGTGTTATTGGTGCTCAATCCCTTCGAATTGTTTTCATTATTTACTTGTGTAGCCAAGGATTCTAAACCTGTCTCACCCGTAAAGTTGTTGAAATTAGAACTGCTAGTTAAGCCTTTGTCGATGCTAATTGATGGTTTAAACTCTAATAGCGTCAAGGAATCTAGCTGGCTCTGTATCGAAAGATTGAATTTATGGGATTCATTTTCAGAATAGTTGCGTGTGGAATCTTTTGTGAAATAGGTTGTGTCAGCTAAGAAATATTGAGAGCGACTCGATGATCTGGCGTCTAAACGATCGTTGTAGTAGGAATAATTAAAAAGCATTTCAGTGTTCTTCTTTTTACCGAACTTATCTGAATAGTAAATTCCCGCTTTCAATGTTTGAGGGATACCGCTGGTGTTATTTGTATTGTTTGGCTCCCAAAAATTTCTATTTGCACCATTTTCATTGGACAAGCCAAATTTATTCAAGTCACCGCGACCAAAACTTGAACGCGGTGTATTTGAACCCAGCGCAAAAACGGATATTTTTTGTTTGCTGTTGAATTTATTGAATAGTAATTCTCCTTCATAAAATGGCCGACTACCTGAATAATTTTCCAGGGGAGTCAAAGCCATGTCAGACGCTCCCGATACCCGGCCGAAATATCCTTTTTTGGCTTCTTCCTTCAGCTTGAGATCGAGGACTCGAATTTTCTCATCGGATCCACCAATCGTTTCATTGTCTGTTTTTTCATAGATCTGAACCGTTTCAATACCATCTGCTCCCAGGTTTTTTGTTGCTACAGTAGGGTCGGAACCAAAAAATTCATCCCCATCTACCAAAACTTTCTTTATTTCTTGACCCTGAGAAGTGATCTTTCCGTCTTTGTCGATCTTTAACCCTGGGAGTTTCTTTAAGAGATCTTCAACTACCGCACCTTCGGCGACTTTGAAGGAATCTGCAACATAAACCAATGTATCACCTTTGTAATAAATCGGGTTTTTATTCGCATAAATCATCACCTCTTGCAAGTCTTTTGAATGCTCCGGCATTCTTACGGAAGGAATATCAATGTCTCTATTGTCCTTGCCTCCAAAAATATAAATGAACTTATCGTCAAAACGCGGATGGGAAATAACAATAGAAAATGTATCAATTGGAAAACCTGTTAAAACAAACTTTCCGTTTTTCTCCGTTCGTGTAAATCCTAATAAAACGGAATCCTTCACACGAACTGCCATCACCATCGCCTGGTGAAGAGGCTGTGTGCCGGTGGAATCAAACACGGTCCCACTGATTTTCATGTCTTGTGCATTCGCTGTAGCACACAATAAAAAAGCAATCAGACTTAAAGAGAGTCTTTTGAATAAATTCATGATCAAAATTAAGAATTGTGAAATTTAAACAATTCGCTGCCAGTATAGTTTTGGAAAATGTCGAACGGCTGCTATATTGGCTCAACGGAAGAAGTCCTTTTTCTGCTTGAAGTATTACCTTAAATCAGACGCAGTCCCAATAAAATCTGAAATTTCAATCCTTGTTCATCCAACATGGTTTGATGCTGTACCTCGACAGGAATTCCAATCATTCCGCGTTCATTTTTTTTCAGTTTCACAATTTCTGACGATTCATATTGAACAACGAGCGATGAAGCAAAACCATCGGGTGTATTTTCACCTACTAGGATGTAATTCAGCCCACCATTTTGAACAAACCCTTGAAAAGTAGTTTCAAAAGATCCCTGCTGATTGATGATCTGCATGGCACGATCAATCGACACCCCGATAGGTGATTTTTGCACAAACTCTTGACTTTCCAATTCTTCTTCCAACGCCGCACTGCGCTCTCTGGTATATATTGGCTGTTGCTTTTTATCGTAAAAAGAGATGCGTTCAATAAATTGTGGTGCTTTCAGTTGGTTGTCAAAAAACACTTCCTTCGAAGCAAATTTTTTGCCGCCTTCAGCATAAAAAATGCGTCGACCATAATTGCCTGTTGCAGCATCGTAAAACACCTCTTCCAATTTTACAGCTTCATCTTTTTCATTGAGACAGGCAATAACTTCTTCTCTCGATCCGGCGTTGTTGTTATAGGCAAGGCTGTTCATTATTTTCCAGTTGGAATTGTTTTCAATGGCAGCCATTTTATCTTCAAAATCACCCTCGTTTTTAAGTTTGCCTATTTTCTTTTCGTTTTGATCTTGGTCATCCTTTCCATTGTTAGAACATGCACTGAACACGAGAGAAAGCAGAAATAATGAGCTGTAAATTAAAAGAGTTTTCATACTTGCAGATTTTCAAGAATAAATGACAAAGTGCGGCAAAAGTAACAAGAAAGAGAGAAAAAAGTGAAGTTGTTCTTCATGGAATGAATACTTTTCTCTGCCAATATTTCCTAAATTTTCAGCAGAATACTTGCAGATGCAGAAAGTCTCACTATCTTTGTATCGCATTCGAGTGAATCGTTGTTCGATTGAATAGAGTGCGGGGTGGAGTCCGCCGCGGCGGAGTAACTCATCGGGAGAATAACCCGAATAATTGAAATAAAGCAATAATGATATATTGCGGGGTGGAGCAGTTGGTAGCTCGTCGGGCTCATAACCCGAAGGTCGCACGTTCGAGTCGTGTCCCCGCTACTAAGAAAAGGAATTCAGAAATGAGTTCCTTTTTTTTTGAAATATTGGTCTCATAGTTCAAGGGATAGAATAGAAGTTTCCTAAACTTTAGATACAGGTTCGAGTCCTGTTGAGATCACTACAAAACAGAGCGAGAGCTACGAAACTCCACTCTTTTTTTCTTCATTTTAGTTCTGATTCCCCATGTTTCATAGTGTTTTACCAATGAACAGAACAAAGTCCGTTTCTAAGATCTTAAGGAACATGTGTATAATTAAAAGGCGAGGAGACAGTGCTCGAATTACCAGCAGCATCTATTGATTTTGCCGATAGGGTTGTAGTAGCATTGGAATTTACTGTAACAACGACAGATCCAATACCGCTTGCATTGAAGGTTCCTGAGGCTATGGGACTTCCAGTCCCCGTTCCATTTGGATATATATAAAATGTGGTACCAGCAGTTCCTGTTAAGCTAATGGTTGGTGTAGTCGAATTACCAGGACTTCCAGGGCTGGAACCAGTAATTGTTGGCGTTGATGGAGGAATATTGTCATGGACGTAAGTAATTGTGTTTGAACATGTACTAATATTTCCTGCAGCATCTATTGCTTGTGCAGTGAATTGTGTCGTTGAGTTAGCTGTAACACTGATCGCCATACTAATAGCCGTACCGCTTCCATTAAATGTGTTGGTTGTTGCAATAGGTCCCGAACAATTGGAAGACTTATAGATCCGGTAAGTAGAACCGGGCTCACCACCGGTAAGCGTCAGAGTCGGAGTAGCGGAAGAAGAGCTTGGACTTGCTGGAGAAGAACTGACAATGGTTGGTGTTGAGGGCACAATATTATCATGCGTATAAGTGAATACATTTGAGCATGAACTCGTATTTCCGGCCCCATCTATTGCTTGTGCAGTGAATTGTGTCGTTGTGTTGGCTGTAACACTGATCGCTATACCAGCTGTTCCACTGCCATCGAATGTTCCGGTAGCTACAATCGCGCCCGAACAATTACTCGAATTATAGATCCTGCATGTTGAAAATGGTTCACCACCTGTAACTGTTAGAGTCGGTGTAGTGGAAGAAGGGCTTGGACTTGCTGGGGTAGAACTGACAATGGTTGGTGTTGAGGGAGCAGTATTGTCATGCGTGTAGTTAAAGGTTGAAGAACAGATACTTACATTCCCTGCTTGATCTGTCACACTTGCAGTAAATTGGGTCGTTGAATTTGGATTCGCAACCACTTGAATTGATGCATTTCCAGAACCATCAAAGACACCGGAGCCAATAGGTGTACCTGTACACGAGGCACTAGTGTAGATTGAGATTGTTGCCCCAGGTTCACCAGTTAAATTAAGTAATGGAGTGGTAGTTGAATTTGACGGACTCACAGGGGTTGAACCTGTAAAAGTTGCTAGCCCAGGTGCTATATTATCATGGATATATTCAAACGTTACGGAACAAGAGCTGCTATTTCCAGCGGCATCAGTGGCTAATGCAGTGAGAGTTGTGGTACTGTTTTGTGGAACTGAAATCAAAACACTTGCAGTACCCGTTCCATCTACAAGAGCAGTGGCTAATGGTACTCCAGAGCAACTTCCATTAGCGAAAACAGAAACGGTTGATCCCGGTTCTCCGCTGATTGTCAATGTTGGATTCGATGATTGAGAAGGACTGGCAGGATTCGAAGATACGATCACAGGCGCACTTGGCGGAATGTTTTCATGAATATAGGTGAAGGTACTCGAGCAAGGACTTATGTTTTCCTCTGTATCAGTGGCTGTGGCTGTAAAAACGGAGGTTGAATTGCTTGAAACACTTACGGGGATGGATACGTTTCCACCAATAGCTGCTACTCCCGACGCTACAGGGCTTCCTGTACAATCAATAGTTGTATAGATCTCTACGGTATTACCTTCTTCGCTATTTAGTGTAAGTGTTGGTATGGTTGAGCTATTTGATGGACTTGATGGAGTGGATGATAGAAATACTGGTGCAACGGGAGCAGTGGAGATAATGCCACATAGTTTATACCAATTGCCATTAAAGAAGTAATTCAGGCAACCTGAGGTAGTATTGAAAATCATGAGTCCATTTGCAGGGTTTACTATTGCATTCCTTTGGACAGTAGTCATCCTCGGTGCCAACATTCCTTGGTTGGTAGAATTGATATCCAGGATTGCTGAAGAGGTAGGTGAGGTAGTTCCTATTCCTATGGAACCTCCGTTATTAAATAGATTGGCACCATCAATTACCCATTGGTTTCCGTCCCAATATGGAGTATTCCCGGGCGCCGATCCATTCATCAACAACCCTGTAGGTCCTTGAGGACCTGATGCACCATCATTACCAGCGGGCCCAGTTGCTCCTATTGGTCCGGTTAATCCCTGATTTCCTTGTTCACCCTGTGGTCCTGTTAATGAAGCAACGAAATCAGCTTCCGTTCCAATGTTACCCAATGCCAACCATGATTGATATGCACTTAAACCATTCTGTCCGTTTATACCATTGGCGCCATCATTACCAGCAGGCCCAGTTGCTCCTGTTAATCCCTGAATTCCTTGTTCACCCTGTGGTCCTGCTAATGAAGCAACGAAATCAGCTTCCGTTCCGGTGTTACCCAATGCCAACCATGATTGATATGCACTTAAACCATTCTGTCCGTTTATACCATTAGCGCCATCATTGCCAGCAGGCCCAGTTGCTCCTGTTAATCCCTGAATTCCTTGTTCACCCTGTGGTCCTGTTAATGAAGCAACGAAATC
>JBKDKG010000054.1:0-3858 GCA_046345095.1 Flavobacteriia bacterium | reverse complement strand
TTGTTAACTCGATCATTGCTTTAGAAACTGGTGTTGTTGAAAAAGTAACGGATACAACAAAGTGGGACGGCGTAATTCGTGATGTGAAAGAATGGAACAAGGATACAGATATGAAGTCGGCATTTAAAAATTCGACAGTTTGGTATTATCAATCAATAGCAAAGAAAATCGGAGTGGTCAATATGAAAAAATGGCTTGATTCTCTTTCATATGGTGCATCTTCTGAAATTAAAACCATCGATAAATTTTGGTTGAATGGGGAGTTGAAGATTAGTCCACAGCAACAATTGGAATTTATAGAAAGATTAGCCAAAAAACAACTGCCTATTTCTTTAGCAACCTATGAAGCACTCGACGAAATAATGCTTCGTGAGATTCGCGGAACAGATATATTGTATGGTAAAACTGGTTGGGGGTTTTCTAGCAAAGACATTGGTTGGTTTGTAGGCTTTGTGCGAACGAGAGAAGGAGTCTATAGCTTTGTGAATTTCATGTTGTCCCCAAATGCGGATCAAATAAAATTCCCGTCAGCAAGAATTAATATTGCACACAATGTCCTAAGAAATCAAGGAATTATCGCACTTTAAAAAGTAGTTTTCGAAAGATAATCGTAACAAGTAGGCTGTAAAAAGTTGCAAGAATCAAAAGAGCCAACGTGGACAGTGTGGCTGTGAAACCTGCTGAAGCTCCTTGTTTGTTGTTTTCGATGAGTTTTGATTCTATCTGATCTTTCGTCATTACCTCGGCATCTGCATGCTCATCTTTGAATTTCTTCAATTGAACTGGATCATTTACCATTTGATGGATCATGTATTCCTTCTCTGCAATTTGATGCTTGTAATAATCAGGGTTGATTTTTCCGTAGTAGAAATAGATAAAAACACTTGTTAGCACGACATAGGGCAATCCTGCGCTCATACCATTCTTCACATCAACGAGTGTATTCGTATCCTCAGTATCTGAACGTTTTTGAAAATACAAGCCAATAGAGATGGAGGAGAGCAGCATGAAAATATTTGCCAAAACTGCAATTACGGTGGTCGAATCAGCAACACCGATGGCGTATAAACACAACTTGAAAAGAATCCATGTTGCAGCAGCTACAAGTCCGGTTTTAACAGTAATTCTCATGAATGAAAAGTCAAATTAGCTGTTCATTGAAACAAGGAATTCTTCGTTTGAAAGCGTTCCTTCCATGTGTGATTTTATGAATTCCATTGCTTCAACAGGATTCATGTCTGCGATAAACTTACGAAGCAACCAAACGCGTTGTAGCACATCTTTGCTTACAAGTAAATCTTCACGACGTGTTCCTGAAGCTGTGATATCTATTGCTGGGTAAATTCTGCGATTTGCAATCTTGCGATCCAACTGAAGCTCCATGTTACCAGTTCCCTTGAATTCCTCAAAGATTACTTCATCCATTTTAGAACCTGTTTCAGTTAATGCTGTTGCAAGAATTGAAAGCGATCCTCCGTTTTCAATTTTACGAGCTGATCCAAAGAAACGTTTTGGTTTGTGTAAGGCATTTGCGTCAACACCACCTGAGAGAACTTTTCCAGATGCTGGGGATACTGTGTTGTATGCTCTGGCAAGACGTGTAATAGAATCTAACAGGATACAAACATCATGGCCACATTCAACCATTCGCTTTGCTTTTTCAAGCACCATGTTCGCTACTTTCACATGGCGTTCTGCTGGTTCATCAAATGTAGAAGCAATCACTTCGGCGCGCACACTTCTTGCCATGTCTGTAACTTCCTCAGGACGTTCGTCGATCAAGAGAACAATCAAATATGTTTCCGGATGATTGGCTGCAATAGCATTCGCCACATCCTTTAAAAGCATTGTTTTACCAGTTTTCGGCTGCGCCACGATCATTCCACGTTGACCTTTCCCAATCGGAGCAAAAAGATCCATAACACGGGTAGACAACGTTTCTTGCTTGTGTCCCGTTAGTTTGAATTTCTCATCTGGGAATAGAGGCGTCAAATATTGGAAAGGCACTCTGTCGCGAATATAGGAAGGGTGACGACCATTAATGGATTCTACCTTTACTAACGGAAAGAATTTTTCACCTTCACGTGGAGGGCGAATCGTTCCTTTTACGGTGTCTCCGGTTTTAAGTCCAAACAACTTGATTTGACTTTGAGAAACATAAATATCATCGGGTGAAGGCAGGTAGTTGTAGTCTGAAGAACGTAAAAAACCATAGCCATCTTGTATTACTTCCAATACACCTTCGGCAGAAACAATTCCAACAAGATCATAAGCCGTGTCATCCACTTTCTCTTCTTGTGTCTTTCGCTCTTGATTGCGTTGATTTTGATGTTGATGCTGATGTTGCGGATGTCTTTGTCTGTTTTCTTGTTGTGGTCTGTTTACAGCTGGTGATTCCTCATTTACAGCGGACGTTTCAGTTGCGGCACCTTCAACTTTTTCTTCAGAACTCTCAGCAGGCGTTTTTACAATGTCTAGTAAATTCCGACCTGGTCTTTCTTGACGTTCTGTAAATTTCTTTTTATTTGATACCGCTGGAACTTCAACGGTAATTTCCGCACTTGCTGCTGGAGTTTTGATTTCTTCAGTAATTGTTGCTTCAGGAGTTGTTGCCTCAAAAAGATTGGGTTGCTGCTCTGTAACTTTAACATCCGAAACAGTTCGCTTGCGTTTTGGTCGTTCCGTTGAAATAGGGTTTTCTGATACAATAGTTTCAGTTCCGGAAGTTATTTTAGCGACAAGATCAGCTTTTTTCAAAGCATCAGCATTTTCAATTCCAATAGTTTTTGCAATTTCCCGAAGGTCAGAAAGTTTTTTACTTTCCAATTCAGCTTTATCCATAAGGTGATTTAAAAGATCAAAGTGTTGGGTGAACGTTTTTTTGTGGATGTTTAAAGAAACAGGTTTGTTTCTCAAAAGACAGTGCAATAATAGTCATTAAGATTGAAGATGCAATATTTTTTAAAAAGTTTTTCAATTAAGAACAAGAATGCCTCAAGGAACAGTTTTCTTGATTTTATATTATCTTCGGCAAATGAATATTTTCAACTCATTGTTCACCCTCTTTTGGTACGTTGTAGCGTTTTTGCTTGTTGGATTAGTTTTCCTTGTTGAAGGAGCAGTTGGCGGAAAGATTCACGTGCCTTTTCAGTTGGTTCGGTTTGCTTTAATGGGCTTTTTGTTTATTGTTGCTTTCAAACGAAAAAAATTATCGCTTTGGATATTTTCTTCGATGATCCTTGGTGTTGAAGTCGGAATGGATTTCCCTGCTTTTGCGCTAGAAATGGAACGATTCGGAAAGATCTTCTTGCGATTGGTTAAATCGCTGGTAGCACCTTTGATCTTTGCAACTTTAATAGTAGGTATTGCAGGACATAGCAACCTAAAACAGGTTGGTAGAATTGGACTTAAAAGTATTCTTTACTTTGAAATCGTTACAACCTTAGCGCTCGTAATTGGGTTAATTTCAATCAATATATCTAAAGCAGGTGTTGGGGTAAAGGTGGAAATGCGTGAGCAGGATAAGGCTAAATCAATTGAATTGCTGGAGCAGAAAAAAGAACACAAAGATCATTTTGTAGATATTTTTCCTGAAAATATCGCCAAGTCAATTGCGGAGAATCAAGTGTTACAAGTGGTAGTGTTTTCTGTCATTTTTGCGATTGGTTTAGGAATGGTAAAACACGAAAAGCACAAGCAAACGATGCTGAATTTTAGCGAGAGTCTCGCGGAGGTGATGTTCAAATTCACAGATATCGTGATGTATGTGGCGCCTCTCGCGGTATTTGGGGCATTGGCTAGTACCGTGGCAAAATCTGGGGTGGATATCCTTTATAATTTAATGAAGCTAGTGGGTAC
>JBKDKG010000053.1:0-16488 GCA_046345095.1 Flavobacteriia bacterium | reverse complement strand
GATTAATACTATTTTAACTTAAATTAAGATTCCCTTAAAATTGTGTTGACAATTTTCCAATCTATCGTTTGATTTCTATCATTACTTTTGAGATGATATATGCCAAACAAAATGATCAAAATATTTCTTCTAACCTTTTTCCTTTGCGGAGCGGTCTTCTCAAATGCTCAAGAAGGTGTTATTGAAATCAAAAGCGATCCAAGAATTGAATTGCTTGTCAAAAAACAAGGATTACCTTCAAATGCCTCAAATTATCCTCAGATTTCAGGGTTTCGAATTCAGATTACTTTCGATCCGGAAAGAAAGACAATTGATGAAGCAAGAGATCGATTCACTGCAACATATCCAACTATTGATACTTATGTTGTATTCAATGCCCCAAATTATTTTTTAAAAGTTGGTGATTTTCGAACACAGCTAGAAGCTGAGAAAACCAAAGATGGACTTACTCGAGATTTTCCAACAAGCTTTATAATCAAGGAACAGATTAATCTTCCAAAGGTAGATCAGCAATAATATCTTTTGCTGCGGCATATCCTGATGCTACACAACCTTGTATTAAATAACCACCAGTTGGTGCGTCCCAATCAAGCATTTCTCCGACAAAATATATGCGCGGTGATTTAATTGAAGCGAAGTTCTGATTAATTTCATTCATAGACATTCCTCCAACTGTCGAAATTACCTCATCGACGGGCCTTAAGGAAGTTATTTTTAAGGGTAACTTTTTTATGAGACCCGCTAGTGATTCTACATCAAGAAATTGCTCTTTGGAAGTAGAATCTTTTAAAAAGGTGATAACATGTTTTTGTAACTTTAGCTCTCTTAATCCTTCTGTGGAATTTTTGGCATTGAGTAGCAACGATTTTATCTGCATCAACTCAAGATCTGGTTTGAAGTCAATAAATATTTCTTTTGACTCCCGAAATGAACCATTCAAAGCATAAATTGGTGCTCCTTCTAGGCCATAATTGGTGAATACTATATCTCCACTTTTGGAGATACAGTCATCAAATATTCTACAATTTTTAACGTACTTCCCTTCTAGATTGATTTTGTTTTGATAAAGATCTAAAACAAATCCGCTATTACTAGATTCCAACTTCGAAGTCTCAAAACCTTTTGACTCAAGTAATTTCGTCCATTTACCGTCAGAACCAGTGACTTTCCATGAACCGCCTCCTAAAGCGAAAATTTTCCATTTACAATCTGCTATAACAATTTGATCATTCCATTGAAAGGTAAGGTTGTCATTTTGAAAATCGATTAATCGATGACCATAATAAAATACAGCCCCATCATCTTTCAGACGCGATATCCAACGATCCAAAACTTCAATGGGCTTTGTTCCTTTAACGGGAAATATTTTTCCAGAGCTCCCCACATATGTTTCTATGCCTAAACTTTTAAGGAAATTAATGAAATGATCTTTCGTGAACAATCGAACTGCTTGCTGCATTTTAGGATGGTTATATTTTTCAACAAAGCTCTCTATATCAGCATTGTTTGTGAGGTTAAATCCACCTTTACCCGCCACAAGAAATTTACGGCCAGCAGCTTTATTTTGATCAAAAAAAGCAACAGATAAACCATTACTTTGCAAAATTGAACCTGCCATTAATGCCGCTGGACCTGTTCCTATAATTGCAATTTCGCATTTGATCATGCGCAAAATTAAAAGTTCTTTTCTCAAACCCTTCACGTTTGATATCTTTGTTGAATGAATGAGTCCTTCGGAAAGGAATACAAACTTTGCAGTCAAAAAAAGATTCAAGAAATCTTCGATGAAAAAAAGAGTCTAAGGAGCTATCCTTTTGTTATGCATTATAAAGTTGTCAATCAACCTGAAAAAACTCTATTTCAAATAGTAGTTTCTGCGCCAAAAAGAACTTTTCGAAAAGCAACGGACCGTAACCGAATTAAAAGACTCATGAAAGAAGCGATTCGAAAGAATAAATTAAATTTAGAACCGTTTTTAGCTGAACAAAAAATCCAATTGGCATTATTTATGATTTACACATCCAAAGAAGAATTACCCTTGGATACACTGATGAAAAAAACACAACAGCTATTTAAACAATTGATAAACACCTTGCAAAATGATCAAACCAATTAAATCTATCTTAAAAATTTTAAGCGTCGCACTATTCGCCATTGCGTTTCAATTTAATTCGCAAGCCCAGAGTAATGGATTTGAGGTAATAAAAAACCTTGAGCTGATGGACCAAATTTATCAGCACTTGGAAATGTATTATGTTGATGATGCGCAAGTAGGCAAACTATCCAAAGTTGCCATTGATGCGATGTTGGAAGAATTGGACCCTTACACAGTTTATTACCATGAATCAAACATTGAAGATTATAAATTGATGACAACTGGCCAATACGGTGGAATTGGTGCTTTGATTCGAAAAATAGGAGATTTCACCTACATTGCTGAGCCTTATGAAGGCAATCCAGCACAAAAATCCGGACTAATGGCGGGTGACAAAATCATCACTATTGATGGAAAAACAATGGAAAAACTTCCCTCAGATGATGTTTCTTCTTCCTTAAAAGGGCCAAAAGGAACGACCATTGTTATTGAAGTTGAACGCTCAAACGGTGAGAAGAAAAAAATCTCTGTCACACGCGATGAAATTAAACTACCAGATGTGCCTTATTCAGGAATGTTGAATGAAACGGCAGGGTACATAAAATTAAACAGCTTTACACAAACTGCATCTGCCGATGTGAAAACTGCCTTTCAAGAACTGAAGACCAAAGGGATGAAAGAATTGGTGCTCGACCTCAGAGGAAATGGCGGAGGACTGCTCATTGAAGCGGTAAAGATTGTAAACATGTTTGTGCCTCGCGACCAAACAGTAGTTACAACCAAAGGAAGGGTTGCTGAAGAAAATCGCGTATACAAAACGTTGGAGAATCCCTTAGACACACAAATTCCATTAACCGTACTAATCGATGAAGGATCTGCATCAGCAAGTGAAATCGTCGCTGGAAGTTTACAAGATTTGGATCGCGCGGTGATCATCGGTCAGACATCTTATGGAAAAGGGTTGGTTCAGAGAACTTATGACTTGAAATACGGATCGAAGGTAAAACTCACCATTGCAAAATATTATACGCCATCTGGAAGATGTGTACAGCGTCTTGAATATTACGAGAAGCAAGATGGCGAAAAACCAAAGGAAATCGCCGATTCATTGCTAAAAACATTTAAGACCTCAAACGGAAGAGAAGTAATAGATGGAAGAGGCATTGAACCTGACATTGATGTCAAAGAACGGGATTTGAGTCGACTCACTGCCACAATTTATGCCAATAACCTTCTCTTTAATTTCGCTACGACCTATCACAATGCGCATGCTACGATTGCTGAAGCCGGTAAATTTGCATTAACAGATGCCGAATACCTTGCTTTTAAAGAGTTCGTCTTGAAAGAAGAATTCACCTATTCAACGGCATCTGAAGAAATGCTGAAAAAGATGAAAAAAACGGCTGAAGATGAGGGATTCTATGAAGATTCAAAAGCGGAATATGATGCCTTAATGGCGAAAGTAATACCATCAAAAGAACGCGATTTGGAGAAATTCAAATCAGAAATAAAAATGATGCTTGAGAATGAGATCATTTCTCGCTACTATTATCAAAAGGGCCGCGCAATTGATTCTTTTAAAACAGATGAAGTTTTAGTAAAAGCATTGGAAACTTTAAAAAACATAAAGACTTACAATACTATTTTAGGGAAGTGATCGTTTGATCATCCATAAAAAACTTTCTACTTATGCTTCAGCGGACTTTTGGCTCCCGTTTTCATGAACAATTCCACTTATTTGGAGCATGCGCATTTGCCGTTGGTTTATCGACAAGCAAGATCGTTCTTTCTCTCTCAATGTTTTTATTGGTGCTGAACCTTCTACTGGAAGGCAACTTTAAGAACTATAAAATCAACCTTCGACAAAACCGACTGTTGCTACCATTATTGATTTATTTTGCTTTGCATCTTTTAGCATTGATTTGGACATCAAATTTTTCCTATGCATTGGGAGACATAAAGACGAAGTTGACCTTATTGGTTATCCCTCTTGTTTTTGTTGTGAAACCCATTGAATATGGCCACCAACTGAAAATGGTTAATCGTTTTTTCATCTCCGGATTAGTGGTCACTTCCTTAATTAATTTCTTGGCCTATTTCCAATTCTTCGGAAATAAAGCATATACTGACATCCGCGAATTATCCTTGTTTGGTTCACACATTCGCTATGGAATTCTTGTAGCAATGGGCGCAGGAATTTGTTTGTATGAATTTACGCGATCATCCTCAAAATGGAAAATCATTTTAGGTGCTTGCCTGCTTTGGTTTTGTTACTACACGTATTTCAGCCAGATCATTTCAGGGGTGTTAGCTTTGGCAACCGTTTTTATTTCAGCGCTCCTTTTCTGGATTCACCTTCGATCGAAATTGGTAGCAGGAATAGCAACTGGTTTACTTTTATTAGGTTCACTTCTTTTCATAGCATTCCTCCTTTTCCCTATTAATAAACCAACGACAAAATTAGACGAACGCTCTCTTCCATTAAAAACTGCGAATGGAAATGCTTATTCACACAATCTTTTGCCTGAAACATTCATTGATGGAAAGCCTGTTCTGGCGAATCTTTGTGAAACAGAAATTGAAGTAGAATGGGAGAAAAAATCGCGTTTTAGTTACTATGGCAACGACCTCAAAGGACAGCCTATTCGATTTACTTTGATGCGTTATATGACAGCGAAGGATTTGAAAAAAGATTCTTTGGATTTCCAGCAATTAACATTAACTGATATTAAGAGCATCGAAAAAGGAATCGCTAGTCCTCAAGAAAGTGAAAGTGGTCTTTTGGCACGTTGGAAAGGCATTCAATTTCAATTACAAAACTCGGAAGATCCAAATGGACATTCTCTTCTTCAACGTTTCGAATATTGGAAAACAGCATGGCACATCATTGAAAAAAACTGGCTGCTAGGTGTTGGGACAGGCGATGTGCAAGATGCTTTTGACAGACAATATTCACGCGATAAATCTCCGCTTAAAGAAGAATATAGACTTAGGGCACATAATAGTTATTTGACAAGTTGGGTAAGTTTCGGTCTACTAGGATTGATTTCTTTTCATGGAATGTTGTTTTACTTCTTGAAAGTACAATGGCAAAACAATCACTATTTGCCTATAGTTTTCATCCTTGTTGCAATTATTACATTCGTTTTGGAAGATACGCTAGAAACACAAACTGGTGTTTCATTTTTCGCTTTCTTTTATGGATTGTTTATTCATGGGCTTCCTTCAAAGCTTCCTGATCAATCCGCTTAAATGCCCATTTTAGAAGGAACGGCGTAGAAAGTGTTGTTACCAATCCCATGATTACGAGCATCGAGAAAATCTCCACACCGATTAATCCTGCGCGGTAAGCAATATTCGCAATAACAAGCTCCATGATTCCACGTGCATTCAACCCAAAGCCAAGTGCTACGGAAGTACGGTGGCTCAATCTCGCAAATCTACCACCAAAATAACCTCCAATTATTTTTGAAGCAAACGACACTCCAAGTATTGCGAACAACAAGCCATAGTTGTTAATTGAAGAGAATTTGAATTCAAGTCCGATTCCAGCGAAGAAGATAGGCGCTAAAAAGCCCATTGTCATACTATTCGTGGTGTTGTGAAATGTCGTCAAATGCTTTTCTCCGACCAAATCCTTGTCAATCAACATTGCGGCAAAAAACGATCCGATGATGAAGTGAAGTCCTACAGCCTCTGTTAAACTTGCAAAAAGTAGGATGAATACAAAGAAAATTGCAAAAAGGGATTCTTTTCCTTTTAAGACCGATAATAGCGAATTAAGTTGATGTTCAATGAAGTTTTCTTTTTTGGACATGCGGCGAATGAAACGAAAGACTAGTGCGATAATAACAAGGAAAATTATAAGCTTTACCAGCGTAATAATAATAGACTGGTTGATAGATGTGAAAGAAGTGCCTGCGTCTTTCAAATCCAATAATATACCTAAAATTGTTAATGCTAGTACATCATCAAAGATGGCTACCGAAACAATGCGTTGACCAACTTCACTGTTCAGTTTTTTAAGATCCATTAGTATTCTGATACTTACCGGCAATGCTGTAATCGCAACACACAAACCAATAAATACCGTTGTCATAACATCTTGACCAAAAGCACTTCCAACGAGGAATCCCGATAATATTGGTAAGAAAAAAGCAAGTAAGGATATGACGATGCTTCTGCCTCTTAAAGTCTTCAAGATGTCGTCAAACCGAATTTCAAGTCCGGCCAGAATAACCAACAAAAACACCCCAAGATCAGATATAACCTTAATATCTTCCGTGCGGTGAATAAAATTCAAAAGTGAAGGACCTAAGATTACTCCGGCCATAATTTCACCAATCATTGCTGGTTGATTGAACCTTTCCATTATTTCACCCAATACTCTCGCCAAGACAAGGAGCAAAAGAAGATTCGCGAAAAAAGGCAACTCTAAAGAAGGCAATTCAAGATCCATTTCCATGGGGCAAAATTATTTCATTTTCTCGTTTCATACGCACGATCTAATTATTTAGATACATTATTCTTTCAATAAATTAATGTTAATTTATATTTGTTCGAATTGAGCACATTCAAACCCAATTATTCCCTTTAAAAACAGACTTCTTTGCTTTTAAAAGTTATTCCCTACCTTTGCACAAAAATTTCCCATGCGTTTCGAATTAACCAAAGATTTCCTGGACCAACTTCGCGAAAAGATTGCGGAGCAGGAGGTGCATTGGATTCGCGAACACATACTTGAATTGCACTATGCCGACATTGCTGAGATACTTGATATGCTTAGCAATGAAGAAGGGAAATATATCTACTTTCAACTCGATGAGGACGTACAAGCAGACGTTCTTATGGTACTTGAGGAAGAAGTTCGAGACAGGTTTCTAGCTTCCTTGTCTACCAAAGAAATTGCTGATCAGCTCGAAAACCTTGATTCAGATGACGCTGCGGATATCCTTGGGGAACTTTCGGACGAACAGATTCAGGAAGTCATTTCCCAGATGGAAGATGACGAAGCAGCTGAAGACATTGTAGACCTACTGAACTACGATGAAGACACCGCTGGTGGTCTGATGCAAAAAGAATTTATTCAGGCAAAATTGGATTGGCCAGTTGATCGCTGTCTTGTTGAATTGCGCCGCCAAGCGGAAGATGTGGAGAAAGTCTACACGATTTATGTGGTGGATGACATCAACAAACTCGTGGGTGTTCTTTCGCTAAAACGATTACTTTTTGCCAATCCAAAAACAAAGATTATAGATCTTTATCAAGGAAAGAATATCATCTCTGTTAAAACGAATGATAGTAGCGAAGACGTTGCGAAGGTCATGGAAAAATACGACCTGGTCTCCGTTCCTGTTGTTGATTTACAAAACAAACTTGTCGGACGAATTACTTTAGACGACGTTGTAGATGTGATCAAAGAAGAAGCGGACAAAGATTTCCAGCTAGCATCTGGTATCTCGGAACGCATCGATGGTAACTTCAGTATTTGGCGGAACACACGTGCCCGCATTCCCTGGTTGATAATTGCAATGCTTGGAGGTACGCTTGGGGCACAAGTTATCTCGCGCTTCGAAGTGGGAATAACCGAAATCCCCGCTCTGGCCTTTTTCATTCCGCTGATTACGGCGATGGGTGGAAATGTGGGCGTACAATCTTCAGCGATCGTGGTGCAATCCATCGCGAAAGGAAACGATCAGTTTGCCGGAATCCTTTCCAAAATGTACAAGGAATTCCTCGTAGCACTTATAAATGGTTTGTTGTTATCCGCTATGATCTTCGGTATCGCTTACTATTTCGAGAACTCAACGCTTGGATTCGTTGTAAGTATCTCCCTCTTTACGGTAATTATCTTTGCCGCCACCTTTGGAACACTCATTCCTTTGGTGCTCAATCGTTATAACATCGATCCTGCGCTCGCAACAGGTCCTTTTGTTACCACTCTGAACGACATTGTAGGCTTGTTCATCTACTTTACGGTGGGAATGCTTTTGTATCATATTTGATTTGGAACAAGGAGCAAAGAACAAAGAGCAAAGACGTTAGACTAAAGACCGCTAACCTCGACAAGCTCGGTACAAGTCGCTGTTAGAACCACAGCTCCGCAGTATATGTTATGCTGCGGCAATGCACAATCCCGCCGCTGATCGAGTGTCCCGACAAGGTCGGGATGTATCGAGACAGTGCGTGACACCATCCACATTTAACTCCTCCTCAACACCAAGCAATTTCGTTTGGAGCTATTTCACCTAACTATCCAACTGAACAACTCAATTTAAAACATGGCAGGATGGCATATCCTGCGAAGCGGGACTCTTTCACCAAGCTATCCAGCAGAACAACGCATTTTAAAATATCGCAGGATAACATATCCTGCGAAGCGGGTGCTCTTTCACCAAGCTATCCAGCAGAACAACGCATTGTAAAATATCGCAGGATGGCATGTCCTGCTGAGCGGGGTGGTCTTCATTAAACCATGAAATGATTAGTTTTCAATTTTCCTAAATTAATTCACGGAATACGTTTATTCCTTTACTGGATGATTTTATCACGATGAAATTTCGGGTTGAAAATCATCGTAATTTCAAATTATGGATTTTCTTTTTTTTCATTTATAACTTATAATTGATTTGTATTTTTATCATTTAGCATGTATATTTGATTTGTATTTTTATTATTTAGATATGTATTTGGAGAGAAAAGTAGATGTGGAATTGATTGAATGGAAAGAGTCAAATAACAGAAAACCATTAATTTTAAGAGGAGCTCGACAAATTGGAAAGTCGTCTGCGGTAAGAAACTTAGGATCAAAATTTAACTACTTTATCGAAATAAATTTAGATGAAAGCGGCCAATTAAGATCTCTATTTGAAAATGAGTTAACGGTTTTAGAAATTATTGAGCAATTATCCATCATTACGAACATTCCAATCATTGAAGGTGAAACATTGTTATTTATAGATGAAATTCAGGCGAGCATTCCGGCCATTTCATCGCTTCGATACTTTTACGAGCGATGTCCGGAACTTCATGTTATTGCTGCAGGTTCACTGTTAGAATTTGCATTATCTGAAATTCCGTCATTTGGTGTGGGCAGAGTCCGTCATTTATTCATGTACCCTTTTTCATTTGAAGAATTTTTGTTAGCCACTAATGAAAAAAATTTATTGACTGCGCTAAAAAAAGCAACAATAGCTAAACCTTTATCAGAAATAATTCACTTGAAAATAAAAAAGTATTTCAAAAAGTTTTTAGTAATCGGAGGCATGCCTGAAGCAGTGAAAACATATGTTGCGAAAGGTAGTTTATTAGAAGTTCAACGCGTTTTAGATGATTTAATATTGTCAATACAAGCAGATTTCTCAAAATATAAAAATCGTGTTTCAGCAATGAGAATTAAGGAGGTGTTTGATACCGTTGTGCAACAGACAGGTTCGAAATTCACTTATTCGTACCCACATGCAACGCTGTCCAATATTCAGATTAAAGAAGCATTAGCTTTATTGGAAATGGCCGGTTTGATTTACAGTGTAACACATTCCGCCAGTAACGGAATACCTTTGGGCGCTGAAATAAACACGAAAAAGAGAAAAATCCTGCTTTTTGACACCGGTATTTACCAACGTATACTTGGACTTGATATTGGTATTCTGTTATTAGAAGATGATGTAAAAATTATCAATCGAGGGAATTTATCTGAATTATTCGTCGGATTAGAACTACTAAAAAACACTCCCTGTTATGAAAAAACGGATTTGTATTATTGGCAGCGAGAAGCAAAAAGTAGTCAAGCTGAAATTGATTATGTTATTCAAAAACAAGAGCGCATAATCCCATTGGAAGTGAAAGCTGGTACCAAAGGTTCCATGCAAAGTATGTACTTGTTCTTAAAAGAAAAGAAGGCAGAATTCGGTATTCGGCTATCCCTGGAAAACTTTTCAGAGATCGAAAAAATAAAAATTTATCCTATATATGCTGTTCTGAATGTTCTAGCTTAAAAATGCATGGCTTTATAAACGCTGAGAGTGCACCGTGAGGGATGTATTGAGATAGAAGAACAATACCGTCGCTTCGCAGTATATGTTATGCTGCGGAAATGCGCAATCCCACCGCTGATCGAGTGTCCCGACAAGGCAGGGATGTATCGAGACAGTGCGTGACACCATCCAAATATAATTCCTCCTCTACACCATGCAATTTCTTTTGGTGCTCTTTCACTAAACTATCCAGCAGAACAACGCATTTTAAAATATCGCAGGATGACATATACTGCGGAGCGAGAGAGTACTTCAATAGTCAACTCATTTGTTTAACCAATTTATTGCCTCTGAGAATCCATTCAATGAAACTTTGTAGTAATGAGGATTATTTCCAATTTTTAAAGCTACTTCAGAAGCTTTTAATAATGCCTCCTGAATATTATTTGGTAAAAAGGTAACATTAGCATATTCAGTGTAAAATTCCTGATTAACACCATTAATTTTTATGTACCAAACTGCCGTTGCATATTTCTTAGGGTCCGTAGAAATATCCAAATAATCACTGTTTCTCTCGCAAAGCGCCCATCTGTATATTCCATTTTTACCCCAAATTTTCAATCTTGGGCAAGTGTAATTATCGCATTTGGTATAGGCAAAAATATTTTTAGATTTGGTATATTCATCTTCCGAAGAATACCACTCTGAGACGTAAGGACTACCATCTTCATTAAACCTTTTAACAAATTTATATGTCTGACCATCTTCCTGCGCTACTCCTTCAATTTTGAGTTGACCATTCTGGAAATACTCGAATACCTTTCCAACTAATTTTCCATTTAAAAAATCCTCTTTTATTCGTATTTTTCCATTTTCATAATATTCCTTATAATTTCCATTCCAATTACCATTTAGCGCTGAACCTTCAATTTTTAAATTCCCATTTTCGTAATATTCTTTATAAAGCCCGTTTAATTTTCCTAGGACATATGCAGTTTCAATTTTCGTTTTTCCATTTTCGTAATATTCCTTATAATTTCCATTCCAATTATCATTTAGCGCTGAACCTTCAATTTTTAAATTCCCATTTTCGTAATATTCTTTATAAAGCCCGTTTAATTTTCCATTCAGCCAATTTCCCTCCGAAGACATCTTGCCATTTTCAAAATAAAATATCCATTTGCCCGAACGGCCGTTCCGTGAAACACCTGTTGAACCGATATCAGTGCCATCTCCATTTATGAAATTACCCTTCGCTTTTAATTTGCCGCTGTCAAAATAAAAAGTCCATTCTCCATTCATCATTCCGTCTGTATATTTTCCATCTTGAATCAGCAAACCTGTTTTGGTAAACTCTTTGAATGAACCATTTTTTTTACTATTTAAAACCTCATATTCTCTTTTTATTGCAGGAATGAAAAACGGCTTTACTTGCTCCGAATTAATGATCTTTTCATTTTCACTGATTTTTACTCTTTCGTTTGCATTTGCTAAATTGTTAGTCTTAATCTTATTTTGAAGATCTGTATATTCATTAAATAATGGCTCTTCTTTCGATTTCAATTTACCTTCTGCGCTTTTATCCAAAAGTTTTGTGAGTTTCTTCTCGCCTCCGATTTTATAAGTAACAAATGTTTGAATCTCTGAAATTAATTTTAGGCTATCAGAGACCAGAAAAGCAGATCGTTTTCTGCTCTCATCTATTCTTATCCTACATTTCGATATAAGAGCTGTGTCCTTATATTTTGTTTTTTCAAAATCATTTTCTTCGAAATATTCTTGCGCCTTTCCGGTTTGTTTAAAATTTCCCGCTTGATAACTTACGAGTGATTTTAGTTGTCCGTTGCTAAAGTAGCTTACTGCTTTCCCAGTAAAAACTTCGTCTTTATAAAAATAAATTCCGTTTTCAAGGATCAATTTGTTTTCATTGACAGTAGTTTGTCCGCACACTTTTGTAAACCAGAGCCCAAAGCCTAACAAAATGACTATACGTATTGATTTTAGATTCTTTATCCTACCCATTACATATTGGTTTTAAATTCCTCTTCCATTCTTTACATATTTCCGGAAGAGAAGCGGTGAAACATTGGTTATAAGGAAACCAAACAAATACAAAGTGATTTAGTAATGCCTGATCAAGGCGAGTAAAAAGTTGCCAGTGCTTTTCTGCGAAAAGTATTCTTCTCGGTGATGTCTGAAATCCACCATTGTTCTTTAAAAGAGCAGCCTTTTTGAAACATTGCGCAAGGCTACTAGACTTCTTAATCTCATTTTGACTATCCTGATTGAATGATACTTTTCTACCACGCAATGTAATCGTAGAAAGCTGCTTATTAAATCGACTTATTGCATTCTCTTTATCTGATAATCCAATGAAAATCAATTGCTGCTCATAAAACATAAGAAAAATTCCTCGCTGACTCAACTCATCTGGAAGGTGATTTTTTGGCACAAACTCCACATCCAACGGAAAACTTCCCGAAAAGGAAACATCAAATAACTCGGATGCGATATAGCTTTTCACTGAATATTTTTTACCTTTAGAATAAAGAACCAAAATAGAAATTGTATATACTTTTTATATGTATTTTTAATTCTATTTTTGTACTATATTTTCTAATTTTGAACTATTATTGCATTATATATGATTCAGAGCCCAGAAATAAAGATCAAGCAGATCAGAGAATTGAAGAATTTCACGCAGGAACATGTTGCTACGCATCTTGGGCTCACAATCCGCGCCTATTCGAAGATCGAATCGGGTGAAACACAGTTAACGATCAATCGCTTGAATGAGATCAGTCGTATTTTAGGAGTAGAACCGATGGAAGTATTGGGCCTTGATGATAAACAAGTATTTAATAATTGTAAGCAGGAAGGGAATATCGGAATCAATCACATAAATATCCCTGAAAAACTCATCCAACAATACGAGAAAACGATACAAATTCTGGAGGATGAAGTGACGTTGTTGAAGAGTTTGGTGAAGTGAGTTTTTGGTTTTTGAACAAAGAGCAAAGACTTTTAACACTTCCACTTCCGCTCTCATTCTCGCAATGACAATAGGTCCGCTTATGGTCAATAATCACTTAAAACTTGCCGCAGCATTGCAAATACTGCGGAGCGGGGCGGGATGAACTGATTCACGATACAAATCCTTGTTCATTGTTCATTGCTCCTTATTCTCCCTAAAAGTTCCTATCTTTCCTTCATGAAAGTCGTATTCCTTGATTCTGTGCATCCAATTCTTGCTGAGCGATTAACTGCTCACGGATTTCTTTGTGTGGAGGCATGGGAATTATCGAAGGAAGGCTGTTTGCAAGAAATAACTGATGCACATGGAATCGTGATTCGGTCACGTTTTTCCATGAATGAAGAATTTCTCCAATTTGCTCCACAACTAAAATGGATCGCTCGTTCAGGAGCAGGAATGGAGAACATCGATGTGAATTATTGCTCTAAAAGGGGAATTACGCTATACAACTCTCCCGAAGGAAATCGAAATGCGGTGGGTGAACATGCTCTGGGAATGTTGCTTTCCTTGATGAACAAGTTGCATACCGCAGATCGCGAAGTTCGAAACGGACACTGGGACAGAGAAGGTAACCGCGGCGTAGAATTGGATGGAAAAACCGTCGGGATCATCGGTTTCGGAAACAATGGAAGTGCCTTTGCCAAAAAACTGCGTGGTTTCGATGTCAAACTGATGGCCTACGACAAGTACAAAAAAGGTTTCGGTGATCATTTCGTAATGGAGTGTACGCTCAATGCGATCCTGAAAAATGCCGATGTTATTTCTCTTCATATCCCGCAGAACAAAGAAACCATGTGGATGATCAATGATCAATTCTTTCAAAAACTGCAAAAACCGATCTGGTTCTTGAATCTCTCACGCGGTAAGATCTTGGAAACAGCAGCGTTGGTTCGAGCAATGAAGGATGGAAAGGTGCTTGGCGCAGGACTCGATGTGCTGGAATATGAAACAAGCAGTTTTGAACAGTTCTTTGATCAGGATTTACCGGAAGATTTCAAGTATTTACTCCAATCAGATAATGTCATCCTCTCTCCACATGTCGGTGGGTGGACGCAGGAAAGTTATTTTAAATTGAGCGATGTGCTGGCAGATAAGATTTTGGGGGATTTGACATGACTTCGTTTCGCAGGATTTGAACCACGAACTAGCCGCGAAGCGAATCCTGCGGAGCTCATTGCAACCACGAAGTTTAGGTTTAATTAATCCAAAGTAGCCCCTACCCTCAGCACATTTCCAAAGTACAGGTCTTTTCCGGTGGTGGTTTTCATCCACAACTCTTTGACTTCAAAATTTCGATTGGAGAAGTACATTTCAGCAAGGGATTGTATCATTACAACATCCAAAGAGGGAGAATACGTGTTCATTATTAAAAATCCATCCTCTTCCAAAATGGCTGCTGTGCTGGCCATTAATTCATCGATTTTTTCCTCTAGCTTCCACTTCTCGCCTTTCGCACCGAGTCCCCAAGCCGGCGGATCCATGATAATTCCTTTGTATTTATTGCCTCGTTTCTGTTCACGAACAGCAAACTTTAATGCATCCTCCAATACCCATTTTACATTGAGTAATCGGCTTGATTCCATGTTCTCTCGTGCCCAACTAATTAGTTGTTTCACCGAATCTACATGCAATGTTTCTGCTCCACTGTATCTCGCTACGCACGATGCAGCACCCGTGTAAGCAAAAAGATTGAGAAACTTATCTTCTGATGAAATGTGTTGTTTGATGAATTCCCAATTCGTGCGCTGTTCTGGGAAGAGTCCGAGGTGCTTGAATTTCGTAAGCTCTAACTGAAATGTTAAATTCTCATAGGAAATAGACCATTTCTTGGGGACGTTTTTTTTCAATGCTTTCCAAGCACCAGATTGTCCACCTCTTTGAACAAACTCCCAGTGGGCAATTTGTTCCCACTCCTTGAAAGTCTTTTCAGATTTAAAGTATGCTTGTACCTCAGGGCGAATGGTAAGAATAGTTCCCCACCGTTCTAATTTCTTGCCGCCACCGGCATCGATCAATTCATAGTCTGACCATGGAGCTGAAAATAAGCGTTCTGCTATCATTCCTTATTTCATGCGAGGCATTTTCTTGCGTCCACCCATCATTTGAGCCATGCGCATCTGATTTTTTGAAGGAGCATTTTTCATTTGGTTTTGCATCATATTGATCTGCTCTCGCATCATTCCTGATGAATCCATTTTCTTTGCTTCCGCCAACAATTTTTCTGCTTCACTTTTGCGCCCAGTTTGAAGACAAATACCAGCAAGGTGCATGCGTGCAACTGCGTTATCTTGTCCTGTTCTCAAACCCAACGTCAATGCTTTTCTCAAGTATTGCTCACTTTTTGCAAAACCAAATTCTTGCGTGTTCATTACAGCTTGTAAAAACAAAACATACGCATGCTGTTTTCTAGGAAGCAAATTAGGGTGGGTTACTTTATTAATGTAAACCTTTGCCTTATCGGTATTTCCCAATCGCATTTGATTGAGCGCTAAGATCATATTCTCATTGCGGAAAAAGGAAAGCACGATGATTGCGGTTACAAAAAGAAACGTAATTCCCCAGCCCCAGTTTCCATTGACAAAAAGAAAAACGTTAAAGAAAAGCGCCGTTGCTGCAAGCGCGCAGCGAATAATAAATCCTATCATTTTTTAATCAATTGTTGCGATACATTTTAATTCAATTGCAATTGGTGTTGGCAATGAATTAATCTCACATGTTGTTCTACACGGTAAATTGTCTTTAAAATATTCTGCGTAAACTCGGTTATATGTATGGAAATCACGTTTCATGTTTACGAGAAAAACTGTTACATCCACCAATTTATCCCAGCTCGAACCAGATTCCTCAAGAATGATCCTTACATTATCAAATACACTTCGACATTGTGCTTCGAAATCGAATTCGATAAAATTGCCATTTTTATCCAATTTCAAACCCGGCACTTCTGAATCCGTAGCATCTGAACCTGCAACACGCGGTCCAACTCCTGATAAAAAGAGCAGATTTCCCACTCTGCGTGCGTGCGGGTAAAGTCCAACCGGTTTCGGTGCTCGATCTGTTGAAATTCTAGATTGATCAGACATAACGAAAATTTTTGTGCAAATATAGGTATTTCATTAAGACAATTCCTGCAAATTAAGGTGCTGGTGGACCAACGTATTCCATACATGAATTCGTTCCTACCCAACATTTCGCCTTTTGACGAAACTCAATAATAGTATCATTCTTCACTGTCAAATGGATATCTACCGTGTTTTTCCAAGCAGCGAAACAAGCATTGTCTTTCAATTTATAATTCTCATTTGGAAGTTCTCCATTCAATTTTATGAAATCCGCCATAGGCAGTTGCTTGTCCGCACGCATAAAAACATAGTTTCCAGGAG
>JBKDKG010000052.1:0-5427 GCA_046345095.1 Flavobacteriia bacterium | reverse complement strand
ATTTGAAATTAAGTCCTTGGAAAAATCATCAAAACCAAGCCCTGAACATCAAATGACGATGTGTCTTGAAGGAAAATGGTTTGAGTTGAATTGCAAACCGCACATTATTGATGAATCACATCCGGTTAAATGTTTAGACGCTGAAATTCTTACTCAATCCGTTTTATATCCAATTTTGGGTATTCAAGATCTTAAAACTGATGATAATATAGAATTTGTTAGTGGTGCAGAAAGCATTGAATTTTTTGAAGAACGAATCAAAAAAAGCAAATTTAGTGTGGGATTTGTCTTGTATCCCGCTTCTATGGATCAAGTTAAAAAAGTTGCTGACCATCAATTGATCATGCCACCAAAGTCCACATGGGTTGAACCCAAATTACGCAGCGGATTAACCATTTACAACATCAACGAATGATAAAGGAAAAACTTGCGGAAATTCGTAAAGAAATTCCAGAGCACGTCACCTTGATCGCTGTTTCAAAAACAAAACCAGTAAGTGACTTAGAAGAAGCTTACAAAGCAGGGCAACGACATTTTGGAGAAAATAAAGTACAGGAAATGTTCGAGAAACACGAGCAATTACCAAAAGATATCCAGTGGCATTTGATTGGGCATTTACAAACGAATAAAGTAAAGTATATCGCACCTTTTGTCCATTTGGTTCATTCCGTTGATAGTTTAAAATTGTTAAAGGAAATTGACAAGCAGGCAAAAAAGAACAATCGAATAATTGATTGTTTACTTCAATTTCATATTGCTCAAGAAGAAACAAAATTCGGACTTTCTTTGTTGGAAGCTGAAGCTTTGATTTCTTCTCAAGATTTTAAAGACTTAAAGAATATTAATATCGTTGGTGTCATGGGAATGGCTTCGTTTTCAGACGATGTATCTTTAATTAAAAGAGAATTTCATGGGCTTAATTTAATATTCAAGCGCCTTCAAGAAAAGTATTTTTCTAAAAATCAAAATTTCAAGGAGATTTCGATGGGTATGAGTGGTGATTATGCTCTTGCCATTGAAGAAGGAAGCACAATGGTGCGTGTTGGAAGTTCCATTTTTGGTGGCCGATAGACATCAATTTATTCAGTAAAATGTTGTTTCAAAATGAAGACAAAAAAAGAGATCGTAGATAATTGGCTCCCTCGCTATACCGGTGAAGAGTTACACAATTTTGGAGACTATATTTTACTTTGCAACTTCCACAATTATGTCGAGAAATTTGCAGAAATGAATGGTGTTGAGATTGTTGGAAAAGGCAGACCAATGCAATGTGCAACTGCAAATGGCATTACTATCATCAACTTTGGAATGGGGAGTGCCTCCGCTGCTACATGCATGGATCTACTTTCTGCCATTCAACCAAAAGCTGTTTTATTCCTCGGAAAATGCGGTGGTCTAAAAAGAAAAAATGAAGTCGGAGATCTAATCCTTCCAATTGCAGCAATTCGCGGTGAAGGAACAAGCAATGATTATTTTCCTGCTGAAGTTCCAGCATTGCCTGCTTTCTCATTACAAAAGGCGATTTCAACAACTATTCGTGATTTTGATAGGGATTATTGGTCAGGTACCGTCTATACTACCAATCGTCGCGTGTGGGAACATGATGAAGAATTTAAAACTTACCTCCAACGTATCAGAGCGATGGCTATCGATATGGAGACGGCTACCATTTTTACCGTTGGATTTGCAAATAAAATTCCTACCGGAGCATTACTACTTGTCTCCGACCAGCCAATGGTTCCTGAAGGTGTAAAAACCGAAAAAAGTGACATCGCAGTGACTACTCAATTCGTTGACAACCATCTTAAAATTGGCATTGAATCATTGAAACAATTAATAAACAACGGCAACACCGTGAAACATTTGAGATTTTGATGAACCTCTATCCTGCCAACAGAATAGCAATTAATTCTAAACTTTCAACAGAGGAAATACAACAACGTCTTTCTAGCAGAATTGATTCTTCAGAGGGCATTTTTAATATTTCAAATGCATCACGTCCATTCAAAGGAAAAATCTTTGAAAATTCATTCGAAATATACCACGTTATAAACCGAAAAAATTCCTTTATTCCTATTGTAAAGGGTGAAATTTCAACAGTTGAGAATCATTCTAGAATTGCACTTACGATGAAATTGTCACTAATTAGTTTATTTCTTTTGGTGAGTTTTTCTTTATATCTGTTGTTCTTAATATTTCAGACTCTCTTCACAAATCCTGCAAAAAGCAATAATTTTTCAGGAATGATAATGGTCATTCTATTTACTACCGCATATGCCCTGATATTAAATGCATTCAATAAAGAATGTCGTTTTGCAGAGAATTACCTATCGGAACTTTTCGAGGCTAAGAACTAATTCATTTTGACTAAAAACAAAATACGCCTGTTAGGTTTGGTTACCTTGTTCATTTTTCCACTTCCCGCCTATTTATGGTGGCATTTTTATGAAAAACAATCGCTAAGTGATTTCCTTCAACTTGATAAGTTTTCTATGAATTCAATTATCAGTGGAACTCTTATTGGGATTTTATTTGCCTTTATCATAGATAAAGTCACAAACACTGCTTTCTTCCAGAAAATCCCTCTCAAAGTAGAGAAAATGATTCGCGAAATGAATTTATCCTACCTTGATGCTTTATTCTTGTCAATTTGCGCTGGAATTGGGGAGGAACTTCTCTTTCGGTCGGGTATTCAACCTTACCTAGGCGTTACCATTACATCTATTTTTTTCGTTGCAATTCATGGTTATTTCAGCATTAAACAACCAACAGTTTCATTTTATGGACTTTTAGTTTTACCTTTCATTTTGGTGATTGGTTATGGCTTCGTTTTGTGGGGACTATGGTTTAGTATTTTTGCACATCTATTTTATGATTTGACACTGTTCATTATTTTAATAGGTAAAGGAAATAAAGATGAATTTACAGTCAATGATTAATTTCAAACACTAAATAAACTTTCCTATTATTCATTAATTTGGCACAATATTTAGTTATTCTAAAACGTTCACTAAAAAAAATAATATCATGAAACTTTTAAAAACCTTATTCATTGCTGCAGCATTAATATTTACTGCACAATCATTAAATGCTCAGGAGCAAACCAAAAGATCTCCCGAAGAAAGGGCGAAGCTACACACGGAAAGAATGTCTAAACAATTGTCTTTAACTCCTGAACAACAAGCTAAGCTTACAGAATTAAATTTGGGCATTGCAAGAAAAAATGAGGCTGTTAGAAACAATGTAAACATGTCTCCTGAACAAAAAAAAGAAGCAATTAAGGGAAATATGCAAGGTCGAAATGAAGTATTGAAGACAATCTTAACTGTTGAGCAGTTTGAAAAATTCAAACAACAGCAGGACATGCGAAAAGAAAAAATTCAGGAAAACCGCAAAAATGAAAAAGAACTGAAGGGTTCAAAGCTTGAGGAAAAATCTGAAGACGAATTATAAAATAATTAGATCAATCCAAATTAAAAGGTTCGCATTTGCGGACCTTTTTTATTTCAGCTTCGCTGCAAACACCTTTTTAAATTTTTCCACTTTGGGACGCACAACTGATTGACAATACATGTTTCCAGGATTCAACTCGAAATAGTTGTGATGGTATTCTTCCGCCCTGTAAAAATTATTTAGTTGTGTAATTTCCGTCACAATTGGTTTTTCCCAGACTTTCTCTTGTGATAATTTCTGTTTGAAATATTCAGCTTGATTTTTCTGTTCGTCATCGTGGTAGAAAATTACGGATCTATATTGTGTTCCTATATCATGTCCTTGACGATTTAATTGTGTTGGATCATGCACAAACCAGAAGACTTCCAATATTTGTTCAAACGAAATTTGTGTATCATCATAAACAACCCGCGCCACTTCAGCATGTCCGGTATTCCCTTCACAAATTTGTTTGTAAGTAGGATACAGTGTTTGTCCCCCACAATAACCAGGATAAACATCAATTACGCCAATCATTTCTTTGTAACACGCTTCAATGCACCAAAAACAACCCGCACCAAAAGTAGCTTCCTTTATCATCTTTTAATTTTAAACAAAGATAAAACAACCTTGGACAAAAGATGTTTCAAATTTCCTCATCAGAAAACCATTGTTTAACATTACTTTTGTTCCATGTCAAAGGGTTATTCCAAAAATTTCTGGTTCATGTGTGCTTCCATGTTCCTTTTTATGACAAGTTTCAACCTTATACTCCCCGAATTAAATCAATTTTTAACCAATTTAGGCGGCAGCTCCCAAAAAGGTTTGATCATCTCCCTATTCACTATTTCAGCTGGAATTTCAAGACCATTTTCTGGTAAACTTTCAGATTATATCGGTCGCAAAAAAGTAATGATCATTGGCATATTGGTTTGTTTTATCGTTTCAACGCTCTACCCGCTCTCCTTTTCAGTTTGGTTTTTTCTTACACTTCGTTTCATGCATGGATTTAGTGCAGGATTCACTCCAACAGGCGCCACTGCTTTAATCACTGATATTTTACCAGAAAACAAACGAGGTGCAGGAATGGGGATTTGGGGCACATTTATTTCACTAGGCATTGGAGTCGGACAATCATTGGGCAGTTTTATCTATCAGGAAATTGGGATATCAAGTTTGTTTATGATTTCAGCAGGCACCGCAGCACTGTCAAGTATTTTACTTTTTTCTGTGACAGAGACACTTCATAATCCAATAAAATTCAATTTCTCATTATTAAAAGTTTCCTGGAAAGATGTTTTTGAACCCTCGGTTCTTCCTGCTGCAGTTGTGATGTTTCTTTCCGCTATTTGTTCTGGGATTATTTTTGTTTTAACACCTGATATGTCTGAATACCTCGGCATTCAAAACAAAGGTTTTTTCTTTGGAACGTATGTTATTTCCACCATTTTAATTCGACTTTTTACAAGCTCGGTTTCAGATCGAATTGGACGCAGAAAGACCTTATTAATTGGAATGAGCGTACTTTTTATTAGCATGATAATGATTGGTTTAGCAAAAGAAATCTACACGTATGTAGCAGCTTCAATTGTATTTGGAATTGCAACTGGAATATCAAGTCCAACTTTATTCGCATGGACAGCAGATCTTTCACATGTGGATCGCAGAGGTGTTGGTTCAGGTACAATGTTCATCGCTTTGGAACTAGGAATTATGACCGGGTCTCTTTCAACACTTTTGATCTATGACAGCACTAAATCAACTATTCTTGCAGGATTTTTGCTTGGGGCACTTATGGCTTTAGTATGTGTTTTTTATCTTTTTTGGCACCTTAAAAAACGTCAGTCACTTACTTGAACATCCTCCTTAAGGTATTTTCTCACCAAATAATGTCCGAGGTAAATGAATGGAGTCAACAAGATTGCTACTCCCAATTTTAACAAATAGTTGGTTGGTGCAATTTTGAAAAAGTCGTTCATTGTAATAGCACCCGTT
>JBKDKG010000051.1:0-4486 GCA_046345095.1 Flavobacteriia bacterium | reverse complement strand
AAATACATTTTCCACTGAATCGGCATCAAGATAAACTTCAATACAAGCGTCAGCATTAAAATAGCAATACCAACGCCCATGCCTGTATTCGTCAAAAAGTTGAATAAAGGTTGCACAGCATACAAATTGATCCAACGGAACAATCCCCAACCGAAATTCAAGATATCGTCATAGTTGTGATCGTATGCCTTTAATGTTTCATAATCATTCGGCCCGAAGAACCAATTCATTTTAACAGAAACGTTGTTTGCATCTGATAGGCCGAGTCCAGCCAACGCATGGAATCCTTTAAGGTGAGTCCATTGTCTCTCGTGACCATCTTTGTATTCATTCACCCAAAGTTTCGTCCCTTCCTTAGAAAAAGCTCTATCCGGACGAATGATCGAAGAGAAATAACTTTGCTTATAAGCAATCCATTCAATATTGTCTTCTGCTGAAGCATTGTCACTGCCCATTTCTGATAGGTAGTCAAATCCTTCTTTTTCATTATTAAAACAAACGGTAGAAACGCGTCTTTGTTCAGAAAAAAGTCGTTCTGTTCTTCTAAATGAAGTTTCCCAACCAAAGCGAATATTCTGTGGACTTACTTTTCCAGCAAATCCATCCATGTGAATGGTGTAGTCAAGATCATACGCATCCTTTTTCAAGTTGTATATATACTCGATTTTTTGGCCTTTTTCCAATTCGGCTGTGAGAGTAATGGAGTGATCCGTTTTATTTGTCACGTCAAACATTAGTCCACCTGTAGAGATGTTTTTACCGTTCATTGGGAACACCAACTGATTTACAGCATCACCATCTTTGAAAAGCAATAATGGATTTGACTTAGCTGCGTCTACTTTTTTCTTTTCTTTTTTTGTTTTCTTCGCGTAGTCTGAATATGTTTCAAATTCTTTCAAACGAACAGCAGCAACTTTACCACCTTTCGTTGAGAAGTCAATGATCATTTTCTCATTTTCCAAACGAATCAATTCAGCTTCTTTAGCGATAACCGGTTTTGAGGAATTGTTGCTTTCTTTGACTACAGAGGCTGTTTTCTTCGCTTCAATAGTCTTTGATTTTTCAGCTTGTTTCTCCTTCTTTTCCTGAAGCGCGATCTCTTTTTCTTGTTTTTTAATCTCCTCCTCAGAAGGTTGATTCATAATGGCAAATACAGAAAGTATAAGTCCAATCAATACTAGTCCAATGACAGAATTTCTATCCATTTCTTAATTTTTATTTTTAATCGCTGCGTCGATAAATGCAACAAAAAGTGGGTGAGGCTTTGCTACTGTACTTTTGTATTCTGGATGGAATTGTGCACCTACAAACCAAGGGTGATCTTCTAATTCTACAACCTCAACCAATCCAGTCTCAGGATTTTTACCAGTTGGAATCATTCCAGCTTTCTCGAATTCTTCTATGTATTTATTGTTGAATTCAAAACGGTGTCGGTGACGCTCAGAAATTTTGTCAGAATTGTATGCCAAGGATACCTTCGACTCCGGTTTTAATTGACATGCATAAGCACCGAGACGCATCGTTCCTCCTTTTTCTGATACATTTTTTTGTTCTTCCATCATGCTGATAACAGGGTATTTGCAATCCTCATCGATTTCTGAAGTGTGCGCATCGTCATAGCCCAATACGTGACGTGCAAATTCGATGACCGCACATTGCATTCCCAAGCATATTCCAAGGAATGGGATTTTATTTTCTCTTGCAAAACGCACGGCTTCAATCTTTCCTGAAATTCCTCTTGAGCCAAATCCTGGGGCAACAAGTATTCCGTCTAAATCTTTTAATTCGTTTTCAAGATTGGATTTACTTAATTTTTCGGAGTGAATCCACTTTACATTTACACGGGCTTCATTTGATACTCCTGCATGTATGAAAGCTTCACTAATCGATTTGTAAGAATCCTTTAACTCAACATATTTACCTACTAAACCAATATTTACTTCCGTTTTTGGATTTTTTAAGCGGCTAAGAAATTCTTTCCAATTGTCAAGTTTGGGTGTCGACTTGGCGGAAAGGCCAAGTTTCTCCAACACAACCTTGTCTAATTCTTCAGTTTGCATTAACAGTGGAACATCATAGATGGACTCAGCATCTCTTGATTCAATTACCGCATTCATGCTTACATTACAGAACTTAGCTATTTTCTTTCTAAGTGTTAGATCAAGTTCATGCTCTGTTCTGCAGCACAAGATGTCCGGCTGGACACCCAATTCAAGTAATTGTTTTACTGAGTGTTGAGTTGGTTTTGTTTTTAATTCACCAGCAGCAGCAAGGTAGGGCACAAGTGTTAAATGAACAACAATACAGTCGTTTTCAAACTCCCACATCATTTGTCGAACTGCTTCAACATATGGAAGAGATTCAATGTCTCCAACAGTACCACCAATTTCAGTAATTACGATGTCGTATTCACCGCTTTTACCCAAAATCTGAATACGGTCTTTAATTTCATCTGTGATGTGTGGAATAACCTGCACTGTTTTTCCAAGGAATTCTCCGCGACGTTCTTTTTCTATAACAGACTGATAGATCCTACCTGTGGTAACATTGTTTGCTTGAGAAGTTGGAACATTTAAAAAACGCTCATAATGCCCAAGGTCTAAATCTGTCTCAGCACCATCATCCGTAACAAAGCATTCACCATGTTCATAAGGATTAAGTGTTCCTGGATCGATATTGATATAGGGATCAAGTTTTTGAATCGTTGCGGAATATCCTCTGGCTTGAAGCAATTTGGCCAATGAAGCGGAAATAATTCCTTTACCAAGAGAAGATGTGACGCCCCCTGTTACAAAAACGTATTTGGTAGAATTTGACATGTTTTTTGAAGTGTAACTACGGGGCGCAAAGTTAGTAGATTCCTTTTAATCTAAATTTTTATTTATCCCTTTCAACTAAAATAATATTAACAATCGTCAACTATTTTATTCATTCCAGCTCATGTTTACGCCTCCTTGGAAATAAAACTTAGTATCTCGCACTTCATTTTTTCCAAAAACAGGACAGCCATTTTCATCCAATCGAGGGTAATGAGGGGTGTTTCTTTTAATTGTTGATGGCAAAAATATCAAATCGTGAGTAAGTCGGTTCTGGAATGCATGCCGAATGTGTTCGCTGTCTGCACCCATGCGATAGGTGAGAGATTGTCCAAGACCGATATTGTAGCTGAATCCGCCATATAATATGCCATGGCTGGTTTTTCCATAGCTCGTCTCTTCAAGTGATCTAAAGCCATTTGGACAACCTGAAAAAGAAATTTTTTGCCATAGAGTTTGAGCAGTTTCTCCGGTCCAAATGTAAATTCCAGTAACCAATTTCCAAGGATTGTTTCTGTACGTAAAAACTAAATGACCACTTCGGAATCGATCCTTTCCTTGTCCACCGAAAACATCATTTTCGAATAATACTGCTGCTTTCTGCAGGTGCAAAGACCATCCGCCAGAATGCTGTGAAGTTTGCGCATTGTCATTGTACCAGATGTAATTATAGCCAACTGCAAAGTTAGAAGTTGAGTTGTGAAGCAAACCATCTAATTGAAAATCGGGTGTTTGATCTTTTTTTCCTGCCAGTAACATTAATCCTAGATTTGTTCGAGATTCTCTAAATTGTTTTCTATCGCCATAACTTGTTAAATTGTATGAAATTGTATTTCCGAAATTAAGTTGAAAACAATTTTGGAGGTAGTATGTGTTGAACATTAATCCAATACTATTTAAATGAGTGCCAAATCTTAAATTAATACCTATTGAAGCGCCGAAATGCTTGGTAACGTAGGTTTGACCTTTTAACATCAAAGGAAATAGAATCAAAAGGATGTGAATTATTTTGTGCACGAACCAATTTAGTCAAAAAACATTCCAAAACGGAAAACTACCACAGACGAATGGAACTGACCAGTTATCAGATTTCAATCAATAATGATTAGAAAGAAGTTATTTTTGTTTTATGACTGGAAGCAGGCGTTTGTATTGGATAGCACAATTTATAGGATGGACGTCTTATGCCGCCCTTATATTCTTGGCTACCTATGCGGACGATCCTAAAAGCATTGATTGGAAATTTTACGTAAATATATTTTCCTTAATCTTTTTTGGAATCATGTGTACTCATTCAATGAGAGGTGTTTTCATTCGGTTGGGTTGGCTTGAATTGAAATTACCCCCTTTGATGCCGCGAGTGTTGATTTCATCTTTGATTTGTGCCATCGTTATTTCAATAGGTACGAATCTTGTTTCAATTGCCGTACGTGCCGATGATCGAGATCCTTTGGATTTCTTGGACATCATTATTAATGTTTTCGCTGTATTAATTTTGATTTTGTTTTGGAATTCAATTTATTTCACCTTTCATTTTTTTCAAAAATCAAGAAATCAAGAATTGAATAACATTTCACTTGAGGCCAGTAAAAATGAAATTGAGTTAAAAAACTTACGTTCACAGTTGAATCCTCACTTTTTATTTAACTCTTTAAATAGTATTCGTGCCC
>JBKDKG010000050.1:0-38506 GCA_046345095.1 Flavobacteriia bacterium | reverse complement strand
GTATATGCGTAGGGTAAGCCTGGTAATTCAAATGCCATAATGTTTCTTTATTGAGTTTATAAAATTGTTAGTTTGAACATTTCAAAATTAGGAAAAATACACAAAGTCAATAGTGATGTAGGAAACTTTGAAAAGACTTTTTTATCAAATTTCTCATTTTATTTTTTAATTTTCAGAAACCTTAAACTATTACCATGAGAAAAACACTAACATTTCTTTTTGTTCTTTCTGCTTATTCTCTGTTTGGACAAATATGCACCATCGATTATTCACAAACACAGGTAGGGCTCTACCCAGACACATTGCCAACTGGTTATGTAGGACAAGGATATACTACTGATGTCACTTTTGTGATGCCCTTGGATACAATGGGGTATGACTTTACAAATTTCCATATTCTGGCAGTTTCTTTGCCTGTGGGCCTAAATTGGCAATGTAATAACAATACAAGTAATTGTGATTACAACCCACAAGTGAGTCAATACGGTTGTGTGAACATTTCAGGCACGCCTTTACTCGCGGGAAGTTACAGTATCTATGTTACTGTAATTGCTGATTTAACAGTCGTTCAAGGTTATCCATTCACGTTTCAGATATATATGGAGGTGTTGCCTAGTAATGTAACTACTTCAAATGACGGATTCAGCATGACAGGTGCTGCTGGATGTTCACCAATAACGGTAGACTTCACAAATAATAACCCGGGATTATTGGCTTATTCATGGGATTTTGGCAACGGTAACATTTCAACACTTGAAAATCCTGCCCCACAAGTTTATCCTACTCCGGGAGATTATGCTGTGCATTATGCGGCATATTCTAACTTGGATACTGTTCAGGTGTATACGCTTTCAAACGTTACTGTAAGTTCGATGACCAATTATGGCGAAGGTTTTCCATCTTTTGAAACAGCTGATACATACATTAAAATACTTGAAAACGGTAATTCGATTTTTAATTCGAGTATTACAGCCGATCAAAATCCACCTGTGAGTTTCACAACTAGCATTGTACTCAATCCAGCGAATACATATGTTATTCAAGTGATTGAGTCCGACGCAAGTGACATCGTTTTTGGTGCAGATGATTTTATGGGAAACCATACCGTCATGTTGAGCGGGTGTAATGGATGCGCAGTGAGTGGAGGTGATTCAGGATCTGGTGCGACAATCAATTATACTGTTGAAAATCAGACTATTTATCCAACACCAACGGTTATATCCGTAGATACGGTTCATGTCTATGGTTACCCACCAAATCCAGTCATAAGTTACGATTCATTGAGTCACACGCTTTCAACACAGGATCTTGGATATGGTTACCAGTGGTATTTTAATGGAAGCCCCATTACTGCGGGGACAAATGTTGATTATTTAGTGACGAATTCAGGAGATTATTACATTATCGCAATTAATCAAAATGGCTGTGTAAGTTTTTCTGATACCCTTAGAGCGGTATACTGCAGTCCGAATGTGAATCCAGTTGTATCATCTGATGTGAATAGTGATTTAATTGTAGACAACGTGCCTGTTTCTTTCTCAATTCAATGGATGTTAGATGGAAATCCTGTTGCTGGAGCAGTGGATAGCACAATAACTGTTATGGCCTCTGGAGCTTACTCTGTAGAAATTGCAGATACTTTTGGGTGTGTTTATCAATCAGTACCTTTGAATGTAGGATTAGGTTTAAATGCCATTGAATCAGTTGTGTGGAGTGTCGCTCCCAATCCTTCTGATGATTTCATTCAAGTGAAAATTGATCCAAGCATGAAGGTTGAAGCGTTAGCAATACATGATTTAGCTGGCCGCAGTGTAAAAACTTGGAGTTGGAACGGAATTAATACAATGAATCTAGATATTCAAGATTTGCCAGCGGGAAGTTATTTTCTGCTTTTAAAGAGTAAATACGCCAGTTGGTCTAGGAAAATTGTTATTCAATAATCTTAGGGGCTTCGGCCCCTTTGTTATTTTTTATACTTGCTGGAATAGCGATTGTAAAGTTCTTCCTGAAAATTATTCAAATCGATCATTTGGCCATTGATCAGGGCCAATGTGATGTTATTGCTTCGGATATCCAAAGCATTTCCTGTAGAAATAAACAACGTGGCCGACTTCCCTTCTTCGATACTACCATATTGTTTGCCTATGCCCATTATTTCGCATGCGCTCAATGAAATACTGCGAATTGCTTGTTCTTCAGTTAAACCATAAGCTTGGGCAGTACCGGCTTGAAAAGGCAAGTTCCGTGTGTTCATTGCTTCCATTTCACCGTGATTTTGAATGCAAAATTTCACACCGCCCTCTTGAAGGAGTGCCGGAATTCTGTATGGAAGATCAACCGCATCAGTTTCATTTTCCGGAAGACTATGAATTCTGTTTAACATCACCGGTATTTTTGCATCTTTTAGTTTACGTGTAATCAAGTGACTATCATATCCACCCACGATTACGGGATATTTCAAATCGAATTTTACTGCAAAATCAATAATGTCAAGTAGCTGCTGAATATCGTCAGCATGAAAATAAACGCGTTTTTCACCAACAAAACATTCACTCATGGCATTCAATCGAAGGTCTGTTCGTTTGTCTTGAGCTGTTTCGACATATGACTTGGACATTGCAAAAAAGTCGGTCAAAGACTGTTTTTCCTTTTCGTAGGCTTCATTTTTCTTTTTTGGAGAAGGCTCTGCCCACCAACCACCACCATCAAGGCTCGATGGCCAGTTGACATGGATCCCATCATCAGCTAAAATAGTCGCATCCTCCCAGTTCCATCCGCTTGTTGACATTAACGATGAGGTACCTGATATTTGTCCACCACGCGGAGTGGCTTGCGTCAAAAGGATGCCATTTGTTCTGACGGTGCTAATCACTTTAGATTCTACATTGTACGCAATTTGTGATCGAATGTGTGGATTAAATTCACCTACCTCTGAGTAATCACGTGTCGCCCGAACCGCATCAATTTCGGTCAATCCTAATGTGGAATTCCCTGCTATAAAACCTGGGTAAATATGTTGTCCTTTCAGATCGATTATTGTGTCCCAATCTTCGCGACTAAATGAGTATGCGAGCGCATTTCGAACAAGTGAAATTTTCCCGTCGCGTATCCCAACAGCTGCACTTTCAATTGTCTTTTCATTGCCCACATGTAAAAAGCCATTGAGCAATATCATACTCTTTGTTTGCGCATTCACTGAATGGAAAACACAAAGAAAGAGGAGTGTAAAAAGGATTCTTTTTTTCATGGTATCAATGCATATTTTCTTCTTCACTTCCTTCTTCACCCATGGTGTTGCAATGGAAATGTCGTGATTTTTGTTTTTGAAATGGTTTCGATGTATCACCATTTTCATTGGATTCAAGCATTTTTGAAATTATTCGTGCTTTTTCTTTTTGATTCGAGGCACGCATCAGATTTTCTGTTGAAGCTTCATAATAAAACACTCCTTCAATCATGGTTTTCTCCACCTTCGCTTGAATACTGAGGGGGTTGTCTGACCAAAGAACTAAATCGGCATCCTTTCCAACTTTCACAGAACCCATTCGTTCGTCTAAATGCAAAAGTTTTGCAGGATTCAACGTCACCATCTTCCATGCCTCCTCCTCTGTCATGCCGCCGTATTTAATCCCTTTGGCCGCTTCCTGATTCAATCTTCTTCCCATTTCGGCATCATCAGAATTAATCGCCACAACCAATCCCATTTTTGTCATAAGTGCAGCGCCGTAAGGTATAGCATCGTTGACTTCAAATTTGTAAGCCCACCAATCAGAAAACGTTGAGGCTCCTACGCCATGTTGCAACATTTTATCTGCCACTTTGTATCCTTCTAGAATGTGTGTAAATGTATTGATTTTAAATCCCATGGAATCAGCAACGTGCATAAGCATATTGATTTCTGATTGCACGTAAGAATGACACGTAATGAATCGTTCAGATCGTAAAATTTCACCTAATATTTCTAATTCAAGGTCTTTTCTTGGAGGCGATTTGTGGTGCTTCCCACCTTTTTTATAGTCTTCCCAATCTTTTTGATAAACTTTTGCTCTTGAAAATCCGTCGTAAAATACTTGTTCAACCCCCATGCGTGTTTGAGGAAAGCGCTCCGTATTGTAATCTCCCCAATTTGCTTGTTTTACATTTTCTCCCAACGCACACTTGATAAATTTTGGTGCATTATCAATGAGCATTTCGTCAGGATTGGTTCCCCATTTTAACTTGATTAGCGCCGATTGCCCGCCAATTGGATTTGCAGATCCATGCAATAATTGTGCGGCAGTGACTCCACCAGAAAGCTGCCTGTAAATGTTTATGTCATCTGGATTTACAACATCTCCAATACTTACTTCTGCTGTAATTGATTGGCCACCTTCGTTTACACCTTTTGAAATTGCAATATGTGAATGTTCATCAATAACGCCACTTGTCAAGTGCTTGCCTTTTGCATCAATAATTTTTACATTTTCAGCGTGTTTTGGTTTTTCAGGACCAACATAGGAAATCTTTCCATTTTCAACCAGTACATTTGCATTGTATAGAATTCCTTGTGTTTCATTCGTCCAAACTGTCGCATTCGTATATAGAACACTTGATTTTTGAGGAAGGCTATCAAATCCATAAGCCATATTTGGAAACCATATTTTTGGTGTGTAAACAGAATCGACAGAAGGATTCTTAACGCTTTCTTTGCTCAATTCACCTTTCTGATTGCGTATCGCTGACCACTGAATCCATTGTCCATCAGGTAATTGCCCATCACCTTCTAGAATTCCTAGTTTTGCATTCGTTTTTGCGTGCAGATTTACACTTCCTTTCCAGTTATTATCATCAATATTGAATTGTAATGTCAAGTCATTTCCGCTGAGAAATACAGTAGCTTTCTGAAAAACGGTATCTTTAACAACAGTTGATGATTCACTATTTTTATCCTTGAAGGTTGTGACTTTTCCAGCATATTTTTCGCCATTCTGCGTAATTTCTAAAGGATATTTTTTCTCATTTAGGAAAAGGTTGTATTTCCCTGCTATATCCTCCTTATTTGGAGCCGAAAATCTCTTGCACTTTCCAAGACTCCAAGATTCATAAAGCTTTGCTTCATTTAAAAAAGGATCTGCTGAATAGATTGTGAAATTCGCTTTTTTACCTGGTTCAAGTGTTCCAAGTTCATTTTGCACACCAATGAGTGTTGCAGGTTCAACTGTTAAAGCTTTAAGTGCTGTTTCAGGCGAAAGTCCGCGTTGAATTGATTTTCGAAGATTGGTCCAAAAAGCTTCCGCACTTTTATTTCCTGCGCTGGTGATACAAAATGGAATTTTTTCAGAGGCTAGAAAGAATGGATTTGAAGGGGCTAATTCCCAATGTTTTAAATCACTTAATGGAATTTGTCTGGAAATATAGGGGTCTTTAACATCGTATGCTTCAGGAAAATTAATCGGAACAACAATTGTTGCATCAGTTGCTTTAATTGATTTCAAGGCCATGTATTCATTGCCAGAACCAAAATAATGAAATCGATATCCAAACTCTTTAGCGATTTTATTGGCTCTCAGAATTTCCCATTTATCATTCGTTTTAAAAAGAAATGGTAATTGCATCTGCATTGCCGTGTTCATTGCATCAAGAGATAAATTACTTTGTTTATCCTGTGATTTTGTATACCAATTTAAATCATAAAAAACTTGACGGAGTAGTGCAATCGAACCCATTTGAGAAGATGGATAAGTTTGCCTTGAAACGCCTTTTTCAAAAGAATAAACTTGAGCGGCATTCGCTTTTAAAATCAATTCATTTTCAGTACCTTCAGATAATGCAACCAGTGCTCCAGTTCCTCTTGAAATACCGTCGGAGAAATGAGTGAATGTTGCTCCAAACCCCATTTTTTGAAATTCTTCAGCTGCTTTTTCATCTGATTTGAATAGTAAGGAAGCTTGTGTTTCAGGGTGAATGGATTCATTCCAATAATAGGCTCCTTCTTTCGAACTTTCAATTTGTGGTCGAGGATTCCAAGAAGATGTATTTGCAGCTTTTGGTAAACCTATGCTTGAATTCAATTCTATAAAGGAGGGTAGAATTGTCATGCCCTCGCAATCAATAACGATGGCATTTGAAGGTACCTTTACATTTTTACCGGCTTCGAGAATTTTATCTCCTTCAATTAGAAGCGTTCCATCTTCAACTGTTTTGTCAGGTGAAATGATTATTTGCGCATTGGTGAAAGCAACATATTTAGGCTGGGATGCTTTTGTGCCATTAGATGGTTCAATTTGTGCAAACAAGAATTGCACAATAAACAGCGCAAGTAAGGTTGAAAATGATCGAATCATTCTTTCTTCAATTTTTTTAAGATGTAAATTTAAAGAAAATGCAATCCTACTCCTTCGAGATTAACACTTTCTTTTATTTACTTTTGTAAAAAAAGAAAATTATGTACCAAGCAATTTTACATACGCACTCTGGTTTACGATGGATTGTTTTAATTCTAATTGTAGCAGCTATTTTTAATGCTTTAACAGCAAAAGGTAGAACAGAATATTCCAAGAAAGACCGATTACTGAATTTGTTTGCGATGGTTTCGATGCATTTGCAAGTATTGATCGGTGTGATACTTTCATTTACAACTGAGAAGGTTTTTTACCATGAAGGATGGATGAAGTCGAGCGCATCAAGATTTTTTGGAATGGAACACATTTTAATGATGTTAATTGCTGCAGTTATATTAACAATTGGTCGTAAAAAAGCTGAAAAGTCAGAGGACCTTGCAAAACGAAACAAGACGATTGTTTTGTGGTATTCCATTGGACTGATTGTTATTCTTGCGGCTATTCCATGGCCCTTCCGTTTTGGTAATGGTTGGTTTTAATAAACTTTTATTCTTTAGTAGTATTCTGGTTTTGTTTTCTTGTTCATCGAAAGGTTCGGTGAAAGAAAACAATGAATTGGTTGAAAATGAGGAGGAATTCAGCGGTAAAGAGTTGTATCTTCAGCAATGTGCTTTGTGTCATGGTGAAGACGGTAAACTAGGTGCTTCAGGAGCCAAAGATCTTAGTGTTTCAAAATTGGATGCAGCCGGCATGAGATCAATCATCATGAAAGGTAAAAATGGAATGCCTCCAATGCAAGAATTATTGGGGTCAGAAGAAAACGTGCGCAAGGTAATAGAGCACATTCAAAAACTTAAAAAATAAATGCAAGGTCACGTTACGGTTGATGCAGTAGAGGAGAGTTGTGTGCTAGTCGGCGTGATAACTCCTGAGATCAGAGAAGAAACAGCCAATGAGTACTTGGATGAGCTGGAGTTTCTTGCCGAAACAGCGGGTGCTGTCACGCATCACAAATTCCTTCAAAAATTACCAATGCCCAATCCAAGAACTTTTGTTGGAACTGGAAAGCTGGAGGAAATAAAAATCTACATTAAGGAGCACGAAGTCGAATTGGTTATTTTCGATGATGAGTTGTCGCCTTCGCAATTGAGAAATATTGAACGTGAATTGGAATGCAAAATCCTTGATAGAAATATCCTCATTCTAGATATTTTTGCGAGTCGAGCAAGAACCTCTCATGCTAAAACGCAGGTAGAATTGGCACAATTACAATACATGCTTCCTCGACTGACGCGCATGTGGACGCACCTTGAGCGACAAAAAGGAGGAATTGGTTTGCGTGGACCAGGAGAATCCCAGATTGAAACGGATCGCAGGATTATACAAACCAGAATAGCCTTGATGAAAGAAAAACTCAAGGAAATAGACAAGCAAATGGCTGTGCAGCGAGGAAATCGTGGTCAATTGGTGCGTGTTTCTCTTGTAGGTTATACCAATGTCGGGAAATCGACCTTGATGAATTTACTTTCGAAATCAGAAGTGTTTGCAGAGAATAAATTGTTTGCCACACTTGATACGACAGTTCGAAAAGTCGTTATTGATAACTTGCCATTTTTATTGACGGATACGGTTGGTTTCATTCGAAAATTGCCTCACCAGCTCGTGGAATCATTTAAGTCTACATTGGATGAGGTACGCGAAGCTGATTTACTTGTGCACGTGCTGGATATTTCACATCCGAACTTTGAAGATCATTACGAAGTAGTGAATGAAACGCTTCAGGAATTAGAAAAAACAGAAAAACCAGTAATTCTAGTTTTCAATAAAATCGATGCCTATCAGCCATTGGATGACGAAGGAAATCCTGCAAGAGTAGATGTGACGGAGCTCAAAAAAACATGGATGTCGAAACTAAATAACACAAAATGTGTCTTTATTTCGGCTCAGGATAAGGAGAACATTGATGAGCTAAAGCAAGTCATTTATGATGAAGTGCACAGGATCTTCAAAATAAGGTATCCTTACAATAATTTCCTTTATTAAGCTTATTTTATCTGAAAAGCTGCACAAACCCATGACCTTCTAGTTCTTGGTCATTGAATCCTTTAACAAGGTATTTATAGAAATAAACTCCCTCTTCGCATAAAACACCATTTCCTGTCTTGCCATTCCAAGCTGGATTCAAACCTGTTGCTTCAAATACAACATTTCCCCATCTGTTCAGAATTACCAATTCAATACTGGTTGCGTTTTTGGTATTTAAGAAAAATAGATCGTTTGAACTGTCTCCATTCGGTGAAAAAACATTTGGTGCTTCAACAGTCGGTAGAGGGTATTGACAACTTCCATTATCAATTGTTGCCAATGGATTGTAATTCAATGCGTTTGGATCAGTGCAACCGCAATCGCCTACAAATATTGATGCGTAGGTCGTATCAGCGCATTGGGTACCTTGATTCGCAACCAACATAACTGTAACACTTGTCTCGTAGGTTTGAGATTGTGAATCAGTTGAATTAGTATTGAGTGTCTGTCCGTTCCCGAAATTCCAAAAATAACTATCCGCATTTTCACTTGTATTCGTCATTGTTACTTGAAGAGGCCCACAACCATTGTCTGGTGAAACCGATAGCTGGGCATTTGGCGGGTTAAGAATGTCAACAAATACACTGTCGTTTTCAATGCAAATGTTATCTTGAATTGTAAAATAATACCAACCTGATGATAGGTTTTCCCACACGGTAGCGTCAATGAAATTAGGATTGTTAGGCCCTGGCCCTGTCCACATGTTCAAAGGTACACCAGTTGCTCCGCTTGTTAGCGCTGAAACATATCCTGTTGGTTCACAAGTTGATGGTCCTGACAACAAGGTGTCAATTTTTAAAGTCTGTGCAATTTGTACAGTTAGTGTGTCAGTATAAGTGTTGTTGCATTGGTCAGTCATCGTGACATAATAATCCACTGAACCAAACAAATCTCCCGAAACATATACCGGACTGCCAATTGCACCATTACTCCAAGTTAGGGTAATTGCACCAACTCCTCCTGAAGGAATTGCTGCAACGAGCACTGAATCATCTTTGCATTGAATAATGGTATCTTGCTCAAGAATACTTAAAATTGGTTCGTCCAGAATCCAAACAGATCCCGTAGAAACAACTGTATCGCCGCATGCATTGAGGGCGTATGCGGTGATTGTTATAAGTTCCGGGCCTTCATTTATGCCATCGTCTGTAGGGTTGATTGTCAAAATGACACTGTCTTGGCCAACCTGGAAAGTAACTGGACTGGTAATCGTATTATAGTCAGTACCCATTGTTGCGTTTCCAGCCACGTCAAATTCAACATTTAAAATATTGTCTGTTTGCCAGCTTGGACGTGTAAAAATAAAATCGGCACTTGAACAACCTTCATAAATGGCGGTGTCTCCAGATACAGTTGCAACGGCTATTTCAACACCAGAAGATGAGAAACTGCCGCCTTCTAAAAATACACCAGAGTCGAGGTAATCATCTTCACAATCTGCCACAGCAAACTTGAAATGGTACGTTTGTCCGCAGATAACTCCAAACTTTATTGCAATCGGCACTGTAAATCCATTGAAAGAATGCCCAACTGGATTTCCTATGTAATACTCTGGGTGTAATCCGGGATGAATTGTTGAGATCGTAATGGGCTCAGTTGTGCCGGGAACTAATGCAAGGTTTTCCACATTATAGGTTCCACCGGCAGGATTCGGCCCTGTTAAATAGAAACCAAAAGCGTCATTAAAAACAGTATTGACATAAGTTAGGTATTCTTCAGAAGCAAATACAAAATTAAAGTTGACACTGTCTCCCGACGGGATAAAGTCAAATTCTAGGATGGCTGCATCGTTGGTCGATGTAATAGAAGCAGCAGATGGATTTGAGGTGACTGATTGAGCAGTAGCCAAAAGATCAGCGTCTCCAGGGCCATTAAATTGACCCGTATTGGGTTGGTTTGGTGGAACAATATCTGTTACATAACCAGAAGACAGTACCACTCCGAAAGGTAGACCAATGTTAGATCCGCTTCCATCAAAATAAGCAACTTGACCATTGTTTCCAGTAAAGGTAACATTGGAAACACTGACACCGCTTCCTACAAGGTAGTTCGTTACCAATTGAGTTGGCGTAAAAGCGTTATTGACAACTATTTGACCAAAAGCTCCTTGCAATATACAGGTCAAGGTAAAAAGTACTGCTGTTAAAAATTTCATCGTTGATATATCTATATTTGAAAGACTACCGTGGTCTCAAATTGGTTGCACGAAAATCGATAAAAAAGTACCATTATCCTATTTTTTTAATGAAATATTGCCAATTTTGAATACGTTTAAAACAAACTTTCACAGAATGACTGGATCACAAAATTTCATCAAAGAAAATAAAGAACGATTTTTAAAAGAATTAATGGATTTATTGCGAGTACCCTCTGTATCCGCAGATCCACATTATTCGAAGGATGTTCATGCAACAGCAGCATTGGTTGCTGCGCATCTGCGAACGATTGGAATGGATAAGGTTGAAGTGTGTCAAACGAAAGGTTATCCCATAGTTTATGGAGAAAAAGTGGTGGATGCGAAGTTGCCAACTGTTTTGGTGTATGGTCATTACGATGTGCAGCCAGCTGATCCAATTGATTTATGGACATCACCACCTTTTGAACCTGTTATACAAAAAACGGAGATTCATCCTGAAGGTGCAATTTTTGCACGTGGAGCATGTGATGACAAGGGCCAGATGTTTATGCATGTAAAGGCCGTTGAAGCAATGATTAAATCAAATGAGCTTCCTTGCAATGTGAAGTTTATGATTGAAGGTGAAGAGGAAGTTGGTAGTGAGAATCTTGGGATTTTTGTCAAAGAAAATGTTGAGAAATTGAAAGCTGACATCATTTTGGTTTCGGATACTGGTATGTTGGCAAATGATGTTCCTTCGATTACTACAGGTCTGCGCGGATTGAGTTATGTGGAAGTTGAAGTAACTGGTCCTAATCGAGATTTGCATTCAGGTTTGTATGGCGGATGTGTTGCGAATCCGATCAATATTTTAGCAAAAATGATTGCCTCGTTGCATGATGAAAACAATCACATTACAATTCCTGGTTTTTATGATAAAGTGGTTGAATTGTCAGATGAGGAGCGCGCCGAAATGGCAAAAGCACCTTTTTCTCATGCCAATTATTGCAAGGCATTAGATATTGCTGATGTAATGGGGGAGAATGGTTATTCAACACCTGAAAGAGGTTCTATTCGTCCAACGCTGGATGTCAATGGAATTTGGGGTGGATACACTGGGGAAGGAGCAAAAACAGTAATTGCCTCAAAAGCTTACGCAAAAATCTCGATGCGTTTGGTGCCTGATCAAGATCCTGTTGAAATCACACAGCTCTTTCAAAATCATTTTGAATCCATCGGGCCAGCGGGTGTGAAAGTGAAAGTGACTCCTCATCATGGCGGAGAAGCGGCTGTAACACCTATTGATTCAATCGGATATAAGGCTGCCTCGTTGGCGTATGAAAAAACGTTTGGAGTGAAAGCAATTCCGGTGAGAAGTGGTGGCAGTATTCCAATTGTTGCGATGTTCGAAAAGGTACTTGGATTAAAAACAATCTTAATGGGGTTCGGATTGGACAGCGATGCAATTCATTCACCAAACGAGCATTTTGGCTTGTTTAACTATTACCGTGGAATTGAAACAATACCTTATTTCTACAAGAATTTTACTGAACTTTCAAAATAGAATGAATGTATAGGATTCTTGCTTTTTGTTTTGTATTTTTTTTGGTTCTAACATCTTGTGCGTCATTTAAAAACCCTGAATTCAGAAAATCAGAAGGTGTAAAGTTTATCAAAATGGATAACCGCGAATTGAGTTTTGAGGTGGATGCCATTCTGTATAATCCGAACAAATTTTCCCTAAAAGTTAAACCCTCTCATGTTGATGTTTATGTTGAAGATCAAAAAATGGGAGTGGTTTACTTGAAAAACAAAATAAAGCTCCATCGTTTGAAAGAAGAAAACCTTCATTTTGAAATGAAAGCGGCACTTGAGGATGGCGCCATGCTTACCGCCTTTCGTTACATGAATCGGGATTCAGTTTCAATTCATTTGATGGGCAAAGTGAAGGGTGGAATTTGGTTTGTTTCCAAGAAGGTGAAAATAGACGAAACCATAAAAATTCCGGGTAAATCGCTGAAGTTTGGAATGGGCGGGAATTGATTATTCCTCGATGTAAATGCGATGAACCCGCTTTGAAATACCCGTCATTACTTCGTAAGGAATTGTATCCATCTGTGTGGCTAATTCCTCAAGTGATTGCTGCGCTCCAATGATTTCCACCTTTGCTCCTTCTTTGATAGAAAGTTTTCCAAGATCCACTAAAACCATGTCCATGCAGACCCTGCCAAGAATTGAGCATGCTACGCCTTGAATGAACACCTTGCCTTTACCATTGCTTAAACTGCGTCGATACCCATCCGCGTAACCAACTGGTACGATAGCAATCATCATGTCTGAAGGTGCAATGAATGACCGGCTGTAACCAACGCTTTCACCTTTTTTGACTTTTTTAATCTGAGAAATAACACTGTACCAGCCGATTACTGGTTTTAATTTTTGTTTAATTTGCGGGTGACCACTTACGCCGTACATACCGATTCCCAAACGTACCATACTCATTTGAGCAGCTGGATAATTCGCAATCCCTTCCGAATTCAGGATGTGGGCATCAAAGGAATAATTCAGTTGATTTTTTATGTAGTGAAAGGCTTCATTGAAACGCTGAACTTGATGTTCGGTGAATCGTTTGTCTCTGCGGTTGTCAGACTCAGCTAAATGTGAATAAATAGATTTTACTACAATTTCTGGTTGAGCGTGAAGCATTTCAACGATTTGAGGAAGTTCATTGTTTTCAATACCGAGTCGCTTCATACCCGTTTCAATTTTTAAATGAACAGGGTATGCAGTTTTTCCTTTAAGGATTAATTCTTTAATGAATAAATCAAGCTTTGAAGTTGAATAAATAGCGGGTTCCAACTCGAAATCTATACAATCCTCAAAACTCTCTTCTTCAGCATTCATGACCAAAATAGGAAGTTGTATACCAGCCTTACGCAATTCCACGCCTTCATCTGCGTAAGCCACTCCTAAATAATCAATTCCTTGTTGTTCTAAATATTTTGCAATTTTTTCTAAACCCGATCCATAGGACTGTGCTTTTACCATTGCCAAAATTTTAGTAGATGGCTCCAAAGCATTTTTAAAAACGGATAAATTATTTCTTATTGCCGTTAGATCAATTTCGACATAGGTTTTGTGCTTTTTTAATCTGAATTGACTTGCCAGTTGTTGCATGTCGGCTTTGCGTGTTCCTTTTATCAATACAACTGCATTTTCCAGATCCAGTTGAATTTTCTCTTGTGCACTTACGACATGAATTTGATCGGGCTCAACGTTTTTAATAATGGAAATGACTTCCTCTTTTCTGTGCGCATTTTCCTTGTCAAGACCTACGATGACAACTCTTTTTTTACCGTTTGCCACCATAAGTTGATACTCAAGTGAATAACGAAGCGCATCTAGGTCAAGGTTGTAGGTATCGTTGATAATTGTGCAATTGTTTTTTCCTTCAAACGTTTCCAAACGGAGAGCTAGTCGGGGTAACGAAGCTATTTTTTCAATTAAATTGGAATCTGAAGGCACGAATTCTTTTGAAGCAGAAATTGCGAGTAAGGCGTTGTTTTGACTAACTCTGTCTTGAAATGGCATTGATTCCAATTCATTTTTGTGCATTTCAGGTTTCACATAACTGCCATGAATTCGCTCTAGATCAGATGAAATGAGATGAATATTATTGAGCAGCCACGTTTTTTCGACTCCTTTAAAGAGTGCAAGTTTTTCTTGCAAATGCTGGTCAGTGGATTTGAAATTCTCAGCATGACTTGTTCCTAACGTTGTGAAGATACCATGTGTCGGTTGAATCATGTTCCATAATCGAGTCATTTCTCCAGGTTTTGAAATTCCTGCTTCGATGATTGCTAATTCATGAGTATCATTCATCTCGAGTATTGAAAGTGCTACTCCAAGCTGGGAATTGTAGCTTTTGGGGCTGCGAATTACTTTCAATGCTGGGCTCAATAAATGATAGAGCCATTCTTTTACGGTTGTCTTACCAGCAGTTCCTGTAATTGCAATAACTGGATAGTTGAATTTTTTTCTGTGATAGGCAGCCAAGTCTTGAAGGGCATGTAAGACGTCTTCAACTTTCAAAAATTGAGCGTCTTGAAAATTATTCGTATCAATTGATTTAGATACAATGAATGTTCGAACACCTTTGCTGTATGCGTCTGAAATAAAATCATGGCCGTCTTGGAACTCTCCTAATAATGCAAAGAAAACGACGTTTTTTCCATCAGCAATTTTTCTTGAGTCAAATGCAATAGAGGAAAACCGACCATTTAGTCGATTATTGAGGGGTTTTGCGCTGACAATGGATGTCAGGTCATCGTATGAAATGTCAAGTTTCAATGTGCTAATTTGTTATAACACGTGCGGCAAAGAGGTTTGTATTTTTCAATAGCACCGACCAATACTTGGTCAGTTTCACTTGCCGTTCGGTGTGAAAACTGAGCTAAATTACCACAAGAAACGCAAATAGCATGCACCTTTGTAACATATTCTGCAATCGCCATTAATTGTGGCATTGGACCAAAGGGAATTCCTTTGTAATCCATATCTAATCCTGCTAATATTACACGTACTCCTTTCGTGGCAAGTTGATTGACAACATCTACGATTTGCTCATCGAAAAATTGCGCTTCATCAATAGCAACAATCCTTTCATTCGACCATAAATCCAATATGGCTTGAGCATTTGCCACAACTTGTGCTTTAAGACTGCTGCCTTGGTGACTTACAACATTCTCGACATGGTAGCGATTATCGACCAATGGTTTTACTAAGAGTAGAGGTTGATTCGCAAATTCGGCACGTTTTAAACGACGAATCAACTCTTCTGTTTTTCCAGAAAACATTGATCCACAAACCACTTCAATCCATCCATTTTTTCTTCCTTCGCCAGGAAATTGTTCTAAAAACATGTGCTTTTGATTTAAAGGTTATCAACATGCTTCGGAAGAGAAAATTCTTTGTTTCTGCAACCGTTTTTACAGTTTTGCTTGGTAACTTTACATACCGAAAGTCGTTAATTTGAAGTTTTTCTCAAACACAAGGTTAGCAACTTCGGAAGAATGTTGAAAAATTGATTTTAAAACAACCATGGCGATGCAACAAAAACTGGAAAATACAATGAAGCAAATAGAGGTAGCCGTCTCAAAATTAACAAATGGCAACCTATCAATCGAAGACATGGATGCATTGGTTGATCATGCGCATTCTCTGTATGAAACATCCTTAATTTTGCGTTACAAAGCGTATGAGAAAAAAGTGTTTGGATCGAATGAAAGTGAAGAACCAGTATTGCCAGTTCAGGAAGATGCAGTTGCACCTGTCGTTGAAGAGATTGTGTTAACGATTGAAGAACGGGCTGAAGAACTTCCGCAAATCGAATTTAGTTTGTTTGACGATATGCAAGAATCTGAAGCGCCAGAAATTGAGTTAACAATTGAACAAGAATCTGCAATTGAGGAATCCCATACAGAGGAAACATGGGTTATTGAAGAAACCTACGTTGATCCCGTCGTTGAATCGGTAGAGGATAAAAATGAACCAGAGTTTGTTCTTGAAGAAACTTTTTCGTTGGAAAAATCAGACGCTCTGCCATTAGCTGAAAATGATGCATTCTTACAAAAATTCAACGCCATTGACCCATCAATTGCCAATCAAATTGCCATGTCGCGACTTGACACATTGATAGGTTCGTTTGGATTAAACGAGCGTTTACAATTCATCAATGAACTTTTTGAGGGTTCTAGTGAAGCATTTTCTGAAGCAATTAAATCAATCGATTCTTTGTCTGGTCAACATGAAGCATTGTCAAGAGCTTCTTCACTAGCTGCGCAATACAATTGGGATACAGACAGCGAAACAGTTGAAGATTTCGTATTGAAGATCAAACGTCGTTATGCCTAAATGGCATTTCCTTTTAGGAATCTTTTTAAGTAATATTCTACTTGCTCAATCCAATGATGTAAGGCGAATTACAGAAGAACTTTGTTCATCAAAATTAAATGGCAGAGGATATGTGCTTAAAGGAGATTCCTTGGCTTCTGTTTTTATTGCTCAAGAGTTTCAGAAGATTGGGTTGAAGAAAAAAAAGCGAACCTATTTTCAATCATTTCTGCACGATGTCAATACCTTTCCTGGCGCAATGTCTGTTGTTTCTGGAAACGACACCCTCGTTCCCGGCATTGATTATTTAGTAGATCCATCTTGTCCAAGTTTTAATGGTACTTTGAAGCCTGCTGTAATAAGCTACAAAATGGCGATGAATCAGGAGCGACTTCAAAATGATTTGATAGCACTTTTGAAAGGAAAAGTATACAATTCAATTCTTTTGGATTACAGGAATTGTCCAAATGATACATTAAAGCAATTGGCTGGGTTGACTCAAACGCTTGCTGGAGTTTTACCGGTTTTTGAATTGACAGATAAAAAATTGACATGGTCCGTTTCCTCGGAACAGTTAAAGTATCCCCTCATTCAGATTCATACTGGGGGTAAATTTCACGAAGATCAGTCATTGAGCGTTCAAATCGAAGCAATACTTCTTCGTAATTATGAATCGAGAAATGTAGTTGGGTATTTACCCGCAACTAAAAAGTCAAAGAAAACAGTGATTGTATCTGCGCACTATGATCATTTGGGTCGAATGGGTGCTGCTACTTATTTTCCTGGCGGAAATGACAATGCAAGTGGCACTGCCACACTCATAGAAATGGCGAAACAGCTCAAAGGATTGGACCGACACTATAATTACTTATTCATTGCTTTTGCTGGCGAAGAAGCTGGTTTGGTTGGTTCAAAATATTACGTGGAACATCCAATAATTCCCTTATCGAAAACAAGGTTTGTTCTGAATTTAGATATTATGGGTAGCGGTGAAGAGGGCATTACGGTCGTCAATGCAACGCTCTTTCCGAAAGAGATGGAAGCCTTGCAAAAAATAAATGTCCGTGAGAAGTTGCTGACACAAGTTAAGTCCAGAGGACCAGCAGCAAACTCTGATCATTATTGGTTTACGCAAGCAGGAGTGCCAGCCTTTTTTGTTTATACGATGGGGCCTAACAAGAATTACCACGACATCTTTGATACCTATTCAAATTTGAGTTTTCAGGAATCAGATGATCTTCTGAAATTACTTATGGAGTTTATTCGAACTATTGAGGACTGATCGGAAGATGTACACCAATTAAGCAAATGTCATCTATCTGTTCGTATTCTCCCATCCAATCAATTAAAGTTTTCTCGAAAATTTCTTTTTGAATATCTATCTGTAAATGGTGGTTTTCGGTAATTAGATCCCTCAATCTGCGATACATAAATTTTTTGTTCTTTTCACCACCAAATTGATCCGCATAACCATCAGTGAAAGAGTAGATCGTATCACCCTCCTTTAGATTTCTATGAAACAATTCAAATTTTTGAGCATCCTCACCATAAATACCAACAGGGAAACGATTGCCGCGGCATTCTTCTAAACTTCCATCCGAACCACAGACGTAGAAAAAAGCATTGGCTGAGGCATATTCCATTTTCATTCGACCAAGATCTAGCGAAATGACAGCCATGTCCATACCATCCTTTTGCTCACCATAATTGCCTTTTTGTTTTAATGCAGCTATTACTTTTTCACGCATCATTTCTAAGATTTCAGCAGGATTTGAAACCCGATTGGATAAAATAATTTCATTCAAAAGAGAAACGCCTAGCATACTCATGAAGCCACCAGGAACGCCGTGACCAGTGCAATCTGCTATGATGTAAATCAGTTTGTCATCCAATTGGGTAACCCAATAAAAGTCGCCACTTACTATGTCTTTTGGTCGAAAGAAAATAAACGAATTCGGCAAGTAATTTTTGAAATCTTCAATGTCTGGAAGTACAGCCTTTTGTATGCGGCCTGCATAATGTATACTGTCAGTTATTTCTTTGTTTTTCTGCTGAATAGTATCGTTTTGGCTTGCGATAATGTTTCGTTTGTTGACCAACTCATGATTGGTAGAAGTAAGCACTGCATTGGTGTTTTCCAGCTCAATTTTTGACTTGTTTTTTAATCGGTATTGCCAAATACTGAAAACGAGTAATGCAATCAAGATTATCACTACAATCGTTCCGTATCGGATAACATTTTCGCGTTGTTTCGTCTGTTCTTGAGCCCTGATCTGTTTCAATTTTTCAATAGTTCGCTCCTTGTTAAATTTAAATTCAAGCTCTCTGCGCAAGACATCTCGTGAACGGTCAAGATCTAAAATACTGTCTTTCAATTCCGAAAAGGTTTTAAAATGCCTGAGTGCACTCACCTCATCACCGATTTTGAATTCGCCCTCATACCTGAGAAGCAATGACTCTTTTACAAGGTGCGGCAAGGAAAGTGCTTTTGCCTTTTCTTCTGCAATTTCGGCAAGCGCAACAGCTTCTGCTGATTTTCCAAGATCTAATTGAATCCGAGATTTAACCAGTAAGACATTTGTTATTCCAGTTTCATCACCAATTTTAGTTCGAATAGCGTTGCTACTGTCTAAATTTTTTAAAGCCAGTTGAGAATAACCCATGTCGTGAAGTGTTCTTGCTAAATTTTCAAAAACAAGCGCTTCTCTGTTGCCAATTCCTAAATCTTTGCTGATTTTTAAAGCTTTGCGATGAAAATAAATTGCCTTTTTTGGTTCTCCTCTACGTTGGTAAAGTTGACCTATGTTTGTATATCGTCCAGAAACACATTGTTGATCTCCCAACTTTTTGCAGATGGCAAGACTTTGAAATTCAGAAGCCATTGCTTTTTTGTCTTCCCCTAATTCATAGTATACTTTATACAATGTGAGGTAAGAATTGGCTAATCCACGTATGTCTCCGAATTTCTCTCTTATTACAATGCTCTTTTGAATGTTTTCAATTCCTTTGAGGTAGTTGTCTTGATAGGAGTAGGCTAGACCGATAAAAGAGTAACATGCAGCGCTACCAAGCGCATCACCAATCCTTAGTTTGAGTTGAAGACTTTGCTGAATAAGTAATTGACATTTTGGAAAATCTCCTTTATCAGAATAGTAGGTGCCTAGATAGTAGATGGCTGCCGACATCCCATTGAGGTCACCGTATTTTTTTGATTTTTTAATGACTTCTCTCAGAATTTTTTTTCCTTGATCATATTTGTTCAAAGCTCCAAGACCTTTGGCTTTGAAGTTTAACAGCTTAAAATAGTAGCGGGAATGTTCTCTTTCGTTTATTTTTGAAAGGGCATCGTCACAGATTTGAATGGATTTTTTATAATCACTTTCATTGTAAACAATTGCCGCCTCATAACAAGATATAGCAGCATTTTGCAGAGGATCTTTCCATTTGCTGCGCATCGATTTTATGTTCAATTTTAATTGCTCGTATTTGCCCTGAATTAGAAATTGATCGAGTTGTATGATCTCTTTTTTAAATTTCGGGGCTGCTTTGAAATAATGATCGAAGAGCCAACTATAGTCCGCATTTGGGTTTTCACCGCCATAGCAAAAGCTGAAGGTAAAGAGCACAAAAATGATTGTTTTGGCGAACAGTCGCATAGGTTGACGCGGTAAATTAGTCGTGATGCGAAATTACACAAAAGCTTTTATTTCAACTTTTTGAAGGTAAAATCTTTTTTGGATTAACTGGTATTCACAAAAGTTTGAAGTGATTTTTAGCCTAAATTTGTTCATCTATTGCTTGGACATGAAACATACTTTCATTTTGATCTTTTTACTTTTTACAGCAGTTGCTTTAGCGCAGCCTTATGCCGGAAGTAAGAAAGTAATTTCAAAGCAACTGCCCTTAAAAGCTGCACAGTGCGCACCCCCAACTACAACAACCTATCTTGAATTAAATAATGTGCGTGCAATGGTTCATACGGCAGGGAATCTATGGCAAGTTCCCAATCAGAATTACTCCCAGTACGAGATTCCTAAAAATTCAGGAATCATGGCATTGTTTACTGCTGCTCTGTGGTTGGGAGGAACTGATATCAACAATCAGTTGAAGCTTGCTGCACTGCGCTACCGACAAGGACAAGATTATTGGACAGGTCCACTATCAAAAGTATTTGCAGAAACGAACTATGAAAATTGCAGTAAATACGACAGGCACTTTGTGACAACGCAAGACATGATTCGTGAATTCAATGCCTGGTATGAGGCGGGTGTGTATGACGCTGCCAATGGCACGAGCACGCAGTCAGATTTATTTCCAGAATATGAAATTCCCAAGATCATAAAAGAATGGCCAGCGCATGGAGATGTTTCCCAAGGCCAGGATTATTACTTGGCGCCCTTCTATGATTTCAATGAAGATGGTCAATACAATTGTTTGGATGGTGATTATCCATGGCACGACATCAAACGAACAAAAGAATGCAAAGTAGACAGAGATGTTTCTCTTTATGGCGACATCAATTTGTGGTGGGTCATGAATGACAAAGGGAATATTCATACTGAAACAGGAGGGGATCCAATTGGCATGGAAATTCGCGCGCAGGCTTTCGCTTTTGCTTCAAATGACGAGATAAATAATATGACATTTTACAATTATGAGTTGATCAATCGAGGAACTCAAACATTGTACAATACGTATTTCGGCTTTTTCACCGATGGCGCTTTGGGGAATCCATTTGATGATTACGTAGGTTGTGATGTAAACCGAGGACTTGGGTATTATTACAACGGTGATAATTATGATGAAGAGCAATCTGGATTCAAGGGCTATGGTTCATCACCACCTGCAGTGGGAGTAGATTTTTTTGAAGGGCCTTATCAAGATGATGATGGCATTGATAATGCCTTTGGGATAGGTGCGGATGAAGCACTTAATGGAATTGGTTATGGTGATGGTATTGTTGACAATGAGCGTTTTGGAATGCGTCGTTTTTTATATTATTCGAATACTACAAATGGAGCAAATCCAAATCAAACGGATCCAATTACAGCTTCTGATTTTTATAATTATTTGAGAGGTAGATGGAAAGACGGCACGCCTTTCTATTATGGTGGGAATGGCCATATTTCAGATGCTGACGTGAACACCAATGTCCCATGTGATTTTATGTTTCCAGGTGATACAGATCCATTGGGTTGGGGTACAGGTGGAATTCCTCAAGAACCTTGGACTGAAGTTACCGCAAACAATACGCCTAATGACAAGCGTTTTGTCGAATCTGCTGGACCATTTGTTTTAAAACCGGGTGCCGTAAATAATATAACGGTTGGAGTTTGTTGGGCGCGATCAAATGGTGGTGATCCTTTTGAATCTGTCGGGTTTTTGCAAAGGGCAGATGACAAAGCACAAGCCTTGTTTGAGAATTGTTTTAAGGTGTTGGAAGGTCCGCATGCGCCTGAACTAAATATTCAAGAACTGGAAAATGAATTAATATTAACCATTTCAAATCCAGTAAATTCGAACAACTACAATGAGGCCTACGAAGAATTTGATCCGTTCATCGTATCGTCTGATCCTCAATCTGATAAAAGTTATCGTTTTCAAGGCTATCAGATTTTTCAATTGAAATCAAAACAGTACTCATTGTCCGATATTGGAGATCCAGACAAAGCAAGATTGGTTGCACAATGTGACCTCAAAGACGATGTGGGGCGGATCATAAATTTTGAGTTCGATGAAGATTTACAAGCCAGTATTCCTATAGAACGAGTGGATGGTGAGAACAAAGGAATACGCCACAGTTTTTTGGTTAAAAAGGATCTTTTTGCGCAAGGAACGGCAGAACTTGTGAATTTCAAACGATACTATTACATCGCTCTTGCATACGGTTATAACAATTACAAAGAATACGATCCAAATGACCCGGAAGCATTAGATGGGCAGAAGAAGAAATACCTTCCAAGTCGCAAGGCTGCAATGGGGGAAGTGAAATCAGTTGAAGCTATTCCTCACAACCCTGCTCCAGAAGCAGATGGAACATTGCATTATTTGGAATATGGTCAATCACCCATCGTTGCACGAATGGATGGATACGGGAATGGAGATCAATCTTTAGACTTTACACCTACAACGCTCGGGTATATTTTGAACAATGGTAAAATACAACAGCCGTATTACGAAAAAAATCACGGTCCATTGAATGTGAAAGTTGTAGATCCTTTGAATGTGGCTGATGGCTATTTTGAATGCCGTTTCAAGGATTATGTCGTTTCTGATATCAATGGTGCAGACACTGCTTCGTGGGTTATCTATCGCTTCGATAAAAGTGGAGGCGCTTTGCTGGATTCAGTTTCTTCAGAGCAAATGATTACAATGGATAATGAGCAAATCATTCCGCAATGGGGTATTTCTGTGCAGATTCATCAAGAAAAATATTACGGGCCATCAGGAAATGCGGCTTCAAAAACGACAGATATGATCAGTAGTTCTATCATTTTTGCTGATAGTGCAAAGCAGTGGTTAACTTTTGTTTCTGACAATGATGCTTTTTTTCCTACAAATTGGATCCGTTCGGGGATTTATGCGCCGGAAACAGACCCGTCAACTGCTGCTTATGAATGCCAGCCAAATGGAGCAGGCTATTTAGATCCCTGCAGTTACAAAGATGAGGTGGGTGTAGACGATGATAAATTTTTTGCAGGTATTCTAGGAGGAGGAATAGCGCCTCACCGATTAGTGGGCTATCAATCGGATTATATGCCGATGGCGTATTACAATTTAGCGAATCCAGGCTCTTCGCGGTTGAATGCATCCATTAGTTTTTTACCGAGTATTGATTTGGTAATTACTTCTGATAAATCGAAATGGACCAGATGTCCAATTATTGAAACAGGAAGGGATGCCACCTTGAATATTGGTAATTGCGAGCCTGGTGCAATGCGAAAAAGTGCAAGCGTAGATAAGGAAGGAAATCCTGACGGAACTGGCACAGGAATGGGATGGTTTCCGGGATATGCTGTTGATCTGGAAACAGGCGCCCGCTTGTACCTTGCATTTGGGGAAAATTCGTTCTTAGGAGCTGAAAATGGTGCTGACATGATTTGGAATCCTTCGGATAGATTGGTTAATTCACTCGGCGTGCCATTGATGGGTGGTGTGCAGCCAATTTACGTGTTCAGCCATGACCAAGCAAAAGTCAACGGCTATGCGCTGGGTTATGATTTTCCGGAATATAATCCCATGCTTGCTGAATCAAATGCAACTAATTTCCTTTACCAGAAAATGCAGGAAATCGAAGCAGATAATCCAACTTCGAAAAGGCAAGTGTATGGCAGCCTCAGTTGGGTTGCATATCCACTCTTGAAGCAAGGTCAGCAGCATCTTTCAACAGATGTCACTATAAAGTTGCGGATAAACAAAGAATACAAGAATTATACTTCTTCAGGCTTGAATAATGGTCGACCAATGTTTAGCTGGAACATGTCGACGGATAGAACGGTAACGGGAAGTCAAGAGGCTTTGGTGGATGCCCTCAAGTTGATCAATGTTGTTCCGAATCCCTACAATGCTTTCTCCGAATATGAAAACAATAAACTGGACAACCGTATAAAAATTACAAATTTACCCGAAACCTGCACAATTAGTATTTACAGTTCGAATGGTAAATTAATTAAAAAAATAAAGAAGGATAGTCCAGTGACCTATCAAGATTGGACATTGACAAATCACGCGAATATTCCTGTTGCTTCCGGTGTGTATTTAATACACGTTGATGTTCCAAATGTTGGTGAGAAGGTATTGAAGTTGTTTGTTGCAATGCGAACAGTAGATCTTCAAAATCTTTGATTTAGATTGGAATCGAGATTCTGAATGTGGAACCTTTGTCGATTTCAGATTCAAGAACAAATACTTTTCCTTTGTGGTATTCTTTGATAATCCGCTTAACAAGGGACAACCCTAATCCCCAACCGCGTTTTTTAGTCGAAAAGCCAGGTTGGAAAATTGTTTTGATCTGTTTTGGATGAATGCCTTTTCCAGTATCCTTAATATCGATGTGTGCCCATTCAGGAGTAGTTTGAACAGTAATCAATAAGTGACCATTTCCCTCCATTGCATCAACAGCATTTTTTGCAATGTTTTCGATTACCCATTCCATCAAAGGCGCATTGTGACGCACGATGATAGGTCCTGAGCATTTGAAATCGATATTTACTTTGTCTGAAATTCTCGGTCTCAGGTAATCCAAAACATTTTTCACTGTATCACACAAATTGCTTTCTTCTAATTTTGCTCCGGAACCTATTTTTGAAAAACGATCAGTAATCTTTTCCAAACGGTCTACATCTTTCTGCATTTCTGTTGTCATCATCGGGTCGATGCCTTGACTTTCCAGAAGTTGAATCCATGCCATTAATGAACTCAAAGGTGTTCCAAGCTGGTGAGCTGTTTCCTTCGCCATGCCTGCCCAAACTTGATTTTGTTCAGCTTTACGGAATGTGCTAAAGATGAGGTAGCCGATTAAGACAAATAAACCAATGATGAAAAAGATGATGTAGGGATAGTATTGGAGTTGTTTGAGTTCCTCGCTATTGTCGTAATAAAGCAAGTTTTTTTCGCCATTCCTATAGTCGATTACCAAAGGTTCATTTTGAATTTTCAATGAAGCGATCGTCTTTTCAATATTCGATGAGGTAAGTTTGTTTTTTGCTAAGTTACTACCAACTATCGTCTTGTCTTCGGCATCAATCAATAGCACAGGAACTAATCCATCGTTGTTGATTAATTCTTGGTTAAAAGAATTTATAAGAGAATCGCGTTCTCCTTCAAGTCGTATGATTTCCTTGGAATCGTTGTAAACGTATGTCATGAAAAGCCCTTCATAAACTTCTACAGTGAAGGATGGGTTGATTTTTTTCCAATTATTAGCCAATTTGCGCAATGAATCCTCAAAGTAGCTGTACAAAGCAGCAGACTCAAGTGTTGGAAAAGATTTACGAAGTTCACTTGTGTCAAATCCAAGGTTGATATATCCGGATATATTTTTTTCATTGTCAAAAAGAATAACGGGGATGTCCTTGTTCTCTTTGATAATTTTTAAGGGGAAAGTGTAGTCTGGAATTTGATCCAGTGGTGTTGCTTTAGACACTTCCTTCGTGGCGTCGATCCACAAAGCCATTTCTTTTTGTTCTTTTTCTCTTAACTGTGAAAATGTGCGGTCTGTCAATCGAACGAGCTCCAATTTTTTCTGGATGGCACCTGCCCATTGTCTTACTCTTTCGCGCTCGCGTTCACCAACTTTGGAAACAATGGTATTTGACACGAAGAGCGACGCGCCAACCATGATCAGTGCAATCGCAATAAGTGCGATTTTCCATTTTTGTTTGTTGGAATAGAGATTCATTTATGCGAATGTACACGAATGTAACGAGAAATTGGTATTCACATTGCCTGTAAGAAGTTTTAACGCTGAAAAAAGAATAAACCCTAATTTTACAATCAATTCTTCGGTATGATCAGACGTCTTAAAAATCCATTAGTTGTATTTGCTGTGTGCTTCGCAACGATTGCATTACCACTTTTCACCTTGCCCATTAATTTCTTTCAGGGAGAGATTGTTTATGCCCAAGGCTTAATGGAGAAAAAGGTACAAGCACCATTGAGCCTTTCTTATTTCATAGGTTTAGGCTACAACAAAGTGGATATGACCGGCGTAAAAGATTTTTATCTGACAGCCAAAGGATTTATTCTTGCAGCAATTCTATTAGTTGGCATTCCAGGGTTGATTGCCTACCGCATCCATTTAGGAAAAAATAATCAGTAAAACGATTCTTTGAAAACCATTGATTAAGCCAATAAAGAGCGCATATTCGCTTTTTCGTCAATCATGCGGTGTAAATCAGCCACATTGATGCGGATTTGCTCCATTGTATCGCGGTCTCTGATCGTTACAGTATTGTCTTCCAATGTTTGGTGATCAACCGTTACAGAATAAGGTGTTCCAATTGCATCTTGTCGGCGGTAACGTTTCCCAATCGAATCTTTTTCATCGTATTGGCACAAGAAATCGAACTTCAACGAATCGATGATCTCTCTTGCTTTTTCTGGTAAACCATCTTTTTTAGTCAATGGCATAACTGCAACTTTGTAAGGCGCAAGGGCAGGAGGGATGCTCAAAACAACGCGTTCCGAACCGTCTTCAAGTGTTTCATTTTTGTAGGAAGAACTCAAAACTGCCAAGAACATGCGGTCAAGTCCAACTGATGTTTCAACGACAAACGGCACATAGTTTTGATTTAATTCAGGATCGAAGTACTGTAGTTTCTTACCTGAAAATTGTTCGTGTTGTTTTAAATCAAAGTCAGTGCGTGAATGAATTCCCTCTAATTCTTTGAATCCCATAGGGAAATTGAATTCGATGTCGCACGCTGCATTGGCGTAATGTGCCAATTTTATGTGGTCGTGGAAACGGTAGTTTTTGTCTCCAAGACCTAATTTTTTATGCCATTTTTCGCGGGTATCTTTCCAGTAACTGTACCATTTCATTTCATCTCCCGGGCGACAAAAGAATTGCATTTCCATGTGTTCGAACTCACGCATGCGGAAGATAAATTGACGTGCAACAATCTCATTTCGAAATGCTTTTCCAATTTGAGCAATCCCAAATGGAATCTTCATGCGCCCAGATTTTTGAACATTCAAGAAATTGACAAAAATACCTTGCGCTGTTTCAGGACGAAGATAAATTGTTGCTGCATCTCCAGCTACGGAACCAAGCTCCGTTGAGAACATTAAATTGAATTGGCGCACTTCCGTCCAGTTGCGGGAACCAGAAATCGGACACACGATCTCGCAATCCATGATTAACTGGTAAACACCTTCTAAATCATTGTTTTCCAAAGAAACACGCATGCGGTCTTCAATGGAGGTGATTTTCTCCATGTTGCGCAATACATTTGGATTCGTTGCTCTGAATTGTGCTTCATCGAAACTCTCGCCAAATTTTTTAATGCCTTTCTCAACCTCTTTTTCAATTTTCTGACGAATCTTTTCAATATGTTCTTCGATCAAGACATCCGCACGGTAGCGTTTTTTAGAGTCTTTATTGTCAATCAATGGATCATTGAACGCATCAACGTGACCGGAAGCTTTCCAAGTTGTTGGATGCATGAAAATAGAGGCGTCAAGTCCGACGATGTTTTCGTGCATCTGCACCATCGATTTCCACCAATAGGATTTGATGTTGTTTTTAAGCTCAGCACCCAATTGACCGTAATCATAGGTGGCGGCTAATCCGTCGTAGATCTCTGATGATGGAAAAACGAAGCCGTATTCCTTCGCGTGAGAAATGACTTCTTTCAACTTATCCTCTTTCTGTTCCATTTATGCTGGTAATTCTTTGTGTGTACTATTAACCTTTGATCGCTTTAATTCCAGGAAGTTCTATTCCTTCTAAGTATTCTAACATGGCACCACCGCCCGTTGAAACATAAGAAACTTTGTCTGCTAAATTAAATTTATTGATAGCAGCAACTGAATCACCACCACCGATCAATGAAAATGCACCTTTTGTAGTCGCTTCAACGATAGCATTTGCCACGTCTACCGTACCTTGCTGAAAGTTTTCCATTTCAAAAACACCCATAGGACCATTCCACAAAATCAATTTAGAATTCGCGATGATTTCTCTGCATGCTTTTGATGTTTCAGCACCTGTATCCAATCCCATCCAACCCGCAGGAATTTCTCCAATTTTGACTTCTCTGCGATTGGCATTGTTATCAAATTTATCGGCAATGATTGTGTCGGTTGGTATGTAAAGATTTACTCCTTTTGTTCTAGCGTCAGCGATTATTTTTCGAGCAGTGTCAAGAAAATCATCTTCAACAAGTGAGTTTCCAACTTGTCCACCCATCGCTTTCACAAATGTGTAAGCCATACCACCTCCGACAATAAGATTGTCCACTTTATCTAAAAGGCGCTCTATGATTGTGATCTTGGAAGAAACCTTTGCACCACCAACGATTGCTGTGAGCGGTTTTTCAGTTGAATTCAAGACTTTATCAACTGCTTTGATTTCGCCCTCAATGAGGTAACCAAACATTTTATCATTCGGGAAATAGTTCGCTACAACAGTGGTGCTGGCATGTGCGCGGTGCGCGGTACCAAATGCATCATTCACGTAAACATCTCCATGTTTCGCTAATGCTTCTGCAAAACTTTCTGTTCCCGCTGTTTCTTGTTTGTAGAAACGCACATTTTCGAGCATCAATACTTCTCCTGGTTTCAACGCTGAACTCATTACGTACGCGTCCTCTCCGATGCAGTCCGATGCAAATTTTACATCAACACCCAATATTTTTGAAGTATGTGCAACAATGTGTTTCAGAGAATATTTTTCCTCTGGACCTTCTTTTGGGCGACCTAAATGCGACATCAATACCACACTTCCACCATTTTTCAAAATGTGTAAAATAGTTGGCGCAGCAGCACGAATTCGCGTATCGTCTGTTACAGCCATTGTTTCTTTATCAAGTGGGACATTGAAATCAACACGAATCAATGTGCGCTTTCCAGAAAAATTGTAAGTGTGAATATCAGTCATAATGAGAGTTGAATTTTTCGGTGGCAAAGGTAACAAAAAGTTGGGGTCCGAGAAACTCACCCCACTTTTCGACGTTTCATTTACATCTACTGCGTTGGGATGAGGTTCTCGAACCCCACATTTAGAAAAATTTCATTAGGTCCTTGACATAGCAAGTGACCATTATTTCCTATTTCTGTTTAACGATCTGTCTTTTCTCGATCGTGTTGTTGTTAGATACACTTAACGTATAGACTCCTGCAGACAAGTTAGCAGTAGAAATCACTTCAGCTTGGTTCAATTTACCATTCAAAACAATTTTTCCGCTGTTGTCAACAATAGTATATTCTGCGTTTTCCATCCCGGAAATCGAAAGTGACTCAATAAATGGGTTTGGATAAACGTTAACAATTGGTGATGTCGCCTCATCTATTCCAAGGAATGAAGAAAGCAACACTCTATCCAATACGTGCACCACACCATTATCGGAGATAAGGTCTGCAGTTGTGACGTTTGCATCGTTTATTTTTACTCCACCTGTCAATGAAACGATCACGTTATCTCCGCTCAAAGTAGGCACCGGTCCAGCAGTAAGATCTGTTGAAAGAACAGTTCCTGATACAACATGATAAGCAAGAATATCGGCAAGATTTGGCAAGGCCAAAATATCATTGAGAGTTAGACCTAATGAAGTAGCTAGATTGTTAAAAGCAGTATTAGTTGGAGCAAACACTGTGAACTCAGAGAATGGATCTGTCAACAGTGGAAGCAAACGAGCTTCGATTACCGCAGCCACCAACGTAGTGTGGGCAGAAGATCCGATAGCGATGTCAGCAACGGTTTCAACCGGCAGAACAACCTCTCCTAAAACGTGCACTACTCCATTGTCAGCCGAAAGGTCAGCACCAACAACTTGGGCTTGATTTACGAAAACACTTGTTCCGTCGATCGTTACTTTAAGTGTATTAGCTGTGTTTAAAGGTGATGCGATCATTCCATTAGAAAGGTCAGAAGAAAGCACTTCAGAACCAATCACGTGGTACAACAAAATATCCTGCAGAAGAGGAGAGGCAAGCAACTGAGGTGCTGTGATTCCAAGAGCTGTTAAAGCCGCATTGAATGCATCGTTAGTTGGAGCAAATACTGTAAGCTGTGAAAAAGGATTTGTCAATGCAGGAAGCAAACGAGCTTCAATTACTGCAGCTACTAGTGTAGTGTGTGCAGGAGATCCGATAGCGATGTCAGCAACCGTAGTGTTTGGTAGAACAACTGCATCCAAAACGTGTACAGCACCATTGTCAGCCTGAAGGTCAGCAGCTGAAACCTGTGCTTGATTTACGAAAACATTTGTTCCATCGATAGTCACTTTAAGCGTATTGGCTGTGTTTAAAGGTGATGCGATTAATCCATTAGAAAGGTCTGTAGAAAGCACTTCAGAACCAATCACGTGATACAACAAAATATCCGCTAGATCCGGAGAAGCAAGCAACTGAGCTGCTGTGATTCCAAGAGCTGATAAAGCCGCATTGAATGCGCTGTTAGTTGGAGCAAATACTGTAAGCTGTGAAAAAGGATCTGTCAATGCAGGAAGCAAACGAGCTTCGATTACTGCAGCTACTAGTGTAGTTTCAGCAGGTGATCCGATAGCGATGTCAGCAACCGTAGTATTTGGTAGAACAACTGCATCCAAAACATGCACAGCACCGTTGTCAGTCTGAAGATCAGCAGCAGAAACTTGTGCTTGGTTTACGAAAACATTTGCTCCGTCGATAGTCACTTTAAGTGTATTTGCTGTGTTTAACGGCGATGCAATCAATCCATTAGATAGGTCTGTAGAAAGCACTTCAGAACCAATTACGTGATACAATAAAATGTCTGATAAGTTTGGCAATGCCAATAATCCTGCTATATCCGTATTCAGGGCAGTTGCAAGATCTGTAAAAGCTTGATCATCTGGAGCAAATACCGTGTAATTCGCTGTTGGATCTTTTAATGTAATGTCTAAGCCTTCTTGAATCAAAGCAGCTTCCAAATAATTGTGATTTGGACTTGTTGCAATGACATCGTCAAATACATTGGTTTGAGCAAACACTGGAGCGCTCAAAAAAATTGCTCCAGAAATAGAATAAATAATTAACCTTAATTTTTTCATGGTTTCATTTGTTTAATAAATTGATTAAAAACATTAAACAAAACAGTTTCAAAAAAGTTTTAGACCATTGAGAATTAAATGGTAAAAATTATTTGTTTAAGATATTTTAACAAATTAAGCGCTATATTTGAAAGACAACACCATGCCCTCAGAACGTCAGATTTTTTCCTTAAAACAAGTTGTTTCGTCGATTCGAAAAACAATCGAGGAGCGGTACAAACAATTGTATTGGGTGAAAGCTGAAATGCACAAGCTAAATCTTTATCCGAGTGGGCATGCATTTCCAGAGTTGGTTCAAAAAGAAGACGATAAAATTGTTGCACAAATAGGTGGTGCGATTTGGAAACAGAATTTTCAGCGCATCAATAAACAATTTGTAGATGTTGTAAAGGAGCCTTTGAAGGAAGGAACCACCTTGCTTTTGCAGGTCAAAATAACCTACAGTGAGACTTTTGGATTGTCCTTGCAGATTCTTGACATTGACCCAAGTTTTACCTTGGGCGAATTGCAACGCGAACGAGAAGAAACACTCAAACGCCTTCAGAAAGAGGGAATTTTAAATGCGAATCAACGATTAGAGTTTCCATTGCTGCCGCAACGCATTGCAATTGTATCCGCGGATACGAGTAAAGGCTTGTCTGATTTTATGAAGGTCTTGGACAACAATCCATGGGGCTATGAATTTTTCACAATGCTCTTTCCAGCCTACTTGCAAGGGGATGTTGCCGTTTCTAGTATTGTGGAGCAACTGAAAAAAATTGAAAAAGTCAAGCATCATTTTGATGTTGTTGTAATTGTACGAGGTGGGGGAGCTGAAGTTGGAATGTCTTGCTACAACCATTATGAATTGTGTAAAGCAATTGCCACTTTTCCGCTGCCGATTTTATCCGGCATTGGACACTCAACGAACATGACGGTTGCTGAAATGGTTGCGTTTCGGAATGCAATAACGCCCACCGAATTAGCTGACTTTTTAATTCAGACGTTCCATGATTTCAGCGTTCCTGTAACTGAAGCTCGTAAGCTCTTACGAACTTATTCTGAACGATTAATTACACTCAACAAGCAGCATTTTGAATCTATTGCCAAACAAGTGCGACAGCATGCAGTGCTTTATTTGGAAAGACGAAATGGGCAACTAATGCGGACTGCTGAAGGGATGCGAAGGGCAGTTCAACATTCCCTCAATCTTCAGCATACAAATGTGTCAATGATGAAATCGGGTATTTCTAATTTCAGTTCCGGAACTACTGAGCGAGCAAGAGAAAAGATGGAGTTGGCGTTTCAGGAATTGCAGCGCGCTGCTTCTCGAAAATTGGACCAAGACAAACAGATGGTCAAGCATCTAGAAGATCTGAGTCGCATACTGGATCCACAACTCGTGCTGAAGAGAGGTTTCTCCATAACCCGACTAAATGGTCGAACAATTGGAAAAGACAATGCACCTGAACCTGGTCAGGATATTTCAATAGAAACGTTCGGTGAGCGCCTTACGGCAAAATTGACGGCCATAGAAACAAAGAAAGAGGAATAGATTGATATATAAAATGTATATATAAATGTTAAATTATTTTTGAAGCTTGCATCAACTTTAATTCCTCCCAAGTTACTGCGTCTCCATGTCTTTCTTTCAATTGTGACAGAGATGCACCTTCAAAGTCAGTAAAGTAATCTTGCAATTTCGAAATGCGTTCTTGAGTCAAAACATCTTCCAATTCGATCTTTTCGCTTTTCAATAAAACAACGAAATGGTTGTAGATTGTATTTTCTGAAACTTGTCGCCGTACCGCAATTTCTCCAACATCCAAACCTTCGAGCAACAATTCGAGCGTTTGTTCATAGGTAGATTTCTTTTCTTTCCGTTCTTCCTTTTTCTTGGGAGATGACAGCAGAATTGGCTCATCTTCCATCGCAGCATAGAGCAAGCCATTTTTCTCGCGCAACTTTTGTTGAATAGATGCCAACCTGGCAATTTTGTAATTTTTTATTTCCTCTGTCAACAAACTTTCTTTCGTTATCTCCTTTCCAAAGGCAATGTGTTCGACCAGCAATTTTGCTTTCTTGAGGCGAAGGATTACTTCTGTTAGGTGTTCATCCAATTCGCTCAACTCATCAGCGTATTGTTTGGTTTTGCGCATTCGGCTTAGTTCGGCCAATTTCATCAGATTAGAAGTCAAGACGCCATCGAGAATTTTGAAAAAATAATCGTAAGCTGCTTCAACGCGCTCCCGCACAAAGTTGAGATCACTGTTTCTGGCAAAGAGCTTTTCAATTTGTACTTGAAATCTTTTGGCGTGCTCCATCGTCCCTGATACAGCTTGAGCTTGAGCTGTCACCCATGATAGATTTTTTCCTTTTTCAGTTTTAGAACCTGCGTTCTTGTAGGTTGACTCATGAATTGACCACTTGCTGTTCAGTTCGTACCAGTCAAAAGCGTGACGAATAAATGCTTGTACATACTCCGACGTCCCTTTGTCGAGGTGTTTTGATAATTGCACAGCGTCCGCTTTGTTCCTTGCATAGTTCACCACATGTTGATCACTTGCCAAACCATTCAAGCGAATGGGATTTAATAGTACGAGGCCATTCATCGATCGCAAGCGAGAAAGCGCAACATAGGCTTGTCCGGGGGCAAAAACGTCGGACACATCCAAGACAGCTTTTTCGAATGTTAATCCCTGACTTTTATGAACGGTTATTGCCCAAGCTAATTTCAAGGGATAATGAACAAAGGTTCCGAGCACTTCCTCAATAATTTCTCCCGTTTGGGCATTGACGGAGTAACGAATATTGTTCCATTCGTATTTTTCTACGGTAATTTGTTTTTTTTCATCGGGAAAACTCACCGTTACTTCGTCTTTGTCTAACGCGGTGATTGTACCCATTTTGCCATTGTAGAAGAGCTTTTCGAATGACACATCATTTTTAATGAACATGACTTGTGCCCCAATTTTTAGGTCCAATTGTTCATCGATAGGGTACATGTGTTCTGGGAATTCACCCGTTACTTCGGCAGCGTAGGAAACTATTTTTCCCGTTAATTGACCTAGAGCACGTCTGTTGATTTCATCCGCTTTGTTGTTGTGTGTTGTCAGGGTGATGTAACCATCCTCATTCAGTGGATCAAAATTTGGTTTTACAAATTGATTCAAAAGTTCAGCATCCGCAGGTGTGATCGTGTTTTCTCTTAGATTGTTGAGCACGGCGATAAAAGCATCGTCCGTTTGGCGGAAAATTTTCGATAATTCGACGTACACAGGTGGTTGCTCAGCGATGACACGGGCATTGAAAAAGAACATGCCGGCATAATAATTCCGCAGGACATTCCACTCGTCTGGTTTTACAACAGGTGGCAATTGCAATAAATCACCTATAAAAAGCACTTGAACGCCACCGAAAGGTTCATGAATTTTTCGTGCATTTCGCAAGGTCCAGTCCATTGCATCAAGCAAATCTGCTCGGAGCATACTTACTTCATCAATGATCAGTAACTCCAGATTACGCATCAATTGCAAACGCGTTTTATTCATGTTAAAATGCCGCGAAAGCGAATCTTTGCTCTCAAAACGTACCGTTTCTTGAGATGGGGTTTGAGTTAAAAACTCAGGGATAAATCCGGCAAAGGGAAGTTGAAAAAAGGAGTGAATGGTAACGCCACCTGCATTCAGCGCTGCAATTCCTGTTGGGGCTACAATCACTGTATTTTTGAAGGTTGACCCAATGATTTTTTTAAGTAAAGTTGTTTTTCCAGTTCCAGCCTTACCAGTAAGAAAAATTGGTTGTTTGGTTTGATTGATAAATCGTTCTGTGAATTCAGCCGGTTCGAGTGAAAGTGTGGTGTTTGTCGTGTTCATTTAATTGAAGTTAAGCAAAAACTTCATTTCTCGCAATTAAAAGTGAGTAGTATTTATATAAAAAATCCAAGATTTCGTTTTAAAACAAACCCACAGTCGTTCACTATTTAGTGAAAAGCTATACATTAGATGTATGGAAAATCAGATGAACTACACCGAAGCCTTTGAAGAACTGCAACAAATCGTGAAGCACATGGAGAACGGTGAAATTACAGTTGATGAGTTATCCTTGAAGGTGAAGCGCGCTGCAGAATTGATTAAAATTTGCAAACACAAACTCACAACAACTGAGGAAGACGTGAATCAAATTTTGAAAGAATTAGAAAATTAGTAGCAGCTGATATGGGAAAGTTCAACGATATTGTAAAATCTGAAACACCTACTTTGGTCGACTTTTATGCAACTTGGTGTGGACCCTGTAAAATGATGCATCCTATTTTGGATCAGTTAAAAGACCAGATGGGTAGTAAGGTTCGTATATTAAAGATTGACGTAGATAAGAACCAGGATGTTGCCGAAAAATTCAAAGTACGCGGTGTACCAACCTTCGTTCTGTTCAAAGGAGGGGAAATCCTCTGGCGCCAAAGCGGTGTAATTGAATTAAGCACCCTCAAATCAAAAATCAACCAATCGATTTGACCCTTTGTACTAATTGAACTCATTGAACCTTTTGACCACAAAGACACGAGTTTAAGGAGATCCAATCTCTCCATAAGTCACAAAGAGATCTTTTAATTCAATATAAATCTTCTTTGCGCACTTAAAAGCCATCGGCTTTTTCTGAATTTGTGCCTTAATACACTTCGTGAATAAAACTTATCCTTGTGTCTTTGTGGTAAATTTGATTGAACTATTGAACACTTCCGTCAATCGAGTGATTTTTCAGAGCATGCCCTCGACCTGTCCGCAGTGGTGGATACATCTGCCGAGGCAGACACTCCCTCCTCGGCGGGCAAGCGGTCAGCTGCCAATCGAGTGATTTTTCCGAGCATTCATGCGATGAAAAAATGTCACACTTCGAAGGCAATCGAGTGATTTTTCAAAGCATTCATACGAAGTAAAATGATTCAATTCGAAGGCAATCGAGTGATTTTTCGTAAGAAAAATTGTACCGAGATTGAACTTAATGTATACATAAAATATATATAATTACCTTTCGCTAAGTTTCCAGCCTCGGCAGACAAGCGGTCAGCTGTCAATCTTGTGATTTTTCAGAGCATTCATACGAAGTAAAATGATTCACTTCGTAGGCAATCGAGTGATTTTTCATTAGAAAAATTGTACCGAGATTGAACTTAATATATACATAAAATATATATAATTACCTTTCGCTAAGTTTCCAGCCTCGGCAGACAAGCGGTCAGCTGTCAATCTTGTGATTTTTCAGAGCATTCATACGAAGTAAAATGATTCACTTCGTAGGCAATCTTGTGATTTTTCAGAGCATTCATGCGATGAAAATGACACAATTCGAAAGCAATCGAGTGATTTTTCGTAAGAAAAATTGTACCGAGATTGAACCTTCCACTGAACCATCTTAAATTCTTTCATCTTTCAAAGTCTTATAGACAGTTCCAAATTACCTCCGAGACCTAATTCGATGATTTTTTTCAACGTGGAAAGCCTTACTTCTTTAATGTTATTTTCAATCTTAGAAATATAAGATTTAGTTGTTCCGACTTTCTCAGCGAGTTGTTCTTGAGTCATTCCTTTTTCAATCCTTGCCTCATGAATTAAGCTGCCTATTTTAAAACTCTCATAACCTTCTTCAAATGCATCACGTTTGGTGGTTCCAACCTTGCCGTAATGCTTGTCTTTGAATTGATCCAATGTTATAACTGTATTTTTCGCTTTTCTCATCAGTTAAAATTTTTCTTTGTTTTCGCGAACCGATTTTTCAGAATCATATTCAGCTTTTATTTTCAGCGCGGTTTCAATTTCTTGTTTAGGTGTTTTTTGACTCTTCTTATGAAAACCATTTGCCAGTACAATCAATTTACCATCGTCAAAAAAGCAAAATATTCTAAAAGCATCGCTTCCAATTTTGATACGTATTTCATAGAGACCATTCGTGTTCTCTATATGTTTTAAATATGTTTCTGGCACCCTAGGAATTTCTTCAATTAAGGTGAAGGTCCAAATTATTTTTTCCTGTACTTTGCTATTTTGTCGAATAAAAAATTCTTCAAAATAGTGTTTGAAGAAAAGTATGGTTCTTACTTTATTTTTCTTTTCCATTTCAAATGTAAGTATAGTTTCACTTAAGTGCAACATTTTGAATACTCAAAAAACATTTTATTCCATAGTCATTATATCGAATGCTTTTTTGAAATCTGCAAGATCCCTATCCAGAATAACATGCACTCCTCGCAACAAAACAATTTTTTCTTATATTGAAATCCTTTTAATTTCTTTCATCTTCTAGTTATTACTTACCTAAAATTCAGTACAACTTTCCACTTTTGAACTATTGGAATTATAGTATTTTTTCGGTATATTCTATTGATAGATAAGTTCCCCAATGTCACCACTCAGTTCACAGCCTTGCTATGTGTAAGAGTTTGGTTTTGTGGAAACACTAAAATCAATGAGGAATGAAAATTTACTTCTTTTTACACATTGCTTTACACGGTGCTTAATTCATCGAATTTGTCGCCATTTAGGCAATGTTATTTTTTAATTCATTTAATAGCTGCTTACAGAAACAATCCATTCGAGAAAAGGCGAACCATTTAGTCCCCAAATCTTTAAGAGAAGCTCCGAAGTGATAAAGTTCGATATCGTCAAGAACCAGAAATCTGTCATGTGACTTTTTAAATTTCACTAATTCAATTTTTTGATATTGTGAATTGAATTTTTCAATATCAAGCAGCAATTGAGGAGTTATTTTGGACGTAAATATTTTTACCTCAACACCCAAGCTTCGTTTCTCAAATAAATGAAGCACTCGATCATCTATGTAGTTGTCAATAAGGCGGATAGATTTTTTAGCGCTTCTCACTAGTTCGGATAAAAAACGATGTGCGTCAAATAGCTCGCCATCGTAGAAAATTCCCTTTGCAGGTAATTTTTTTTGATCGCTCATTCCATCAAACAATAAATCAAGTTTTCGGTCTGTTTCGATGAACTTATTCTCAAGACAATTGATTCTATGGTCAAAATTAATTTGACTTTGAAAGTGGCGGCGCATAGCAACGAACGCTCTAAAAATCTGCGTACTTATAAGTGCTGCTCGCTCATTCTTTATAACCGAAGATGCGGCGGCAACCCCCTGTTCTGTAAATGCATAGGGCATATGTCCTCCAAGAGCTTGAGGGGAAGGTATCGCATTTTGCGATACCAAATGTATTACTTCCATATAATTCAATTGAAATACAAAATCTTCCGGAAAACGATTTTGATTCCGTTTCATTTGTTCTCTTAATCTGGTTGGGATAACTCCATAAAAATCTGCAAGATCCCTATCCAGAATAACATGCACTCCTCGCAACAAAACAATTTTTTCTT
>JBKDKG010000049.1:0-23102 GCA_046345095.1 Flavobacteriia bacterium | reverse complement strand
CAGGTGAAAAGAAATTTACCTTTAGACCATCTTTCAATTTAGTTACAGTTTCAGGTTTTGAATAGCTTTCAGCTATGGCGGCTGTTATTTCGATTTGAGCATAGCCTGAATCAGTATAAAAAACGCGTAGATTCTTGGTTACTTCATCAGGAGCTTTTGGGTCATACGTTACACGTTGAATGGTTTCAAGATCGTTAACGCATGATGTAAATGATAAAATCAATGCCAAATAAATGAAGGCGATTACACGATCGACTTTGAAAACAAACCACTTAGAGTAGTTTGTTAATCCAGCTTTCGTTTGACGAACCATTTGTCAAAGTTGGAAGGGCAAAGCGAAACCCCAAAATTAAATCCAATGTATTGTTCCTTATAGCCTTGAGCTGTAAAATTGGATCGCTCTCCTGCAGAAAAGGAAAGGTTAATGGAAGAAAGTGTTCTAAATGAAACAATCGGAATACCGAATCCAAGAGTAAATCCTTTGTCATAAACGCGTGATCCATCAATGGCATATGGCAAAGCAATGGAGTAATAACCTGCACGGTAGCGCATTCGTTCCATGAAATTAGCATTAACAGAATTATCCATGAAATTAATTTCCGGGGTGTATTGAATACCGTAATTCATAGAACTAGTAGTGTTAAAAGCTGTCAATCCATTTATATTTTCAGAGTCAGAACTCCAACTTGATGACATGTAATTGACATGCAAGGCAATTTCACTGTTCCGTTCGGAATTATCTTTTCTGACATCTTTGAAACGTAATTGATAACGCCCTCCAAATTGTATTTTTGAAGCCAAATTTAAGGTGATAGATTGATTTGTTGAGGAAGTTAATGTATCAAACAATTCTGGGTCTCCGATCTTACCATAGAACAAATAGTTGTTTTGTGTACCAGATAATTTTTGTGAAGGCTCATATACCCCAGCTAGGGTAATACTATTTTTCTTGCCTAATTTTTGCGTAAAATTTGCACCAAATTCATAATGTAAAGCATTCATCTTTGTTTCAGTCCAATCAACGCCACCAATTGTATTGTTTGTTGAAATCAAAAGACTTTGACGCTCGTTTGTGCAAGTTCCAAAAACATATCCTACATTACCACCTATCGATAGGCGTGTAGATTTTAAATGAATTAAATCAGTGCTCAACCCTAAGAATACTTCTTGCACACCGCCACGTCCCAAGTAAGTGTATTTAATTGAATCAGTTCCAACTGAAATACGCTCATTTATTTCATACCCTTTTTGCTGAAATGCACGCAGACCAAATGCAAAGCCAAAATATTTTTTCAGTGTAAATGCCATAGAGAAATGATCCGGAATAGCAGTTATTCCGCTGTTCGCAGTGCCATTGTCATTTAGAGTTGTATAGCGTGAATTTATACCGATTGAATAAATTGGATAACCTTGCGACAGTGTATTGTAGGTAGAAGGGTTGTAAAAATTCAATGTTGTCGAATCGAAATAGGTTATTCTACAATTACCGAGTCCTGTAAAAATTCCATGATCAAACGAAGAACGATCTCCTAGTCCATAGCTTGAAAACGGAGAAATAGTTGTGCTTTGCGCAATGACATTTTGAAAAGATAAAATGGTAAGTAAAAAAAGAATAAGGCTATTGCGCATTGAGCTTATAAATTTCATAAAGTCCCAAAAGGGTCAAATTTTCGTTTGCAAAGATGTTATTTTTTCCCACGAAATCAAAGTATTGTGCATCGCCACCTGTCACAAAAAAGGTTAAGTCATTGAATTCTTGTTCATAGCGTTGAATCATTCCTTTCAGCTCGGCTTGTATTCCATTGATAACACCTGAATGAATGGAAGAAGTAGTTGATTTGCCAATGAGAGGTGTTGAATCGTGTTCTCCGAGCAGCGGAAGATTGGCCGTGTAATCATTAAGCGATTTGTATCTCAATCCTATTCCCGGAGAAATAGAACCACCTATGTAAGTTTTGTCTTGCACAAAGTCAAATTTGATACACGTACCAAGATCGATACTGATACTGTTTTTTGCGTTGCTTAAAAATGATAGTGCTGCAGCGTTGCAGATTCTGTCAAAGCCCAAAGTATCAGGAGTATTGTAATCGAGTGAGATAGGCAATTTTGAATTTCTATTCAGTACTTTACAATTTTCAACTATCAATACGATTGTTGTCGTTTGTTTCGTTGATAAAACAGACGCAAGTGCTTTTGGGATGTGTTTTAATTCTTGAAAACACGTTTCAAGTTGCGATGTGTCTTCGTGCGGAATTCTGTCTACTTCAAAAATTTCATTATTTAGAACATGTGCCACTTTCAAGTGGGTGTTGCCTGCATCCAGAAGAATTAGATCAGAATTTGTTCTCATTTGTACAAAGATAGTCGAAGATTTTGCAAAAAAATACGAAGTGTATTTCCGATTTTCAATTAAGTTATTATCTTTGCCCCCACAATAACGGTTAGGTGATGTAGCTCAGTCGGTAGAGCAAAGGACTGAAAATCCTTGTGTCGGCGGTTCGATTCCGTCCATCACCACAGTGAAAAGAGCATTGACTAATGCTCTTTTTTGATTTATATAGTTCACAAAAAAAGCCCGATTCCGAGCTTTACAATTCAACAATTCAATCTTTTTATTTTCCTAGTTTCACAGAAATACCAATTGAAGCATTCATCAATTGATCTGTACCATTAATTAATACGTTATTTATTGAACGGTCAATATAGTGACTTTGCTTTGCAAGAATGGCGAAAGAAACATTTCCATTCAAGGCTACTCGGTCTGAAATACGGTATTGTGGATTCAATCCTAAGGATGCAGTAATCATATCATCATTTCCTTTAATTCCTGGATCGCTAAAAACACCTGATGTAGCATTTTTGTAATTCGCATTGGAATTACTTGCGAATCCTGCGCCAACTTGCACTTTGAAGCCAAAATTTTCCGTTGCAAATCCTGCCATTTCACCGATATTCAGCACTGCATTTACTGTTGCTCTGTATAGAATAGATTCATCGTTGATATTGGCAATTTTAATTTGCCCATCCCATTTTGCAACAGAATCTTGCGCTTTGTAACTGTCTACCGCAAATTCTCCTTTAATGGCAATGTTCGGGTTTAATTGATATCCAACACCGGCATCAAAATGAATTCCAGGAATTACTTTAGTTGCTTCAGAAGTTTTTCCCAAGAGTCGTGTTCCGGCATTCAAATCAATGTATATTTTGTCTAGAACGGTTTGAGCGTTTATTGACAAAGTTAAAGCGAAAGTTAAAAAGGTAATTAGTCGTTTCATACTGGTAGAATTAAATTGTTTTGGTGATCTAAGTTAAGTATAATATTTAACAGGTTTTCTCTCTTATTTAAGTGTAAAAAAAAAGGGAGCAATTTTGCTCCCTTTCTTCATGAATGTTTTTTCTTATAATTTAAAGGAAATACCAACAGATGCGTTGAAAAGATTCCCCATTGTTTTGTTAATAGCTGGGTTAAAAGCTCTGTCAACGTAATTGCTTTGCATTGCCAAAAGAACCAAAGAAAGATCTGCGTTAACAGATAATTGTTCTGTTAAATGGTATTGAGGATTCAAACCGAAAATGAAATTGATCATATCATCATTTCCTTTGAACCCAGGGTCTGTAAACTCAACTCCATTTGCTGTGTAGCTATCTTTAAAGTTTGGGTTGGTGTTAGTTGCGAAACCAAAACCACCGTGGAATTTCAAACCAAAAGTTTCTGTGCCAAAACCAGCAAGGTCACTTACATTAACAACTCCTTGAAGAGATGCACGAATCAACAAAGATCTATCTTCAGTTGTTCCTGCTGCATTTTTAGCAGTGTATGTATCAAAACCTAAGTCAGCTTTGATTGCGTAAAGTTCGTTTAATTCGTAACCAACACCACCGTCCAAGTGAAGACCAGCACCCAAAGATGCAGAATCAGATGTTGTTCCTCCGAAACGTGTTCCAACGTTTAAATCGAAGTAAAGATTTTCAGTTAAAGACTGTGCAAAAGATCCCATTGACACAGCAGTGAAAACAAAAAGTACTAATTTTTTCATAATGCTAAAGTTGTAATTGATTTAAATCAGTCGCAAAAGTAACAATTTGAATGTGAATTGCAAAATAATTTTTTGTTAAGTAAGGTACGGTGATTTTGCTTGACTATTTAAAATTACTTGGGTGGTAAGTTGGCGATTTCAAATGATGTAAAAAAAATTAAAACTTTAGTTGTGCTGTTCAATAAAATCGATACTTTTGCGACATTATAAACTAAAACGACTACATTTTATGGAAAGAAAAAAGACCATTAGCGTTGGTCGTGCTGTACTTTCAGCACTTCCAATCGCGGCTCTGTTGTTGTTGAACTCATGCAGTTCATACCAACACTCTCACAGGGTTTCAAACATTGCAGAAGAGAACATTGTTGTAACAAACAAGATCGCTGTCGATCTTAAAGTTGACCTTGCAAAAACTTGCAGAGGACGTTCTGGAAAACACCAAAGTGTTAAAGATGCTAAGGACGAAGCATACTATGACGCAATTCAGACAAACCAAGTTCACGTATTGGTTGATCCTATCTACAGTATTCAAACGACAAGAACACTTTTTGGAAAGAGAAGCAGTGCTGATGTTGTTGGATTTGCTGGTTATTACAGAAACTCAAGAAGTTTGAAGAGCATTGAAGATGCTTTGAAAGCTGAAAAGTTGGAGAAGGAAAAAACTGCTCTTCAGGCAGCTATTAAAAACTACAAAGCTTTAGCGAACATTGGAGGTTTAGGAACAACGACAGAAGTTGAGAAATACCGTATCGATGAAAATTGTAAGCCATGTACGATCTACAGAACTGAGAACAAGACAAAATCTACGGAGGAGTACTTCAAATTTGTTTCTAGATTAAATTATTAATCCTATTTACCAACTAATTAAAAGACATTAAAATGAAAAATATTTTCAAATTACAGTATGTTGGCCTAGGACTGATTGTTATTGGGTCAATGACTTCTTGTAGTTCATACAAGCACTCACACAGAATTTCTCAAATACCTGAAAAAAGCGTTGTTATCGCTGATAAAATTGGGGTAGAATTGCGTGTTGATGAAAACAAAGTTGTTCAAGCAACATCTACAAAGCGCCATGCTTCTCCGCAAGATGCGAAAGACGAAGCATATTACAATGCGATTGTAAACAACAACATTCATGTGTTGGTTGATCCGATTTACAAAATCCAGACTTCTGCTCGAATTTTAATTTTCGGTGGAAAGAGTACTGCAACTGTTACAGGTTTTTCTGGGTACTATCAAAATCCACGTTCTTACAAAGAAATTCAAGATGAATTGGATGCTGAAAAAACGAAGGCAGAGCAAGATGCTTTTGATTTAGCTGTAAAACAAATGAAGCAGTTGAAAGATGATGGAATTATCAAACAACAAACTTCTACGTCTTCTTCATCTGAGAAGGTTGTGAACGTTGATAAAATTGATAAGGTACAAGAATTGCACTTGAACACATTGGATGTTGAGGCTGAATACGAAGTAACGAAAACAACAGAGACTTCCTCATTAGTTGACGAATACGAAGCATTCTTGAAAGGAGTTAAAAATCCTTCAGCTTCTGGACTTGCTGATGATGGAAGTGATATGAACTTTGGTGGTGATGAGCCAGTCGCTAAAAAAGGCGGAATCCTTAGTAAATTGATGTTCTGGAAAAAGAAATAATTTAATTAGCCAGCACTTATTGTTAGTGCTGGCTTAATTTTTTAAGTATGAAATACATATTGATTAGCATACTTTTTCTTACTTCTTTGAATGTTTTTAGTCAAAGTGCAATAGCAACGAATAATGCGTTAAATCAAAATAAAGGCGCAACTAATCCCGCTACTTCATCGAAGTCTAAAAAAAGTCATGAATTACCTGAATCATTGTTGAATCTTGAAATTCAATATGAAAATCTTTTGGGTGGGGGCATATCTAAATCTTATGGAGGTTATGGTGTAAAAGGAGTGATAGGTTCTAATAATACTGGTGTTTTATTGGGTTACATGTTTGGTTATGGTGCATCATCAGATTCTTCTATTACAAGCTATAATTCAACTAAACTGGGTTACCAATATGGAATTGTTCGAGGCTTTTATGCAAATGCAAATTTTAATTTGGCAAGAACAAGAACATTATATCTAGACAATGGACTTGAGAAAATTAGTTCCATTAGGGTCAATATAGGAGTTGGATATACGTTCTCTTTTGGTAAAAGAAAAAGAATATACTACAATCTTGAAACTGGTTTTGCTGTGATTAATACACAAGATTTAATATCTAGATTATGCATCAACTCAGGTCTTGGTTTTAGATTAGGTACACCTGCTAAGACGTCTTACGAAGGAGTTAAGAATGTTACAACAGTTCCAGTTAAATAGGCTACTGTTCAACTCACATTTGAGGGAGCTTCGGCTCCCTTTTTTTTGGATTAAATTTCTATTCTGAAAAGAATTCTCGAAGTTCAGATATCTTGAAGCCTGTCGATGTAGCACTGACCGCATAACAATTATCTGTTAGTCCAAAGTCGGCTTCAAAAATGATTTCCGAATTGTCATTAAAAGCTAAACGCATCTGTGAAATCGTAACTGGTGTAAAGGTCTTTTTAGTGTAAAAACATCCCGGTGTGCCTGCTTTGAATGATTGAAAATCCTCTTCGAAACGTGCATTTACCTTTGCTTCTAATTCGGTTAGTTTTTCTGCTTTAAATAAGTCAGTATTGCTAACCTTGATAGCTGAACCGCTTTTAGTACTGAAAATCTCTGTGTTCCAATTGTAACGCCCTTTGTAATCCGGAGTGCCTTTTTCGATGATCTGGTAAAACCTCCAAGTACAGCGATTCGTAATTATTGGTGCGGCAGCATTTGCTCCGGGATTACTTTCTTCTGTGCACGTAACGAGTGTGAAGCTGATTTTATTTATGGAATCCAAAAGTTCAGCTACTTCTGATTGCAATTGATCTTGCGTTCCTTTTGAATTTTCCTTTTCGTTAAAGAGGTCTGTCTTAAGGGTTATTATCTCCTTTTTTAAGTGGACGATTTTTTCTGCAGCATTGTTCACCGATAGTGTTAAGCTATCGTTAGATCTTTGCAAACTGTCAACGCGTGTATTTAGCCGTTCAATTTGTTTGCTCTTTCGATTTGGAAAAAAATGATCCAATTGTTTCGTTAAAAAACTCTGAGAAAATAGTAGGTTGGCTACAATAGCGAAGACAAAGCTCAAAAGTAATTTCATACGTCGTTGTTTCAATTTGGATCTGCCGATTGACGAATATCATCGACTGAGTTACAAATTTGCGCAATCTTTTTTATGTGTCGTTGGAATAGTTAAAATAAAAAGTGTGAAATGTGTGTATAAAAAATAAATCCACCAATAATAAGTGCCCCGATAGAGGCGATTAAAACTGCTCCAGCAGAAAGATCTTTTATTCGCTTAATATGCTCATCTTTTTCCGTTGTAATTCTATTACACAGCAATTCAATAGCAGTGTTTATTGTCTCAAGGGAAAGCACGATGACCGAACAGATAACAATCCAAATCCATTCTTCTTTTGGTATGTTGAAGAATAATCCAAGTGAAATACTTAGCAAGAGCAAGGCTAATTGTATTTTAAAATTACCACCAAGTTGAAAGCTCAATTTCAATCCGTTTGCAGCAAAATGTAGACTTTTAAAAAATCGCTTCATGTACTCTATTTCATACAAAAATAGATTTTCAAAAATAAATGCAATCATACTGCTTGTTTTCAATCAAAATCGGCTTAATTTTGTAGCACGTTCATTTAAATAAACTTATGAAGAAAGGTGGAGGGATCGGCCCTGTGAAGCCTTGGCAACCTGCGATTAGCGCAAGGTGCCAAATCCAATTCCGAATTGTTCGGGAAAAGATAAGTTCGCGGTTTTCCGCTTTCCTTTTTTCATAGTTTTAGTTAGTACTATGAAAACTATATACGACATTTTACAAGAAAGAATTTTAATCCTCGATGGCGCTATGGGAACCATGATTCAGCGTCATTCACTTAAGGAAGAAGATTTCAGAGAGGGATGGTTTGAAGATCATCCATCTCCTCTAAAAGGCAATAATGATTTGCTTTCTTTGACGCGACCAGAGATCATTAAGGACATCCATCGCCAATATTTTGCTGCAGGAGCGGATATTGCAGAGACCAATACTTTTTCAGGAACAACAATTGCGCAAGCTGACTATAATTTAGAAAAAGCGGTTTACGACATCAATTATCAATCGGCAAAAATCGCGCGTGAAGTAGCTGACGAATTTACAGCCGCTGAACCACACAAACCCCGTTTTGTAGCTGGTTCCATTGGGCCAACAAATCGAACTGCATCGATTTCTCCAGATGTCAATGATCCTGGATTTCGCGCAATTAGTTTTGATGAGTTGGTTGTGGCCTACGCACAGCAAATCAAAGCGCTTATTGATGGTGGTGTAGATATTCTATTAGTTGAAACAGTCTTTGATACGTTGAATGCCAAGGCAGCTCTTTTTGCAATCGACAAAGTATTTGATGAAATTGGAAAAAAGTACCCAATTATGGTTTCAGGAACAATTACAGATCAGAGTGGCCGAACTTTAACGGGTCAAACTACGGAAGCATTCTTGATTTCTGTGTCTCATATACCTTTGATATCTGTTGGTTTAAATTGTGCGCTTGGTGCTTCAATGATGCGACCTTATTTACAAGTGTTGAATCAAAAATCGCCGTTTGGCGTGAGTGCTCACCCAAATGCAGGATTGCCAAATGAATTTGGACAATATGACGAAACACCTGAAATGATGGCGGAACAAATTCGAGAATTTTTGGATGAAGGATTGGTCAACATTATCGGTGGTTGTTGCGGAACAACGCCTGCACACATTCGCGCAATTGCTGAAATAGCAGCGCAGTACAAGCCGCGTCAAACAAATTTTTAAAACATAAAAGAATAAACTGAATTCATGTCAGATTCAAACGTTACTCTTAAACTATCGGGCCTAGAGCCATTGATTGTCACCCCGGAAAGCAATTTTGTTAATGTGGGTGAACGCACAAACGTTACTGGTTCACGCGCTTTCTTGAGGATGATCAAGGAAGGAGATTTTGAAGCGGCTCTCTCAGTTGCAAGGGACCAGGTTGAAGGCGGTGCTCAGATCATTGATATAAACATGGATGAAGGCATGATTGATGGGAAAGAGGCGATGGTCAAATTCCTAAATCTTATAGCATCTGAGCCAGACATTGCGAGAGTGCCTGTGATGATTGATAGTTCGAAATGGGAAATCATTGAAGCCGGATTGAAATGCATTCAGGGAAAGGGTGTTGTTAATTCAATTTCCTTGAAAGAAGGAGAAGAAAATTTTATTGACCAGGCAAGAAAAATAAAGCGTTACGGTGCTGCTGTAATTGTAATGGCGTTTGATGAGCAGGGTCAGGCTGATAGCTACGAACGAAGAATAGAAATTTGTAAACGATCGTATGATATTTTGGTGCAAAAGATTGGCTTTCCAAAAGAAGACATCATTTTCGATCCAAATATTTTTCCTGTTGCAACTGGAATGGAAGAGCACAACAACAATGCGCTTGATTTCTTTAGAGCAACAAAATGGATACGAGAAAATTTACCAGGTGCCCATGTGAGTGGTGGTGTTTCCAATGTGTCTTTTTCATTTCGTGGAAATGACAAAGTGCGAGAAGCGATGCATGCTGCTTTCTTGTATCATGCTATTCAACATGGCATGGATATGGGAATTGTCAATCCTACAATGCTTGAAGTTTATGCAGACATTGATAAAGTGCTGCTCGAATACGTAGAGGATGTCTTGTTGAACCGTCGTTCAGATGCTACAGAACGATTACTGGAATTGGCTGAGACAGTGAAGGGTGATGGAAAGAAACGAGAGCAAGATCTCAGTTGGCGAGAGAAAGAAGTGAAGGAGCGACTTTCATATGCGTTGGTGAAAGGTATTACGGATTGGATTGATGAAGATGTAGAAGAGTGTAGAAAGCAATATTCAAGGCCAATTGAAGTGATAGAAGGCCCACTAATGGATGGGATGAATGTTGTTGGCGACTTGTTTGGAAGTGGAAAAATGTTTTTACCCCAAGTAGTGAAATCAGCGCGGGTAATGAAAAAAGCAGTGGCTTATTTGTTACCTTTTATTGAAGATGAAAAAGATGGTAAGCGTTCCTCTGCCGGTAAGGTTTTGATGGCTACTGTTAAAGGAGATGTGCATGATATTGGAAAGAATATCGTTGGAGTTGTATTGGGTTGTAATAACTATGAAGTCATTGACCTCGGTGTTATGGTGCCTTTTGATAAAATCATCCAAACAGCAATAAACGAAAACGTGGACGTCATTGGCCTTAGTGGTCTGATAACACCTTCGTTGGATGAAATGGTTACAGTTGCTAAGGAAATGGAGCGTGCTGGATTGGATATTCCATTGATGATTGGAGGTGCTACAACTTCGAAAGTGCATACTGCAGTAAAAATTGAGCAACATTATAAAAAAGGTCAGGCAGTCCATGTGTTAGATGCGTCACGAGCAGTTACGGTCGTTGAAAGTTTACTTGGCGCAAAAAAGGACGTATTTGTAACAGATTTGAAACTTGAATATGCACGAATGCGTGAGCATCACGAAAAACACAGAGCTTCCAAGGAATTGCTTTCTTTGGAAGATTCCAGAGCCAATTCTCTGAAAATCGAATTCATTCAAGACGATTGCTTTGTGCCAAATTTTGCCGGCAAAAAAGAATATTTGCAATTTCCGTTGAAGGATTTAGTTCCTTACATTGATTGGACACCTTTCTTTCAAACATGGGAACTACATGGCCGGTTTCCTGCAATTTTAAATGATGAGGTGGTTGGACAAGAAGCAACGAAATTGTATGATGATGCATTGACGATGTTGAATCGTATTGTGAATGAAAATTGGCTGACTGCGAATGCAGTCGCTGGTGTTTTTCCCGCTAATAGCGTAGGAGATGACATAGAAATTTACACGGATGAAAGTAGGAGTGAGGTCATGTATGTACAGCGGACATTGCGCCAACAAACAAAGAAAGTAGAAGGACAACCAAATCTCGCGTTAGCTGATTTTATCGCGCCTAAAAATTCTGGAATCAAGGATTACATTGGTGGTTTCGTAGTTACTGCGGGTGGAGGTCTTGAAAAGTATCTAGAGCAATTTGAGCAGGATCATGATGATTACAATTCAATTTTGCTAAAAGCATTAGCAGATCGATTGGCAGAAGCATTTGCTGAAAAGCTGCATGAAATTGTTAGAACAGAGCAATGGGGTTACGCCAATCAAGAGTCATTATCAAATGAGGAATTGATAAAAGAATCTTACAGAGGAATTAGGCCTGCGCCAGGTTATCCGGCATGTCCTGATCACACTGAAAAAATTGGTTTGTTTGAATTGTTAGACGCAACAAAGAGCACGGGAGTAACCCTTACAGAAAGTTTAGCAATGTATCCTGTTTCTTCAGTTTCAGGCTGGTATTTTGCTCATCCTGATGCAAAGTATTTTGGTTTAGGGAAGATTACGGATGAACAGGTGAGAGACCTTTCGGAACGAAAAGGTGAGAATGTCGAAATTATGCGTCGTTGGCTTTCAAGTGTTGTGCAATAAAAAAGCGCTCCTTGGGAACGCTTTTATAACCTAACCTAACCACTATTCACTGAAAAAGACTTCGAAAAGATTCTTAAAAGAAAAGATTCTTTTTCGTGAACTAAAAATAGATACACACAACCTTTTTTGGAAGTCAATTTTTCGCAATTCAAGCAAAATGTTCGCGCTTTTACTGTACTGAAAAGCACCTCAAATAAATGTTATGTTTGCTTAGGATTTATTCATGGGTAAAAAGTGCCGTTTCGTAGAAAATAGTTTGATTTTATTATTGGATTCCTATTGAATGTTTTGTTGTACATTTTTTTCGACCAGAAGCTGTTTTATTTCGATTAATCTTGTTTAAATAGTTTGAGGACACTGGTCATTGTCCTTGCATTACATTTAATTCTTTTTAACTTCGTTTAAAGTCATGTGTTTTGAGAGTTAAGATTTTTACAGATGGTTCTGCGAAAGGGAATCCAGGTCCTGGAGGGTATGGTATTGTCATGAAATTTAAAGACCAAGAAAAGGAATTTTCTCAGGGATATCGGTTGACCACTAATAACAGAATGGAATTGCTTGCATTGATTGTCGCTTTGGAAAATTTAAAGACAACGAAATATCCGGTTGAAGTCTATTCTGACTCAAAGTATGTAATCGATGCGATTGTCAAAGGTTGGGTGTTTGGATGGAAAACAAAAGGCTTCAAAGGAAAGAAGAACGCAGATCTATGGTTGAGATATCTTGAATTGCATGCAAAATTCATCATTACTTTTAATTGGGTCAAGGGGCATAATGGTCATCCTGAAAATGAGCGTTGTGATAAACTGGCCGTAGGTGCAGCTGAATCAGGTATTTTTCTTGTTGATGATTTCTTTGAAAAACAAGCGGATAACAACCTTTTTGACTAGATCGTTTCGGAGGTATTGAGTGCGGCTTTTATAAAAGTATAAATCAAAGGATGCGGTATTTCTCTTGTTGAAGAAACTTGAGGACAGAACCCACAGGCAACAAAGAAATGGTGATTTTTTAAACTTAAAACCTCAGGCTCCTCAAATTGATTGTAGGCTTCTATGTCTACCAGATCACTTGTAAGGGCATGAATTAATTGCGGATACAGGCTATACCTTGAAGATGTTAGTTCTGTAGTGGTGTGGTTTTCATACAATCGAATAAATTCTCGAGAATGAGGAACAATTTGAATGCGTTCAAATTGGTTTCCGTCCACTAAATTATCTGATACCAGTTTTTCACCATTCGGGTTTAATTGAAAAGATGCGATGAGCACTTCAAGTAAGCTTCGGATGCTTTCTCCAGTCATTAGCACCGGGATTTTTAATTCGCTCACAGTTCGAATTATACCGTTAAGAAAAAACAAGTTTTGATAGGGCCCTGGCGCAATCCAAATGCCATCAAAATCTTCAAAATTGGTAGGCTTGAACAGTGCCGCATCGTTTATTTTTACCCAATAATAATTGATGTCTACTTCAAGAAATCGGCTTGAATGGTCAATCGCCAGGTTCGTTGCCTGATGAGAATTATAGGTGAAGTTGTAATCACCAATAATGGCTATTTTTAGTGTTTGACTCATTTAATCAATTGACACAAAAAAAGCCGTCTGCTGCGGCTAATTGCTTATCTCTCAAACCATCCTTTAAATACTCCATCTTGGATTAGCAGAGAATCCCAAGCTAAAGTAACAGCGTCTTGACGGTATACATAGCAGTTAAAGTTGCACGTAAATTTAGAGTAATCTCCCAATGTATCTGATTCTTGAAGAATCCCTGTGAAGGTAACACTTTGAGGGTTTGGAGAATTTTGTTTTGAAGTCCAATTCAATCCTGCTGCATCTCTGTAAGAAATTTCAAATCCGGAGCTACCGCTTGTCGAATAAGATGGAGAAGTATTTGCGGTATGAAATGCATTAAAAGTGGCAACATCAGGTGAAGTAGAAACTGATGCATCCCAAAGTACACTTCCTAAAACAACCTTCACCGATGTTTGTGTAGCTGTTGAAGTCATTTGAAAGTTGTAAGCAGCAGTAGATACTGCTGGTGCTGGCAAAATGTTTAAGTTTTTAGTAGCACTTCCTGCATATCCACTAACATTTTCTGTAAGTTCTAATACCGATCCATTCACTGTGCCAATAAAATGACACGTAAGGTCTACCATGGGTACTGGAGCAGGAATCACTTCGTGTTCAATACACGATTCCAAAGAGAAGACCAACGTAAGTAAAGCGAAGATCCCTAATTTATAGTTTTTCATAGCTGTGGTATTTCATGTACACTTAAACAACTTGATGTACAAAAAAGTTACACGAATATATGAAAAAAAAGGATGGTTTAATTTGAGAATTGAAATATTTCTTGGTCACGCACGAATTTGTCTCAACTGGTTGTCAATTGCAAACGATTCAAACGCAATATCTTTGCACTTTAATGCGCCTAGATTCAACCAATAAAAACTATTTCCCTGAGCATCTGGCTGCTGTTGAAATTGTGCAGCGACCTCAATCTCTTCGTTCATCGCTTGAAGTTGATTGATGATAATATTTAGTTGAGTTGAATTGATCATGAAAGCTGTTTCGTAACTCAAATTGTTTTGTGTTGCTGTTCCTTTCACGCAAATGTCATTCATTACTGAGTGAATTGTGATCTCTTTTAAGTTGATGTTTTGTGTGTTCATATCCCTTTTTTTGACAAATATGCCACTGGAAGGACGTAAACGTTTTACGATCTATAAACTAAAGTGAAAAAAAATGGATTTCAACTTTAAATTGTAATTTTCCGAAAAATTAAAAGCTGATGAAATACGATCGAATCAATAAAGAGCTGTACATGCGCAATAGAACCAAATTTATTTCACATTTAGAGGAAGGCTCTCTTGCTGTTTTTAATTCAAATGATATTTATCCAATCAGCGCAGATAGTACAATGCCTTTTCAGCAACATAGAGATATTCTTTATTTGACAGGTGTTGACCAAGAAGAAAGTATTTTGGTTTTGTTTCCTAGTTCAAAAAATGAGAACCACAGAGAAGTTTTGTTTCTAAGAGAGACCAATGCGCATATTGCGGTTTGGGAAGGAGAAAAACTCGATAAGCAGCAGGCATATGAAACCAGTGGTATAAGAACGGTTTATTGGTTAGATCAGTTTCAAACTATTTTCAAGCAAATGATGGCTGAAGCTTCTGCGGTTTACATGAATACAAACGAGCATTTAAGAGCTAATACGGAGGTTGAAACGAGAGAAGATCGTTTTATAAAAAAACTGAAAATTGATTTTCCTGCACATCAATACCGAAAAAGTGCTCCGATTATGCATCGCATTCGATCAGTTAAAGAACAAGAGGAACTTGAACTCATGCAAATAGCCTGCAATATCACCGAAGCTGGATTTAGAAGACTTCTTGGGTTTATTCAACCAGGTGTTTGGGAATATGAAATAGAGGCTGAATTGGCACATGAATTTTTAAGAAATCGTTCAAAAGGTTTTGCCTATACACCAATTGTTGCTTCTGGAAAGAATGCCTGTGTCCTGCACTACATAGAAAATAACAAGCAATGTTTGGATGGGGATGTGATTTTACTTGATGTTGGCGCTGAATACGCAAATTACGCATCCGATTTAACGCGCTGTGTCCCTGTGAATGGGCGGTTTACTGCTCGACAAAAACAAGTGTATACTGCAGTTTTGCAAGTAAAGAAGGAAGCGGAAAAGTTGTTGGTTCCAGGAACAATGCTTGCTGACTACCACAAAGAAGTGGGGAAAATTATGGAAAGTGAGTTGCTTACCCTCGGTTTGATTGATCACACAGACATTAAAAATCAAAAACCCGAATGGCCAGCCTATAAAAAATATTTCATGCACGGAACTTCTCACTTTTTGGGACTTGATACACACGATGTGGGAATGTGGAACGAACCGATTCAAGCAGGAATGGTTTTTACTTGTGAACCAGGGATTTACATTCCAGAGGAGGACTTGGGGATACGTTTAGAGGATGATTTGGTTGTACAGTCTTCCGGTGCGCCATTCAATCTCATGCGAAACATTCCAATTGAAGCAGATGAGATAGAATCCATTATGAATTCTAAATAAGGTGCTCGCTTACGAGGAAGTAGGTAATGGTAAACCTGTCGTTTTTCTGCACGGGTTTATGGAGTCAAAATCAATGTGGCACTATTTGCAGCTGTCGACACTACCCATGCGTTGCATTTTTATTGACCTGCCTGGTCATGGCGAATCTCAGTTGGATGACGAGAATGAAAAACCGTCGATTCAATACTTTGCCAATCAAGTTCGGTCTTTTTTAGGTCAACTGAATATAGTTCAATACGACCTAGTTGGTCATTCCATGGGAGGGTATGTTGCGTTGGAGCTTAAAAAAGTAGACCCAAATTGCCGGAAAGTTGTGTTGTTGAATTCCAATTTTTGGGAAGATTCCGAAGAAAAAAAAAGAGATCGTGTTCGTGTGGCTGATCTTGTTTTTAAGGCCAAGAGTTTATTTATTTCTGAAGCTATTCCAGGCTTGTTCTATTTAAAAAAAGGGAAAGAGGTAGAAATACAAACTTTGATTGATGAAGCAAAAAACATGTCAGCGGATGCCATTGCTTATGCCTCTCTCGCTATGCGTGAACGTAAGGATCTGAGTCATATATTAAAGAAGTATCCATCCGATTTTTTCATTGTTTCCGGTCAACATGATCCACTCATTTCTCCCGAAGAATTGAGCTCAAGACTGCCGTCTGAACAAATTCAATTATTATTTCTCGAAAATGCCGGACACATGGGGCATATTGAGGAATCCGAAAAAACGAAGGAGTTACTATTCCATTTTTTACAATAAAAAACGGATATTAATTCCCATTGTCATTAAAAGTCCAATCGAAAAAGCACATCGTGTCTAAAGTAGAGATTTTCATAAGCATTTTTTATGCTTCTAAAATAGAAATACACTAATGATTGTTTTTGAATATTATCTATTCAGTAGGAATCATTGATTCTTTTGTCAATTTATGAATTTTAAATGATCAAATTTTCAATTGAAATGTACTTCAAGGGAAGAAAGCATGAAATAGATAGTGTAACTTTCTGAAAATGCTAAACACCAAAATCGATAATCCTTTAACTTAGTAGCTATGAAATTGAGAGCCATTGTTGTTGATGACGAAGAATTTGCAAGAAAGAATCTTGTGATGTTATTGGAAGAATTCTGCCCTGATGTTGAAGTCATCGGGGAGGCGGGGAGGAAAAGTGAAGCCAAAGCTATCATTGAATCTTCGAAACCAGATGTCGTATTTCTTGACATTCGAATGCCTTCAGGTTCAGAAGGTTTTGAATTACTTGATGAGATTGAAGAAAAGGATTTTTTGGTCGTTTTTGTGACAGCCTTTAAAGATTATGCAATCAGAGCTTTTAATGCGAGTGCAGTTTATTATTTGTTGAAACCAATAGATGTAGAGGAGTTACAAACTGCCGTTGAAAAGCTGAAGGAAACGAAGCGTGTTTTTTCGGATGATCCACAGAATTTCTCTACCTATTATTCTTCCTTAAAACACATGTCGGACAGTCTTTTGCGCAACAAGCCAACAACTAGAATTGCAATTTCGCATACCCGAGGATTAAAAATCGTGGAGGATGATACCATTTCACATTTGGAAGCGAGTGGAAATTGCACTACCATTTATTTCAAGGATGGCACTCGCTATCTTGATACAAGAACACTCAAGACGTATGAAATCATATTGAATCCAGCGAAATTTTTTCGTGTACACAAATCACACATTATCAATCTTGATCTTTTGGCTGAATACATCAATGAAGACGGTCATTTTGCCGTTCTAAAAAATGGTCTTCGAATTCCGGTTGCCCGCAATCGCGTATCTGATTTTGTAAAAATGTTGAAAGAAGCCCAATGAAAAGAGTAGCGCTGTTCATTTTTTTTAGTTGCTCTTTCGCAGCAATGGCTCAGCGTTATGCGTTCGTAAATTACAATACTGCTCAAGGTCTTCCTCAATCACAGGTTACGGCAATTACGCAGGACGATAAAGGCTTTTTATGGGTTGGAACATTGGGAGGTTTAGCTAAATTCAATGGGAATGAATTCATTTCCTTCACAACTGAAAATGGTATCCTAAATAATCGGATCAGCTGTCTCAGTGCTTTTGGTGATGAAATTTGGATTGGACATGAAGGAGGACTCTCCTGTGTGCGTGGAAAAACAATTCGAAAGTGGACACTGAATAAAAATGAATCAGATATTAATGTAACAGACATAGTTCAATTCAATTCGCGTTGGATTATTGCGACAAATGGGGCTGGAATTTATGAACTGAAGGACAATCAACTGCGTAAGTTAAGTATGCAGTCAAAAAGTGCAGAACTTAGCACCAATAACTCTTCTTTGACACTCACAACATTCAATGAAGATCTTTTAAAAGTCCGCGATTTAATCGTAAAGGGCAATGTTTTGTATTTGGGAACAAGGGCAGGTGTCGTAAGGACCAATGATCTGCAATCTTTTGAAGTTCTCGAGGGATTACAAAATTACAGTGTTTCATCGTTGAGCAATAGTGAACACGGGCTTTATGTGGCAACTTTCAAGAATGGCTTATTTCGCTATGATGACAGCAAAAAATCAACATTAGCTATTCAGGCGATAGACACGATTTATTCTTTGAGAAAATGCCTACCCGACACAAGGGGAAATTTATGGTTGGTGGCAGCTGAAGGTGTATTTCGACTGAAAAATGATGCAATGAATCTTCGCTTGGATCAGCAGAAAGGTCTGCCAATGGAGAGTGTCCGTTGTGTGTTTGAAGACCGGTCTGGAACCATATGGTTGGGAACGGAGGGGAAGGGATTGATACGTTTTCCTGGAGAAGGATTTGTCTATTTCAATGAGCAGAACGGACTAAGTTCTGATTTGATTGTAAGTGTCAATCAGGATGAAAATGGAGTTTTTTGGATAGGCACTTTCGACAAAGGCATCATTAGAATGGGATTTCGCAATCAAATGGAGAGTATTGTCCCTGAAAACAGTGCCACTATCTGGTCTTCTGTAATGAATGTTAACGGTATGAACTGGTTTGGAACAGAGAATGGGCTTGTTGCGATCAGGGATAAAAAGATAGAAAAGGTTTATTTTTCTGATGAAGGTCTTTCGGGCGACAAAGTATCAGCTCTATTAAGGATCAATTCGAATGAATTTTTTGCGGGAGGAAGTGATGGAGTAAGCCATTATAAAAACGGTAAGTTCTCACCTTGTCTAATGAAAGAACCAGCTACGGTTCGGGCTTTTTGTAAGATCAAAAAAAATATTTTTTGTGTTGCTGACAATGGCTTTTATGAGATTAAAAATAAACAATTAATTCGCATTGGAGATTTCCGAAAAGCGGCTTTTTCAATTGTTTCAGACCGTTTTGGCGCCTTGTGGATTGGGACAGAAGAAGGGTTGTATAGATACCGCAACAACAGCATTGAAATCGTTTCATTTTCATCTTCTGCATCCTCTAATTTCATAAATTTTTTAAATTGCAATGGCAGCGAGCTGTTTGTTGGGACTAACAATGGCTTATTTATCTTAAGTAACCTGGACAAGGAGAAAATAACATCCAACAATTACGGTATAAGTGATGGTTTAATCAATTTGGAGACGAACATTAATTCCGGATTTATTGACCGCAATGGTTATTTTTGGTTCGGAACAGCCTCAGGATTGGTCAAGCTAACGCCTGGAAAGCTTAAAATTCGACATGCAGTTCCGCGTTTGGTGATTAAAAAGATCCTTATTAATTACCAGGAAGTTGATTTTCGAAAATACACGTCTTCCTTTGATAAAAGTGGTATTCCATTGGAATTGGATTTGCCTTATTCTAAGAATAATTTAACATTTGAAGTAGACGGTATTGCCTTGTCTAATTATCCGGGTTTGCGCTTTCAATTTTGGCTCGAAGGCCAAGATAATGGATGGTCACCCCCAAGCACGAGCAATATAGTTTCATACAATGGATTGTCAGCTGGCTCATACATTTTGCATGTTAGATGTATTGATTCGCGTGGCTTGCTTTCATCGGAGCAGACACTTCATTTTACTGTGCGTCAAGCTTTTTATAAGTCCTGGTGGTTTTATTTGATAATAACTTTTGTAATTGGGTACGGAATCTTTAAAGCCATTCAATTTAGAATTAAACGTGAACGGGAACAGAGTGAAAAGGAGATGCTTGAATACAAATCCCGCTTGCTTGCACTTGAGCAAAAATCACTCAATGCTTCTATGAATCGCCATTTCATTTTTAATTCTTTGAACTCCATTCAATATTTCATCAATACGCAAGATCGTCTTTCTGCGAATCGCTTTTTAACAAATTTCGCCAAGTTGATACGCAAAAACCTTGATTCATCCGAAGAAGGCAATCTTGTTTCTCTTCAGCAAGAATTAGAGCGCATCGAATTGTATCTTTCACTGGAGTCAATGCGATTCAACGAACGCTTCGAGTACAAGATTCATTGTGATTCGAGCATTGAGACAGAAATGATTATCATACCTGCAATGATGATTCAACCATTTATTGAAAATAGCATCATTCATGGTATTCTGCCAAATGATGAGGTAAAGGGTTTAATTGAAGTTTCTATAGGTTTAAAAGGAAATGTGCTGATTGTTACAATTGATGACAATGGTGTTGGTGTAGAAACAAGCTTGAACAATCGGATGAAAGACCGAGGTGACCATCAATCCAAAGGAACTGAAATTACTTCCAAGAGAATTGAGCTTTTGAAGAAATTGACAAGTCAAGAATTTGAACTTCTAGGTCCTGTTCAAATCTATGATTTTGACCGTTCAATCAAAGGAACACGCGTTACACTCAAATTTTATGTTGAAAATTTGGAATAGTGAAATCAATCCTTTAAGTTTGTTTGAGAGAATTTCTGAGTAGTAATGAAAAGAACTGGTTACATAGCGCTTTTTTCTTTGATCCTTTTGATGGCTTCATGCCAAAAAGAAGTGATTGTTCCTGCCCAGAAATCGGATACATCAGATGAATTAATGTTACGTTCGCGGACTGTAGTCAACAACTCAGAAGAATCTGTCGCAGAAGACGATGGATTGGCAAATGATGGAGGCATTACAGATCCAAAAAGCGATAAGGACGAAAGTTCTAGACGCCGTCAATAATTTTTATCATGAAACCGATGATCTGGGCACCACGAAAGTGGTGCTTTTTTATTTTCCATACATGACATTTCAATCAATGAAAGACACCATTCAATGAATACTTTTGAATCGTATTTTTTCAATGTTTATATTGGTTCAATTATTTGAATTTCTATAAAATTGATACATGTCTAACAAAATCAATGAAGGACTTTACGAGCTGATAAAATCACTCTCAAAGACTGAAAAACGCTATTTCAAATTGTTTTCTTCCCGCCATACAATTGGCGAAGAGAACAATTATGTGCGATTGTTTGATTTTTTGGATCGTATGCCAATTTATGACGAAAAATTAATTGTTAGGGAATTTGAAGGCGAGGCTTTCATGCACCGCTTTTCTATTACGAAAAAACGATTGTACGATCACATTCTTTCCGCTTTAGATGCCTTTTATACTGTTTCATCGTTGGATGCGCAATTGTACAAAATGTTGCACAGTGCTGATATTCTCTTCAGAAAATCACTTTATAGTCAATGCACGCGGGTGCTGAGGAGTGCAGAAAAATTGGCGTTAAAAAATGGCAGATTACCCATACTGTCAGAAATTTACAAAAAGCAAAAACGCGTCTCAGAAAATCGGGGATACACAGATGTTGAGCTGGAGGATATTCGTGAAATAGCTGAGAAGGATGCGCAATTGATTCAACAAATTCAGAAATACGATCAATTATGGGAACTGAAGAGCGAGTTGTTTTTTCATTTGTCACGAAAAGGAAAATCGAGGAGTGCCGATGAAGTTGCCTTTTACAAGTCATTGCTCGAGAAATTGCCGAAAGAAAAGGAACTCCAATATCACCCATTTGAAACCAACTTTTTATACAACCATCTTCTAAGTGCATTTTATTTCGCGACTGATGAATTGCCCAAATGTTATGCGTTTCTTCAGAAAAATCTTCAATTATTTGAAAATGAGCATAGTTTGAATGATTCAAATTTGAACAATTATTTTTCGCTGCTCACGAATATGATTTTTGTCGCTGAGAAACTCGGAAATCCTGCTGTTGCATTAAATTGTCTCAAACAACTGAAGCTGATACCGAATCAATTCGATTTGGCGAACAATGAAGACATGCGTATTAAATTGTTTGCTAGTACCTTTTCGATTGAATTGAGCATGTTGACCAGACGTGGTGATTTGCAGCATGCCATGGATTTGTTGCCAAAGATTGAAGAAGGTTTGGTGAGGTATGAAGGGAAAATTTCTCCTTCGAGAAAAGCGTTCATTCGTTTTAAAATGGCTACTGTATTGTTTGGGATGAATGAATTTCAGAGCGCAAAAAAGATGTTTTCAAGGATTCTAAACGATTCGGAATTGGACCAAAACGATGACATACTTTCCTATGCTTATCTTATGGAGTTGTTTGTGCAACTGGAATTGAAAACAGACCATTTACTTACTTATTCTCTGAAAAATACACAACGATTTTTAAAATCACGCAATCGATTTTTCAAAATTGAACAGGTGCTTTTGCAATTCATTTCCAGGCGAATAAAATGTAAAAATGAAGCAGATTCGCTTGATTTATGGGAAGCATTGCACCAGCAACTTTCTGAACTGGGCCAACAGGAAACGGATGCCTGGTTTTACGAATATTTCGATGTCAAAACGTGGGCAGAATCGAAGGTGACGCAACAAGAATTTCAGCATTTACTGAAAGAGAAATTCAATCGGCCAGAAATTAAAAAACGGAAAGAAACGTTGGATCAATCGTTGAAATGATTCCAGCCTTGTGCTTTTAATGTAACTGCAGAACCGTTTTTATCGACGTAGTAAATCCCATCTTTTTCATTAGTCATGTGTCCAATAATTGTCATGTGAGGATTTCCTTTGATTTTATCAAAATCTTCTTGCTTGATTGTGAAAAGCAATTCGTAATCTTCACCGCCATTCAGCGCGCACGTGCTTGGATCAAGGTTAAAGTCAATCGCTGTCATCGAGGTTTTTGCGTCAATTGGAATTTTTTCATCATAAATGTGACATCCCACCTTGCTTGACTTGCACAAATGAAGAATTTCCGAAGCCAAACCATCCGAAATATCAATCATGGATGTGGGAACAACCTCTAATTCTTTCAAGAACCCAATAATATCTTTTCTAGCTTCTGGTTTTAGTTGTCGTTCAATGATGTAATCATGCCCATCGAGATCAGGTTGAATTTCTGGGTTGCCCTTGAAAACTTCTTTCTCTCTTTCCAATACCTGCAGCCCCATGTACGCAGCGCCAAGATCGCCCGTCACCACTAATAGATCAAATTCTTT
>JBKDKG010000048.1:0-11701 GCA_046345095.1 Flavobacteriia bacterium | reverse complement strand
AACTAGGACCGTATAGGTTGTATTACTGGTTGGTGTAACAGTTATCACATCCCCTAATCCTAAACCATTATCCCAGCTGTAAGAAGTTCCACCATTTGCTGTGAGTGCGATAGATTGACCTGAACAAATAGTAGGTGAGGCTGGAGTAATACTTGCCAATGGAAGTGAGAAAATTGTAAGAGTTCCACTTTGAGAACTGATTGTACCACAACTTCCACCAATTATATCAACAGTGTAAGACCCGGCTTCAGCCAAACTAACATTGCTCAAGTTCAATGTCGAGTTAGTTGCACCTGAAATATTTGCACCATCCTTTTTCCATTGATAAGTAACTGTAGCTCCCTGAGTCGCAGTACTAAATGAGGTCGGGCTTCCTGCACAGACTGATATACTCTGTGGTTGTTGAGTTATATTTACATTGCCCGCTCCAACTGAAAGGGTAACATTCGAACTGTTGATATCTGTACAACCAGAATTAATAATACAGTTATATGTTCCTGCATTTGATGCTTGAGCATTGGAAATTTGTAAATTGTTCGTGTTTGCTCCGGATACACCTCCCCCGTCAGAAAGAGGATTTCCGTTGAAGTTCCATTGATAAGTTAAGTTGTTACCCCCCATATTTTGGGCATTCACAGAAAGGTTCGCGGTTTGACCTTCACAGACACTTTGGTTCTGTGGTTGTTGCGTAATGTTTGAGATACGGTATAAACCTCTAACTTCCTCATCTGCCAGCACCCTGTTATAAATTCGGATATCATCTATCTGGCATTGAAGTTGATCAATGAAAGTTTGTAAATAAGTAGTTGCATTCTGAGGTCTATGGACCGATACCAACTTTTCGTTACTATAAATTTTCACTATTTGACCATCAAATGACATGGTTAACATACACCATCCTCCAGTAAATGCGTTGTATTGCTTAAAGCCTACGTTATTATTCCCTAGCGAAAACCCTAAGTATTGATTTTGAGCACTTAGTCCTACAGAAGTTGGGGAGCCTGATGAAAACAACTGATAACTTGAGCCTGTTGGGTACCCATTCACCCAAAAGTTTACTGTAAATGGAGAGTTATTTACCACCGCTGTTGATGGAAGCAAAAGGATGCTGCCGTTGTATTGCTGATACGCAGCATTAGCATTGCCGAATCGGTCGGAAGTATAATTAATACCTCCACCAACACTCAATGAAGGACCGCCTTGAGCATCATTCAAATTGTTGTTGAACATGAAATATCTAACCAATCCTATAGATTCAAATCCAGGTGAGTAGTTTACTGCGTTTACCGTTTTGGAAACAGATCCACATCCATTTCTTATAGAAATAGTGTAATTGGTGAAATCTGCACTTGTTGGATTTGTAATAACAACTGAAGTATCGGTAATTAAAACATTTCCGCCTGCGGGAAGATCCACTCCATTTTTTTTGACGGTAACTAACGAGCCTGGCACTGCTGATTGGAAATTGAATCTAATTGCATTTGATTCACAAACTAAATCGTTTATGGGTTCAATATAAAAGTAGGGCACTTTATCACCATCTGCGTAGAGGCCCTCCACTTCTGCCGCAGTAAAAGCCTGTTCAAAAACATATACATCATCTAATAAATAGCGAGCAGTAACAGCTCCTCCGGGCAAACCAGCTATCGTACCAATCGCGTTAGTCGATGGGTTTATTCCAGTGCTCGTTGTGAATTTATGTTCACCATTCACATAAACGATGTTGGTATTGCCTTGATAAACCATGGTAATTTGCACCCAACCTGAAGAGGGTAATACATATGGAATGATAATATCAGAACCTGAGGAAGGACGAATTTTTAACTGACCATTTTCAGAGAACAAATGGTAAGGCAAAGTATTGGTTGGTGGAGATAGGAACACATGAGTTCCTGTTGCATTATTTAAATTCACCCACATTGAAATAGTCATATTGGGTAAATTAAGTGCTCTATTAAGACTTACAGAAGACCAATTCCCCCTGAAATGAGCTGAATTGGCAGCACCAAATCTATCTGACCCTAATGTTGCTGGGGTGTTGGTTGTTTGATTAAGAACTGAATGATAAGCTCCTCTGAGTAAATGATCTTCATGGTGATTGTTGAAGGTGTAAACTCTAGAAGGTTGTGGTATCGATATAGGAAGTCCTACACTCACTTCATTACTTACTGAAGAGATTGTATTGTCGCATTGAGAAGCTATAACGCAACTATATAATCCAAAATCGCTTGATTGAACATTACTGATTGTATATGTATTGGAAGTAGCTCCAGGTATGTTTATACCATTTTGCCTCCATTGATACGTAACAGAACCTGAAACATTAATTGATACTGATGCTTGGCTACCAATTGGAGCGCAAACTCCTTGTGGTTGATTCGTAATTATAAATGGAGTTGTTGCAATTGTATTTACATCTGCAAGTGAAAGAGCAGCATTGTAAAAACGTACCTCGTCAATAATTCCTGAGAACGGTTGATTGCCGGTCACAGAAATACCTGTAATTCCTGTATTCGCATAACCATTGCCAATCATAATGATATTCGAAGCACCCGGGCTAAGTGTACCGCTCATAGTTGTAACTTGACTGCCGTCTAAGTAAACCGTTTGGACATTCGTAGTATAAACTAATGCCAAGTGATGCCAATTCGTATCAATTATAACTCCTGAAGACCAAGGGGCAGTTCCGCCTTGGTACATCCAACCTCGGAGAACTCCATCATTACCAATATAAGCAAGAGGATTCCAACTGCCAGGAGTTGCTTGCTGATAGCTCAGTAACATTCCTTTGCTTGTTGTGGAGCTTCGCTTGAACCACAGAGAAATTGATTTGTTTTGACCGTTACCTAGAATAGTTTGTCCAGTTGGTGCCGCAATAGTCACATTTGATGCCACACCATCAAAGGAAAATGCAGAATTAGCTTGATTGAATCTATTAACAGTACTGATTATATTCAATCCAGTAGCATTGTAATTATTTCCACTGACATCTATGGCGCTATTGTTGTCAAAAGGATAATGAGCAACAAGATTACTTAAATTAATAAGCCCCAATTGTGTAATGTTTGAACTAGCTGAAGCATTTCCACAAGTTGAAGTGACTTCAACACTGTAAGTGCCAAAATCGCTTGAAACGGTGTTGGCTATTTGAAGATTTGCAGAGGTTGCACCGGAAACATTTCCCCCATCACTCAAGTTAACCCCATTTTTCTTCCATTGATAACTTGTAATACTTTCTCCAATTCTTGGTGAAAAGGACGCTGTTAGGTTAAATGTTTCACCCAAACAATAGCTTGTTGCACCAGAAATGCTTGCTAATGAAAAACAACATGATCTTCCATCTACCCAATTCGATGCTGAACCGCTTAATGTAAAATTTACTAAAGTACCGCTGTAGTTGTTTCCTGACTGATCTAATAAAGTGTTGATTCCTGCATTGTTTCCTTGTGATATGCCTTGGTTAAAATTATAAGAAGCTTTTAAATTACCGGTAGCCACTGAACATGAGTTGTATGAATCTAAAATCTCTGTCGCATTTAAAACTCTATTATGGATAATCACATTATCTATGTTTCCATTAAAGAATTGACCATTTAAGTTGTGTCCAATAGAGTAATTATTAGCCACACTGTTGATGCCCGGCGTGAACCCCCCTCCAGTTGGTACGCCATCAATATATAACTGACCAGAAAAACTAATGCCATGAGTAAAAGTTGCAGCAACATGGTGCCATTGATTGTCATTCAAAGCAACACTGGATCCACCTACGAAATTACCTGTACTCCAATTATAAAAAGCCAAAAAATTATTGTTTAAAAATATTCCGTGGAATCCTGATCGTACAACGATAGCTCTTACACCAGAAGCATCAGTTGTTTTAATCCAAGCTTGTAACGTGTAGGATCCGATTGCCCCGTTTAAACCGGCTGGTAAATTGACAGCATCGTTGACGCCATCAAAATTTAGAGCATTCTCGCTTTGTGCCGTTAAGCTAAATGTAAAACTAAGTAGTAATAAACTTAAATAAATTTTAATTGGTTTCATTTTTCCGTGGATAAGGTTTTACCGCGCAAAAATAACCTAGTTAGAAGCAACACTTTTGATCACTTTGTAAAGTGTTCGTTTGAGTTTGTAAAACGCAAACAACCCCTTCTTACCAAAAGAAAAGGGGTTGTTTTGAATTGATTATGATTTCTTTTTTTGATTAGCGCTATTGCTTATGTTTCATAGCTTCACTGCAATCAACAGTTATTATAGATTGTGTGTTTCCACTGTAATAGGTTTTTCCATACGAAGAACCATTATAATCTTGTTTAACTTCAACCTCTTCCCATTGACAAGCTCCATTTGTGTTTTTCATGACTGCAATCATACGTATCGTTCTCCCTTTTATTGCACCGGTTGATCTGTCAGTAAGAATTGTCCAATCTTTACTTTTAGTGTAACAGTAGTCAATTTTTTGCGTCCATCCTGCTGTAGTTGCATGTGCCTGAACAGCAATTAATGCATCCGCACTTAGCTTTATGTCTACCATTCCTGGGTCTGGAAATGGATACTTACCCGCCAAAACACATTTCAAAGCTTGACAATATCGGATTGCACTTTCTTCTGTCAGTTTTTTCAGTAAATCGACATCTTCAGCAATCTCTTTAACGCGATTTTGATTTTTACCCAAGATGATAATTTCATTCTTAGGATCTTTAAAAACGAAATTATCGCAATTTCCGTTACTCACATAAGCATTTGATTGTCCTGCTAAAGCAATAAAGACCCCTTCTTCAAGCTTCATTAATCTTCCACCAAATAGATTAGAGGCATTCTCAAAAAAGACTCCACAAGTTCTGTAATAACTTCTAAACGTGGCATTCGTTTCGATATAGTCAGGAGATCCACTTGCGTCATAGTAAACGTTTAATTTATTCGACTCTTCGATAAATTCAAAGTTAACTTTGGTTACCGCCTTGTCGTAAATAGTAACTGTTTTGGAAAGATGATAAACTCCAGAAATGTTGAACTCGTCCTTGAATTCTTTTTCTAAATTAGATTGCGCATAAATACCTGCACTAAGGAGAATTCCTCCCAAGAATAATGTTAGTTTTTTCATGTGATTTCAATTAAATATCTCTCAAAAATAACAACCCTGCCAAACATCCTTGTATCACTTTGTGAACGGCTCTTGTGAGTTTGTAAACCGCATAATCACACCTCCGAAAAATGCATTTACGGGAATGACTCGAATTAGAGCATTTTTTTGTTCCAAGACGAAATTTAGGGAAATAAATAGCCGGCTTTACCCAAGGCAAAGCCGGCTAAAACATCTTGAAGAATTATTGTTTTACGAACTTCGTCGTCCTTCCTTCCAACGTTTTAATAAAATAGACACCTGAAGGATACATTGTGACGTCTAGATTAGTTTCTCCATCCAATCGAATAGTCTCAATCAAAGCACCATTGGCTGAAGTTATCTGTGCTTGAGTTACCCCTGAGGAATAAATGGATAAGAAATCACTAACTGGATTAGGCTTAGCCATAAGTAGCATTTGATCGATTGCGTTCTCATTCAGGGAAGCAAACTCCGAAAAACATTCAGTGGTATCCGTGCAATTTGGAAGACTTATGATTACTGCATAGCTCCCTGCTTCAATTGCATTGTATGACTGAAGTGTCTCATTCAGCATTGGTTCATTGTTGTTATTACAATCTATCCATTGGTATTGACCGTTGTCTTGATTGGACGTAATCAATATACCATCAATAGTCACGCTGAGGTCAATTGACGGAACGATATCAACTGATATTAGTGTGCGCCCAAGGCTCTCACAACCTAAATTAACACTTGAGGCGTAATAATTAATCCCATTTATCAATACGGTAGACATCGATAAAGGTGAGCCGCCGTTAGGAACATCAAACCACATCAAGTTATTTGACGATCCATTCAAATCTTCAATGGTAGCTCCGGAGCAAAAACTAAGGGATGGATTGATGAAAAAAGGTGGAGATGGAGGATTCGTTTCAAAAGCAAAAACAGAAAGGTACGTATCACTTTCACAACCATTTATTGTTTGAGTTGCATAATAGTACTGCTGTACGATCGGTGTGCTCGATGATAGCGGAGTCGTTGAACCTTGAAAAGCATACCATTGAATATTGTTTCCATTCGCTAAAAGCTCAGCCACAGTGCTATTTTCAATTATGCAAAAGAATTGCTGATCCGGTCCAGTTGGCGCGGACGGGATTGGATTGATAGTAACTGTTACTGCATATCGATCTATACTCTCACATCCGTTAATTGTTTGTGACGCATAATAGGTCAATCCACTGGAAAGAGACGATCCGACTGTAAGGATAGATCCACCTGTAGAAGAACTGTACCACTGAATAATAGATCCATTTGCTGTAAGTTCTGATACAGTCGCACTATTACAAAGCACTTGTGCCGCATTCCCAGTTGGCGCTGAAGGAATTGAATTAATTGAAGTCGTAACTGCCAAGTGATCCAAACTTTCACAGCCATTGACTGTTTGTGTGGCATAGTACGTCGTACCACTCACTAAAGCGGTTGATAAACTTAGTGTATTACCTGCTGTTTCTGCATCGTACCAAGTTACATTCGATTCGTTAATAGCAATGTCTGAGACAGTTCCCGAACCACAGAAAGTTTGAGAAGCTGTACCGGTCGGAGCTGCGGGTGCATTTATATTCACTGCAACAGCTAAGCGATCAGGACTTTCACATCCTCCATCCGTTTGAGATGCATAGTAGGTTGAATTTGTCAAAGCAGTTGTAGATGCTAGTTCCGTACCATTGGTAGAAACACTGTACCATTTAATATTCGACCCATTCGCTGTTAAGTCTGCAACCGTTGCTGAATTGCAGAATTCTTGATTTAAAGTTCCGGTCGGAGCTAAAGGAATGTTAATCGTGGCTGTCACTGCGAGACGATCCAATCCTTCGCAACCACCAGATGTTTGGGATGCAAAGTAAATTGATCCATCCGAGATTAATGTGTTTGTCGGTATAAGTGAGCCTCCCACAGGGGAGTTGTACCACTGAACACCTGATCCAGAAACAGTTAGATTGGCAATTGTTCCATTAGGACAAACACTTTGTGTTGAAGATCCAGAAGGTGCTGCCGGAGAATTGATAGTTGTCGTTACAGACAATGGTGTTTGACTCTCACACCCATTGAGTGTTTGGGTAGCATAATAAGTGGTCCCGTTGACAACTACTTGTGAACCTGGTAACAAATTACCTCCTGTGGGTGCATCATACCATTTGATACTGGTACCCGTTACAAAAAGATTGTTTAAGGTTTGGTTGTTACAAACAATTTGGCTTGTATTTCCTGTAGGCGTAGGAGCAGAATTAGAACAGTTATTATAAAGCGCCGTTATATCATTTGAGTTTAACGCTCGTCGATAAATTCTCATTTCATCTGCATCTCCTTTGTAATATTGTCCACCCTGAGAAGATCTACCCATCATCAACTGTCCAGCTGAAGTCCCTGTAGCGTTAAATCCGGAAAAACTTGAGAGTAAATTTGTCGTATTGGCAAGAGAACCATTCACATAGGTTCTGATCTGCGATAATGTGCGGTCAAACACCATTGCTACATGAATCCAAGTATTCAGTGCAGCAGAGGGCTGAGGATAAGTTCCAGTTGCACCATTATCATCTCTGTAATAAACCATCAATTGCGGATTGGAAGCCTGCCAACCAAGCATGTAAGCCCGATCTACACCACTTGTAAATCCTCTTTTTCCTATGGGAATACCTTGACCTGCTTGAAGAGAACTCCCTTTCAACCACAGCGCCACCGTAAAACTATTTGAACCAAATTGATAATTTGCAAGATTGCCAAAATCAATATATGAACTGGTTCCATTGAAACTCATTGCAGCATTTGGATTTCCAAAGCGATCAGTTGTTGGTGTTGCTCCGTAAATCACTCCAGCTTGTGTCACATTTCCCGCATCGATTGCGGCCGTTCCTGAATTGAATGATGCATATGCCTCTAAATCAGTGGTGATATCCTGTGCCTTAAGGCCGAATACTGTACACACTAACAGACATAAAATTGCCTTTTTCATGAAAATAAAATTTAAAATTTTAGCAAAACTAAGGTTGGTAACTCACTAAATCCAAGTGACTTTGTGAATGGTATCTTTGAGTTTGTGAACTACAAAATTGCATTTCATTGCAGAAAAGTTAGTACACTAAATAAACTTGATTTATGATTACTTCAAGAGATCAAGAATGGCCTGTTTGCGGTCGCGCGACACTGGAATCTGAGCACTATTTTTAAGGATTAGAAAACCCCCTTCAGATTTCAAATAACCCGTCACACAGTTGATGTTCACGAGAAAGGATCGATGAGGGCGAACAAAGTTCTGGTTTTCTGCTAATGCATTTTCAAAGTATTTCAAGTTCTTGGAAACCGTCCGAGATCTAACATCGTTGCAAAATATTTTGACATAGGATCCATCCGCCTCAATATATTCCAATTCATCCAGCGGGATGTAATCAAATCCACCTTGTGTAGGGACACACAACACTTCGTTCTTGTTCTCCTGTAGATTTTCCGCAAGTACCTTTAATCGAATCTCGTTGTCGCGGATCTTTTTTTCTTGCTTCAGTTTTTCTACAGCTTCGGTGAGTTGATCCTCCTGTATCGGTTTCAGCAGGTAATCGATGGCCGATAGGCGAAATGCCTTGATGGCATAGGCATTATACGCGGTCGTGAAGACAACATTTCCCTTGAATTTTCGCTCCAACAACATCTCGGCAAGCTGTATTCCGCTCTTGCCCGGCATTTCAATATCAAGAAACACTGCGTCGGGTTGTTCATTTTGGATCAATTGCAACCCCTCATCCACATTCTCCGCTTCACCTGCAATTGATACTTCAGGTGCAAGTTCTAGCAACATGAGACGCAACAATTTTCTTGCTTGTGCAGAATCATCTATAATTACCGCTTTGTATGCTGCTTTCTTAGACATGTATGCGAATGATTACGGTGGTTCCTGTCGGAACTTCTCCTTCGAAGTTATCCCTTATTTCAATACCTACCACATCCTTTTTTTCAAAATTTAATAATTGAATGCGCTTTTCTATGGCCGCAGAGGCGAAGGACTGATGCTCACTTCTATTTTGTGCGTTCAGTAAAGTTGAGGCCTCTCTTCCAATGCCATTGTCACTGATCGTAACAATCAAGACCTCATCCACGTCACTCAAACTAATCTCTATCTTCAAACGCTTTGGCCCAATTTTATGACGCAAACCATGCTTGAAGGAATTCTCGACATAGGGTTGTAATAGCAATGCAGGAACCTTTACACCTGATATGTCTAAATTCTCATCGACTAAAATGGTGCACTCAAAATCGCTTTGGAGCAACATCGCTTCGAGATCGATGTAGAGTCTCAATAACTCTATTTCCTGCTCTATAGATACTGATTTCTGCGTGCTAAATTCCAGAACTTTCCGCACCAAACTTGAGAAATCACTTAAATAACGTGCTGCATTCTTTTTATCGTTCTCGTAGATGTAACCTTTAATTGAATTAAGAACGTTGAAGAGGAAGTGTGGATTCATCTGTGCCTTCAATGCGTTTTGTTGGGTTAGACGAAGTTCATTTTCCAAACGCAATCGTTTTAATTCTTTCAACTGTTTTTTTCTCAATGCTAATAACCTCCAACGAAAAACACCAAATGCCAAGGACAATGTTGATGTGGTAATTAGAAGATAAAACCACCAACGTTGCCAGAAAGGCTGTAAAACATGGAAATTATAAATCAGGGTGTTAATCGAATCAACTCCCTGCTGATCTATCATTTTAACCTCAATGGTTATATCACCGGAGGGTAACCGGGGTATCTCAAGTTTTCCCAAAGAGCCAGCTTCCTTGATCCAATTCTTAGAATATTCTTTGATACGATAAGCGAACTGAAAATCCTGATTTGAACGATAACTTATTCCATCCGCAAAAATAGTCAGTTCATCATTGAATCTAATCGTAGGTGCTACTTTCTGGCTGATCCGACGCTTATTTAATTCAATACCTCGGCCATAAATAAGACCTGGAATTTTTGGAATGTAAAAAGTCTTCAATGGAACAGAGATGACACCATCACCACTTGCTGCCCAACATGTATCACGCTCAACAAACAAAGAACGTATATTATTGGACGGCAAGCCCTGCAACTTTGTTAATAGTTCTTTTCTTTTGTTCTTGAGATTAATTCGCAAAATCCCTTTAATAGTTGCAACGTAAATATATCCCTTGTAACAATATAATTTTGCAGCGCGATAATTAAGTAAATCCTTACAAAAGAGGTGCACATTTCCCAATCTATCTATAGAATAGATCTTTCCGTCGAACGTCAGAAAGTAGACCTTTTTACCGTCATGATCAGCAGAGAGTGTAATGACCTGTTTTGAAATATAAGTTTGAGTTAATTTCCACTGACCGTTTTGTTTTTCCAACTTTATAAGCCCATCATTGCTTGCAACAAAAAAATGTTTTTTATCAGGTGACTCGCAAATTTCGCGGTACCATCCGTTTTTTAAAAGGTGCTCAAATTCAATTGGTTTTTGGAGGTTCTTTGTGAAAAAAATCCCTTGAGAACTTAATAAAAAATAACCATCTCGGATATGCAACATCGATTTGACTGCCCGAGAAGAGCTATTCATCAATGTTATTTTGTCATTTTTTAGTCTAAAAATTTGAGATATTTTATTGAAATATACACATTCATCGATGGGGTCGAAATAGCACATCCCCACATCAGATTGGATATCTTGGACAAAGGACTGAACGGAATTATTGCCTCTGTTTAATTGGATTATTTGTCCTCCAGTTCCGCACGCAACAATCTTAGTATTTGAAGGAACAATATGGCTGACCTGGTCAATTTCTTGTCCACTCGAATTCCGATTCCAAGCCAAAATCTTAATATTCGGTATTTTAAGTAATCCATGGTGTAATGACGAGAACCAGAAGTTTCCTTCCTTATCTTTAAGAACTCCTGAGAAGGCTATTTGAGGATACAAAAGCTGTGCTGTTCCTTTTATTAAATCATAACGAATCAGTCCAGTATACGTACTAATCCATAAACAATTATCTATTTCTCTTACGTCATTAGGTTTTCTGCCTTTTAACAATTCTAGCAATTTTTTATCCTTGAACAAAACCCATTTGCCTTGAAATTTTCTGAACACCTTATTCTCAGTTAATGAGAGTAACCACGGGGCATTTACCGATTTTGATATTAGCATTGGAGCATTCCTGAAACAATCATCAATATAGGTAGTTGTTTCCTTCCCTTCTCGAGTCCGTTCAACTAAATAGACACCATTGTGAAAATAAATGGACCCTTTTAAATTTACGCTTATACTCCCTGTAAAAGCAACGCTGTCTTTTTTATAATTGATATACTTTCCGACATATTTGGAAATTTTTAGCGTTTCTACATCGATGTTGAAAGTTCCTTGTTCACTTGATATCCAGATGTTACCATTGTTATCACACGCAATTCCATTAAGGTTGTATTTCCAATTTTTGATTACATGCAAACCATGTTCATCCATATAAAAAAGCTGACTCTTAAAGTTGTACCCAAATATTTTACCTGATGGGGTTTGAGTCAGCCCTGTAGCAGAGCGTGCCTGAAGATCGTTACTCGTATAATATTCATAG
>JBKDKG010000047.1:0-2584 GCA_046345095.1 Flavobacteriia bacterium | reverse complement strand
TCTTGTCCAATGGGTACGAGTATATCATTTCATTGTCTAAACGAGCAAATTGTGAATAAGCCACACCATAAATACTGTGCTGACCATTGCTCAATGTATCCTGTCTGTTTTTGAACATTGAAAGTAAATTTCCAGCAGGGTCGAATGACGAATTAAATAAAAAGTTGGATCTACCTTTGTCGTCTTTGTCTTTGTTATTGTACTCAAATGTTAGACGAAGGTCCTGCCAGATAAATTGATTACTGTAGGCATTTCTAAGAAACAGGTCATTCAGCGCATTTAACTTCTGCTCAAAATCAGGGGAGTTTTGAATATTAACGAATTTAACAACAGACATTCCTGGTAATCCAATTTGGAAAATCTGTGTTTTCATTACATAAAATTTCCATAAATAGTTGAGCTGCAGAATATGCCTTGTAAAATCTGATCTATCCTGAAAATTATATGCCGCAGACATAATTGTTCTTGGTCTTTGACGCTTAGAAAGGGCTGTAACCTTTGTTGGGAACAAACCAGGAATGTCAAATTTCAAACTTGGACCTATCTCAAACGTATTAAAACTTCTACCCGCCTTTTGAATTTGTTGGCCATCAATTGTTTGATCAAACACAGGTGGCTGAGATTCAAAACCACCTCCCACTGAAAAAACCATTTTTTCGGCACCTCCAAACAAATTTTTATTCGTATAATTTACTGATGCTGAAACACCTAAGAAACCATTGCTATTCGTTGCTCTTGGTTCAAAACCTAAACTTTGCTTCTGAGAAGGCACCAAGTAATAGTGAACTTCTACGTATTTTGTGCCTGGCACCTCTACAATAACTGGTTTAATAACTTGAAAAAGTCCTAGTTGGATAAGTCTTGTATAAGAACGTTCAAGATAATATTCTTTGTAATAATTCTCCTTCTCAAGGTAATTCTGTAATTCAATAACATCTGGATCTATACTTAATTTGCCATTGTATAAAAATGTGGCCATTCTTTTGATATCCAATTCATCAGAATGAGCCATTTTTCGCTCTTCATATTGGAATGTATCTATCGCTCTGATAAAATACTGTTCATCCAGAAGCGTAAGCCCCATATCCTCCAAAGACTTTTTAAAATTACCTTTGAAATAAGATGTATCTGCTATATGAAAATAAACATCCTTTATATACGTTGTCTTGTGTTTAACCCCAATCAGTGAGTCACGCTTTGTATCTGAACGTACCATTCGATCCGTGAAAACAACCCCAAGATTCACCTTCATATCCGTAAAAGAGGTATCGGCTACATAACTAATATGGGAACTACTGAAGCCATAAAAAGCATTGTCCCTCATATATTTAGCCACATTATTCCTGTATTCTCCCAGTAAATCTTTGTCAAATGGTTGTCCAACAAGATTTCCATCTTCAATTTTTTGGACATACTTTTCATACTCGGATTTAACGGATTGATTTGGACAAACTACATAAACAGAATCAATCATGAAGCGGGGACCAGTTTCAATTTTATATTTCACCTTTACTTTTCGTTGGCGCAATTGAACCACTTCAGCATTTACTGAACCCTTATAAAAACCTTTATTTTTTAAAAACACACCTAGCTGTTCGACTGACTTATTAAAGAGCAGACTGTCGAAAATAACCGGTTTTTCTCCGATTTTATATTTAAACCATTCACGAAGAAATAATTTTGGATTCAACGTATCCTTTAGTTGCACAATTTTTTCGGTGTAAAGATCCCTACCCTTTTTTCTTGCTTTGTCTATCCTTTTCTGATTGACTCTTTTTTGCTTCAATATTTTACGCTCGTTAATTCTGCGCAACTTTTGATTTTCCTCCCATCTTTTTTCAGCTACTGCAGTCGAATCAATTCGATTGTAGGCCCATAGCTTCATTTTAAAACTGAACGTCTTGTAATTTGGTTGCTGACGAATAATTGCATTTACATCGTCGTAGGAAAGGCCTTCACCGATGATACTCACTTTATTCTTTTTAAGCAAAAACTTTCCCTCCGGTACATACTTTGTTTGCTTACATGCCGACATTAGCGAACAAATAATAAAAAGAATATATGTATGTTTGAGGCGTTGAAACATTGACTTTCCTAACAAAAATAATATTAAAGACGCAGTGACGGGTATTTCGGCAAACAAAATTAAGTGGATCAGGTCTCTCCATCAGAAAAAGCATCGGGATGAACTCGGATTGTTTCTTGTAGAAGGGGAAAAACTCGTTCAAGAAGCATTGTATTTTTTGCCTCATGCTGTTCAATTCGTTGCGCATACAGATGAATTTGAGTTGAAGTCCACTTCCATAGAATCTACTTTAGTTAGTCCTGCTGAATTAACGCGTATTTCCTCTTTAAAATCACCAAACAAAGTATTGGCTGTTGTCAAAAAATCAAATGAACAAAAAGCAATAAATTCTTCCGGACTTACACTCGTTTTGGATGGCATACAAGACCCAGGTAATTTTGGAACTATTTTAAGAATTGCTGATTGGTTTGGCATCAATGATTTGGTGTGCTCAAATGATACCGTTGAAATTTACAACCCAAAAGTGGTGCAGTCAAGTATGGGCGCAATCTATAGAGT
>JBKDKG010000046.1:0-2247 GCA_046345095.1 Flavobacteriia bacterium | reverse complement strand
GATCTACGTCCTGCAAATTGTGTCCGCATGCGCCTTTAAGTATCAGGTTTTTTCCATTTCCTTTTCTCCTCGTTGAAGGAACCTTTATGCTATCTTCTCCCTTCAAGTAACGTGTCGTGTATGAATCTCTTGAATTTAACTCGGATAATTTCCCAGCATTCACAATTTCGCCACCATGCACTCCTGCTCCTGGACCAATGTCTACAATAAAATCTGCCGCTTCAATCATTTCGCGGTCATGTTCCACAACGATCACAGAGTTACCTGCATCGCGCAATCGTTTCAAAGAATTGATTAATCGCGTATTGTCACGCTGGTGCAACCCAATTGAAGGCTCATCTAGAATGTACAAAACATTCATTAACTCTGAACCTATTTGCGTGGCCAAGCGAATGCGCTGTGCTTCTCCACCAGAAAGTGTTCTCGCAGACCGATGCAGTGTCAGATAATCTAACCCAACTTCAAGAATAAAATTCAATCTTGTTCTTATCTCCTTTAGAATTTCTGTTGCAATTTGCTTGGCATCCGACGTAAGGTAATTCTCAATGCTTTCAAACCATAGAGCGAGTTCAGATAAATCCATTGCTGCAAGTTCGCCAATGTGGCGATCCGCAATCTGGAAAAAATGTGCTTCTTTTTTCAAGCGTGTGCCTTCGCAGACAGTACACGTCTTTTTATTCATAAAACTTTGGGCCCAGCGCTGAATGGCAGCAGAACTTTCTTCAGAATGTCGAGCAACAAAATTGATGATTCCTTCAAAAACAATCGAATTGTCTTTTTTTGAACGCTCAAGGTCTTCATTTCCGTAAAGCAAAACGTTCATGACATCCTCAGGAATTTCTGACAATGGAGTTGTTAAGTTATAGCCCTCTTGGGTAAAATACGCATCAATTTTATCAAAAATCCATGTTCGCTTGTATTCACCAAGTGGAGCCAATCCACCTTTTTTAACAGACAACTTGGCATCTGGTATAATTTTGTTGATGTCTGCTTCAGAAACTTCTCCCAAACCACTACACCCTTGACAAGCACCGTAAGGCGAGTTAAAGGAAAACAAGCTCGGTTCCGGCTCCGGATAGGAAATACCTGATGAAGGACACATCAATGAACGGCTAAAATGCCTCACTTCATGTGTTTCAAAATCCATCACCATCATTTCTTTCGAACCTTGCTTCATGGACGTAATCACAGAATCATAGATTCGCTTTCTATCATCGCCTTTTACATGCAAACGATCAATTACTATGTCAATGTCATGCACTTTATAGCGATCGAGTCGCATTCCCTTTTCAATGTCTTTTACTTCTCCATCCACTCGGACTTTGGTGTAGCCCATTTTTTGAATTTGCTCAAAAAGTTCACGGTAGTGACCTTTACGACCCTTCACTTTCGGTGCGAGAAGAATGACTTTTTTGTTCTCAAAATCTCTAATGATCAAGTCTACAATTTGTTCATCAGAATACTTGACCATTTTTTCGCCTGTATTAAAGGATACAGCTGTTCCTACTCTAGCAAAAAGAAGCCTTAAAAAATCGTATACTTCTGTGATTGTGCCCACTGTAGACCTTGGCGAGCGAGAAACTGTTTTTTGCTCTATTGAAATAACAGGACTTAAACCTTCAATTTTATCGACATCTGGTCGCTCGAGACCACCGAGAAATTGGCGGGCATAGGAAGAAAATGTTTCGATGTACCTGCGTTGACCTTCAGCAAAAATGGTATCAAAAGCCAATGAAGATTTACCACTTCCACTCAACCCTGTAAATACCACAAGTTGATTTCGAGGAATTTTTAAATCTACATTTTTGAGATTGTGCTCACGTGCACCAAAGACCTCGATATATCCTTCCTGTTCTTTCACTTTAAATATGCGCTGTACGGTTTTAAATTTGTCGATTTGTGCGGCAGCAAAATTTGAAAAGAATTCTTTTTAATTGTCAGCTTATTCCCGAGAATCCAAGGATTCAATTTTACCAAAATCTTATAGTTAATTCCTTTCGATTTTGCCCACTCTGCAAGATTATCAATCGAGCTTTTGATAGTAACAGCAGTAGTACGAAAAGGTTCATACAAATCATTATTTGCGATGCTGTATCCAAAGTTTGAGGGATCTTCAAAAATTAATTTAACAGCAAGAATGCGATAGACATATCTACCAGTTTCTGAATTCATGTGTGTATCAAAATAATTCGAAGTACCCTGCCATTTCATATCTTGTTTTACACCACCAATTCCTCTGTTATATGA
>JBKDKG010000045.1:0-39382 GCA_046345095.1 Flavobacteriia bacterium | reverse complement strand
CAGTAAAGCCTGCGGGTGCTTGGCTTTGATCTGATTATACTGCTTCATTAAAGGCGTTTCTGAAACGCTTTTTTCCTTTTCCTTCGACAAATCAACTGATTTTTTCAATTTTGCAGGTAAATTTAGGGCCAACTGCCGATTAGACAAAAATTCTAGCGGCCATCTTATCAACAATATGAACAGAAAGCTAAAATTGTGGGAACTTGATCGAGTGAGCGAAGATGAATTCAAAGCGCAGCAAAAATTCCCGTTGATTGTTATTTTGGATGGCATCCGCAGCCTGAATAATATCGGTTCCTTTTTTCGCACAGCTGATGCCTTCAATGTTGAAAAGATCTATTTGTGTGGAATCACTGCTCAACCTCCCCATCGCGACATTCAGAAAACGGCTCTGGGAGCAACGGAAACAGTTGTTTGGGAATACCGCCAATCGATAGAAGAACTCGTAATTGAACTCAAACAACAAGGTGTTTTCGTTTGTAGTATAGAACAGGCGGAAGAAACTGTTTTACTTCAAAATAGCACAGCACTAGAAGCCGAAAAATTCGCTTTAGTATTCGGCAACGAAGTGGATGGCGTGAACCAACAAGTCATCAATTTATCAGATGCCATTATTGAAGTTCCTCAATTTGGAACGAAGCACAGTTTAAATGTTTCGGTATGTGCAGGTGTCATTCTATGGGAATTCGCAAAGCGCTACATCGATTAAAATCCGTTCTAAAGGACTTCAAGTATTCCAACTAGAATCGCTTCCCATTTCGATAAGTTATGGCTACATTTGCAGCGAATTTTAATTAAAAGTAATGATCGAAACAGACATTATTATCATTGGAGCAGGACCCGTTGGACTTTTCACCGTTTTCGAAGCAGGACTATTGAAACTGCGTTGTCATTTAATAGATTCCTTGCCTCAGCCGGGCGGACAGTGCTCCGAAATTTATCCGAAAAAACCCATTTATGACATCCCAGGATTTCCGAGTGTGTTGGCCGGAGAATTGATAGATAATCTAATGGCACAAGCAGCGCCTTTTAAACCTGGTTTTACGCTTGGTGAGGCAGCCATGACGATCGATAAAACGGAAGAAGGAAAATTCATCGTTACAACCGTCAAAGGAACGAAACACGAAGCTCCAATTGTGATGATTGCAGGTGGTTTGGGAGTGTTTGAACCACGCAAACCGCCAATCGACAATCTTGTAGATTATGAAGACAAAGGGGTTGAGTACATTATTAAAGATCCTGAATTTTACCGTGGCAAACGCTGCGTGATTGCAGGAGGTGGAGATTCTGCGCTCGATTGGTCGATCTTTTTAGCGGAGAAAAATATTGCAAAAGAAGTTGCGCTTGTTCACCGAAGCAGCTCTTTCAGAGGTCACTTGGATTCTGTACAAAAGGTAATAGACATGGCAGGAACCGGAAAAATTAAATTGATTACGGAAGCTGAAGTGACAGGAATTGGAGGAAACGGCAAAGTGGAAAATGTTGTGGTCACACATCAGAAAGATGGCGAAATTATTCAGGAAACAGATCATTTTATTCCACTTTTTGGATTAAAGCCAAGCTTAGGTCCAATAGCCGACTGGGGATTGGAAATTGACAAAAATGCCATAAAAGTTGACACACTTGATTATTCCACGAACATTCCGGGCATTTACGCAATTGGCGATGTGAACACCTATGAAAACAAACTTAAATTGATTCTTTGTGGATTCCACGAGGGTACTTTGGCAGTTCAATCGGCTTTTGCTCGCATCTATCCGGATAAAAAGAACATATTGAAATACACTACCGTAAACGGTGTTCAAGGATTTTAAAAAACTGAATTCCATTAAAAAAATAGCATGAAAACAGTTACAGTACAAGAATTAAAAGCGATGATCGACAACAACGAAGATTTTCAGTTGATCGACGTGCGCGAACCGTATGAAGCAGAAATTTGTTCCATTAACGGTACATTGATTCCATTATCAGAAGTTCCGACGAGAACGGATGAAATCAGCAAAGACAAAAAAGTGGTTGTGCATTGTCGTTCAGGTGCTAGAAGTGGCAATACCATTCAATTCCTTGAGCAAAATTTCGGTTATTCAAACCTCTACAATCTAACAGGAGGAATTCTTGCCTGGGCTAATGAAATCGACCCGGAAATGGAAACCTACTAACAAATGAATAGAAAGAACATCAATGCGGTCGTCGTTCTAGGAATCATTTCCCTGGCGAGTATCCTTGTTGTTCAGATGGTCTGGATGCGCAAAACCATTGCCATTCAACAGACGAACATTGCCATTCAAGAGAAGGAAGATAGTCTCAACTTGAAACAATTTTCAGAACAAGCACACATCGCTTTGAGAAATGTTCTGGAAGAGATATCAACTCAAAATTCGGACAGCTCCGACCTTTATGGTGCGGTAAAACAGATTCGAACGAACTATTTTTCTGTTGACATCAACGAAGAATTACATCCGTTCTACCTGGAAACACTCTTGAAAAGGGAACTGTACGACCAAAATATTCACCAAGATTTTCAATATGGAATTTACGATTGTTTCAGTGACTCAATCGTTTTTGGAAACCTCATCAAATACACAAGAACAACAGGTTATGCACCGGTTTCTGACACCTTGGCTGGTATCACATCCGCTAAATTACCCTGGAAAACAGATGGCCATTATTTCACGGTAATATTCCCGAATGTTCAGTCTAAATCGATTGACGAGCAAGAAGAAATCATCTCCCCTTGGATCTATGTGACAATTATCGTCGTATTGGTAATGATATTTTTTGGTTATACCTTAACCGTCATCCTGCGCCAGAAAAGACTTTCGGAAGTGAAAACCGATTTCATCAACAACATGACACATGAATTGAAAACGCCTATCTCAACAATCGGCTTGTCAAGTGAAATGCTGATGCGAACCGACTTCTCTGAAGATCCTGAAAAATTAAAGAAATACGCCAGCATCATTTACAAAGAAAACAAACGCTTGGAAAATCAGGTTGAAAGAGTTCTCAATGTAGCCAAGCTTGATAAAGAAGAATTGGTCTTGAAAAAAGAAACCATGGACATTCATGAGTTACTGGAAGAGGCCAAAGAAAATTTCACTTTAAATCAGATTGCAAATGGAGGTGAAGTCCAATTGCATTTAGATGCCGAACAATGCGCAATTGAAGCAGATCCCGTTCACGTTACAAATGTCATCTACAATTTATTGGACAATGCTGTAAAATATTGCGATAAAACTCCACTTATTTCAATTAGCACAAAATCTGACAAAAAAGGCTTACGAATCGATTTTAGTGACAATGGTGTCGGGATAAAAAAGGAAGATCTTAAGATGATTTTTGACAAGTTTTACCGTGTTCCTACTGGCAATTTACACAATGTTAAAGGCTTTGGGCTAGGCTTATTTTACGTGAAGTTGATCATCGACTCCCACCACGGAAAAATTGAAGTCAAAAGTAAACCTGGGGAGGGCACTACCTTTTCGGTTTTCTTGCCTTTTAATTAGTCTTTTGTTCTTTCAAGCTGCACGCTCGGCTGCGGAAACAAACCATCTCGTGAAATCTTATTGCCTTTTTTGTAAACAACAATTCGCTCACTCGCCAATTGATTATCGATCCGACAGTCTAACAGAAAATAAGATTTAGCCTCGAACATAATAGTATAAGTTCCAGATAATTTATTCTTGCCAATCTGCAAAAAAACATTTTTATCAGTGATTTGAATTTGAATTGGTGTCAGATCCACATCTACAATCTCTTTTCCCGAATCAAGCTGATAAGCAGGGATATTGCCTTCATAATTTCCTAGATACTTCTTTTTCAATTCAATTTGCTGCTGTGCTGATAGCAACACAGGAAAAATTAAAAGCACAAGGAAGAGAAATCGACTCATGGTTAACAAATTTAATTTATTTATTTTATTTAATTTCAGAGTGTAAAAGGGTTTCACTTTTGACTCAACGCTTGAAAAGATATGAATTCACTCGATCCATTTTCGGTTCTGTGCAAGCGTAAAAGCGGTAAAACGCCGTTCCTTTGCTCAATCCAAACACAGAACATTTGGTGCGATGGAAAAAGTAATCCAGAACGTCTTCAATATCCGCTGCTGTATTGACATGTTCGTAACGCATCAACACCTGATAATCCAATCCGTATTTCTTTTTGAATTCTGCTCCGGTGACCATTGTTCCCAGCTTCCAGAGTATGGTTCCTTCATTCGGAATTGCAACACGCATCTGCCCTCCTTCTTCCAGATGTCGCGCAGCCATTGCTACCACATACGGAAGATCCATGATGTGCTCGAAGGTCGCGATTGAAGTGATACGGTCGTATTTTTTATCTGATGGAATTTCGGAAATGTCAGAATACACTTGAGCAATACGTTCTAACAAAGTAGACCCATCAAAGAGTTCATTGAACGGTTCAACAATATCGTAGTGCATCCCCGCTGGTTCGTATTTCAATTGATTGAGGGTTCCTGCACCAATCTCAAGCGTATTAAGATGAGTAGAGGTTTCATTCAGGTCCGCCGCAACCTTTTTGTGCATCCATGCCTCCAACTTCTGCGAGAGGGATGTGGTTTTGTATTTACCCTCGCGATTACTCAGATAATGCTGATTGTAGATCTTCTGATAGGCCTCAGGAAGTTCGATGCGCTCTTTGGGAAATTTATCGAGAATACTCATTTAATGCTTATTGTATCTACCGTTGACATGATTCCATTTAATACGAAACAGGTCCATAACCATTCCCAACCCATGGCGAACAACACTCACAGTAGAACCTTCCTGACAGCGCAGCACGACTGGCAAGCGCTTAATGTCATAATTCCGCTTCAGTGAAATATAAAGGAGCTCTACATCAAAAGCAAAACCGTTGATCCTGCCTACTGAAAAAAGATCCCTGGCAACTTCTCCTCGAAATCCTTTCACTCCGCACTGAGTATCAAAATGCCCACCGGCCACAAAGCGACCAACAATAAATGAGAAAATATTACTGCCGAACTTACGTAAACCCGAAACCTCTGCAAAATAGCTTGATCCAGGTAAGGTGCGGTCACCTATGACCACGTCAAATTCTTTAAAATCAAGATAATATAAGAATCGCTCAAACGCGTCTTTTTCAAACGGAATGTCAACGTCTGTGAAAATGCAGAAGTCACCGGAAGCATGTTGCATCCCATAGCGCACCGCACCACCTTTTCCAAGATTTATGGTATATGATAAATAAGTGCATGAATTTGATTTTGCAACTTGTTCGGTAGCGCCATCATCTGCAGAACCATCGTCCACTATCAATACCTCAGCATCTAAATTTTTTTCTTTGATATAGCTCATCAAATAGGGTAAGTTATTCCTTAAAGCAGAGGAAGATTTATAAGCTGGAATAATAATACTGACATTCGGCATTTACTGGACTTAGCGGCATAAAAATAGGACATTATCTCCATATTGCAGAGAAATCAATCGCATGTATTAATTTTGAACGATGTTGAAGAAATCCTATTTCCCCTATGTTGTATTACTTATTGTGGTTCTTATTTCATTTTTTCAAGTTGCCTTCAACCTTCAACCCCTGAAATTTGATACCATTGATTGCTTTTTTCCTTGGCGATTTTACATAGGTGAATGTCTTCAAAACGGCCAACTTCCGTATTGGAATCCATATCAAGATCTTGGTTACCCCATTCACGCCGATCCCTCGAGTGGTGCATGGTATCCAATAGTTTGGCTCATCGGCTCAACTTTCGGGTATTCGATCTACTCCATCAGTTTTGAGTTTTTAGTCCATATTTATCTTGCTGGAGTCGGGATGTTTTTATTGGCCAGAACGTTGAAATTTGAAACAAAATTTGCTCTGATGGCCGGTATTGCATACATGCTTTCTGGTTTTTTTGTTGGCAATGCGCAACATCTTTCTTACATCATCAGCGGTTGTTGGCTTCCATTTATCATACAACAGTATCTTCTGCTTATTGAAGAAAAAAAAGCCATCCATGCCCTGCAAGCCGGACTATTTATGTTTCTGTCCATTACGGGTGGCTATCCCGCCGTAACCATTATTCTCACTTATCTATTATTGACGTTCTACCTTATTCATGTCATTTCTTTAATTCGATCAAAATCGTACAAATCAATTTTACAATTTACCATCCAAAACAGCTTGTTTTTGGCAACAACCATCTTCTGTTCTGCAGTCATGTTGGTATCCGTAGCACAAGTAAGCCCTTATCTTTCGCGACTCGGCAATTTCAATGTTGAGCAGGCTTTGTTTTCACCCTTTAGTCCGCAATCATTTATCTCATTCCTTGCACCACTCACCACCACTGTCAAATCGACTTATTGGGACGCTGATCTTTCCATGCGCAATGGTTATTTTGGGATCATCATTTTATTGTTTTTTTTGATTGGGATTTTCATTAAAAAACCAAAAGCATTGCGGATTATATTTTGGTTCGGTATTTTCTCATTAACAGCATCAGTCGGGAATTATTTGCCAATTCGAGGGTTGCTTTTCAATCATGTTCCACTCATGAATATCTTCCGTTTTCCAAGTGTTTTCCGTTTGTTTTTCATACTTGGAGCGATACTTACCGGAATCTATTCACTCAATCATTATTTAACGAAAAGTGAACGAAAAAATTGGCATTTTCATCTGCTTTTTGGAACGGCAGTCATTACTTTTACAGCACTAATTTTTCTAGCCCGTTCTCATGGCTACCTTGGACTTCAGTCCTATTGTAAGAATAACATTTTCAAGGAAGCAATTACTTCTACATTTTGGCAAAATTTAGCAATTAGCTGTCTTTTACAAATTGCTTTATTAACACTTTTAACACTAGCATTCTGGAGGGTTAAAAACTCCGCCAAATTCATTTACGCACTAATTTTCCTGTTGATTTTGGATTTAATCGTGTCAGTTCAATTAGTTGCTCCTTACACCGTCTTTTATGAACATGTGACAGCAAAAGAAGCACAAACAAACGTTGCTCGTTATCCCCATGGATTTCCGATACAAAAAGCAATCACAATCGATTCGGCGGCCCACCTTCCGGGCATTGGTCAGCCTTTTTGGCAGAACCAACAAATCTTCCAAAAGCAAATCAGCGCAGAAGGATTCAATTCCTTTTCTTTTACAAGTTATGAATTGCTAGAAAGTGACTACCCTTTGCTTTTTAAATCGGTAAAAGCTTCCAATTTGTTGACCTTATCAGATCTTGAATCTGTGCAAAACGGGTCTATTTTTGTTGATTTCGGGAGTGGTAATCTCCCTAAAAAATACAAAGTGGTTAGCGGAGACACTGCCATTTTAAAAGATTATGATGCGGCAAGTTTTCATATTGAAGCAAGAGTTAAACACCCCTGTCTTTTGACACTCTACCAAAAAGAATACACGGGTTGGGAAGCGTCAATAAATGGTAGAGGGACACCCATTTTCAAAAGCAATCTAAACTTCATGACAGTTGAATTACCTGCGGGAAAAAGCAGTATTGTTTTCAATTATAGAAATCCACTTTTAAAGGGTGCTTTTTTCGTCAGTTTACTTACGATTTTTGGAGCGCTGATATTCATCCTTTGGAAGAGCATCAAATCAATCCGATTGAAGCACTAATCGTTGATAATTCGCCTGTTTTCTTGATAACTTCCAAAGTGAGTCAATGACTCTTTTACTTAAATTCGAGGTCACAAACTACACATCTAAAAATGAAGCAATACCACGATCTTTTGCAACATATTCTCGACCACGGAACGAAGAAAGAAGACCGAACGGGAACAGGAACCATTTCAGTTTTTGGCTACCAAATGCGTTTTGATCTTTCGAAAGGATTCCCTGTGGTTACAACAAAAAAGGTTCATCTGAGATCCATCATTATTGAATTACTATGGTTCTTGCAGGGGAATACAAACATCAAGTACCTGAAAGACAACAATGTGTCCATTTGGGACGAATGGGCCGATGAAAATGGCAACCTAGGACCGGTTTATGGTCACCAATGGAGAAGTTGGCCAGATGGTCACGGAGGCACGATTGATCAGATTACTAAGCTAGTGCATTCACTCAAAAACAATCCAGATTCAAGAAGACACATCGTTTCCGCATGGAATGTGGCTGATGTCGACAATATGGCTTTGCCACCTTGTCATACGCTTTTTCAGTTCTATGTAGCCGACGGTAAACTAAGCTGTCAATTGTATCAACGCAGTGCGGATACATTTTTGGGTGTGCCTTTTAACATTGCTTCGTACGCATTACTCACTATGATGTTAGCACAAGTGTGCGACCTGGAAGTTGGAGATTTCGTTCATACCTTCGGTGATGCCCACATTTACAGCAACCATTTAGAACAAGTAGAACTGCAACTTTCAAGAGACTGCAGACCTTTGCCAACAATGAAAATCAATCCAGACGTAAAAGACATTTTTGGCTTTACTTACGAGGACTTTGAGTTGATTGGTTACGACCCACACCCGCATATCAAAGGGGCTGTAGCGGTATAGAACAAGGATCAAAGAGCAAGGAGTAAAGATCGATGAATAAATATACGTTATGGGTGTAAAATTGATTGTTGCAATGGACAAAAAACGTGGGATTGGAAAGAACAACGATCTCATGTGGCATTTGCCGGCGGACATGAAATTCTTTAAAGAAACAACCTCTGGACACATCGTGTTAATGGGTCGTAAAAACTGGGATTCAATTCCGGATAGGTTTCGTCCACTTCCGGGAAGAGAAAATGCAGTGCTTACCCGAAATGAAAGTTTCATGGCAGAAGGAGCGAAGGTTTTTAACTCGATTGAATCGTGTTTAGAGCATTACAAAAACGATGAGCGCACCTTTTTTGTAATCGGTGGTGGTGAAATCTACAGCATGGCATTGAATCTTAATTGTGTCGACGAGATGTACATCACACATGTGGACGCAGAATACGGTGCCGACACCTTTTTTCCTAAGTTCAATGAAGATAATTGGACCATTCGCGAGATAATGAGTTGGCCAAAGGATGAAAAGAACGAAGCTGCCTTTGTCGTTAAACATTATTTTAAAAAGTAACTACAAAGTCACAACTTTAGGATAACTGATTGTGTTTTAAAACCCGAAAAGATTCTCAATAAATTGAATTTATAGAATGACTGAAAACCAACTTTCTAAAATAGTTTTTGACCTTGGAATGAAAGTTCATAAGTCATTAGGACCGGGGCTTCTTGAAAGTTCTTATGAAGAATGTTTGTATTATGAACTTTGCAAAACAGATCTAAAGGTTGAACGACAAAAATTATTACCAGTTATATATGAAGGTCTTCGAATGGAAACAAGTTACAGGGTTGACTTAATGATAGAAGACAAACTAATACTTGAGCTAAAAGCGGTTGAGAATTTAACAGATCTTCATCTCGCACAATTATTAACTTATTTAAGGCTTTCAAATAGCAAATTAGGAATGATTATGAACTTTAATGTACCATTATTCAAGAATGGAGTAAAACGAGTAATTAATGGTCAATTAGATAAATAATTGTTTCAAAATGATCAGACTTTTTTAAGTAAAAAAATTGTGGCTATTAAGATTGACTTTGACATAAATTTAGAAAACTTGAATAACAATTGAATAAACATTTTTAACACAAAGTCACAACATAAATGGATAATCACTCCCTTTTTAAGTCACCAAGAGATCTTTTGATAATTTCAAAATTCTTCTTAACTAACCCAAAAAGCCATGGGCTTTTTCTGAATTTGTGCCTTAAAACAGAAAGGAAATCAAAACTAACTTTGTGCCCTTGTGGTAATTTTAGACAACTTGAATACCAATTGAATAAATATTTTTAACACAAAGTCACAACAAGTATTAAAATTAATTTAGTGCCCTTGTGGTAAAATAAAAAAATATGATCCTCTGTATAGCCGAAAAACCCTCTGTAGCGAAAGACATCGCTGAAATACTTGGTGCCAGATCACGAAAAGACGGCTACTGGGAAGGAAATGGCTATTGGGTCAGCTGGACATTCGGACATCTCTGTACACTCAAAGAACCACACGATTACCAAGAGACATGGAAATACTGGAAATTGGAAGATTTACCAATTATTCCTCCAAATTTTGGGATAAAGGTTGTTGATGATGCCGGGATACAAAAACAATTTAGTTGCATTGAAACCTTAGTCTCAAATTGCACTGAAGTCATCAACTGCGGAGATGCTGGGCAAGAAGGAGAATTAATACAGCGCTGGGTGCTATTGAAAGCAAAGTGCAACAAACCCATCAAAAGACTCTGGATTTCTTCACTTACTGAAGAAGCAATAAAAGAGGGGTTCAATAAGTTGAAAGATGCCAAACAATACGACAATTTATATGCTGCAGGATCTGCAAGAGCAATTGGCGACTGGCTTTTGGGGATAAATGCAACAAGAGCTTTTACAACAAAATTTGGGCGCGGCAAAGCAACACTTTCCATCGGTCGGGTACAAACCCCTACCCTTGCAATGATTGTTCAGCGGCAAAAAGAAATAAATGCGTTCAAATCCGCCGAATACTGGGAACTTAAAACAGTTTATCGCGACACTGAATTTCTATGTCAAATTGATCGCTTAAACTCAGAAGAAAAAGCCTTGAAAGGTTTGGAATACCTCAAACAACATGAGTTTGAAATTACTTCATTTGAGCAAAAAGAAGGAAAAGAAGGAAATCCAAGACTCTTTGATTTGACAGGCTTACAAGTTGAAGCGAATAAAAAATTTGGGTTTTCAGCGGACGATACACTCAAGAACGTGCAAAGTTTGTATGAGAAAAAGGTCGTGACCTATCCGCGTGTGGACACGACGTATCTATCCGAAGATATTTATCCTAAGGTGGAAGGAATTCTCCGAAACATGCAATATTACAAGCGTTTCACAGAGCCACTATTGCAGCAACCTATTCCAAAATCCAAGGCAGTTTTTGATGACAAAAAGGTAACGGATCACCACGCAATCATTCCAACAGGAATTCAACCAAGTGGCATAACACCATCTGAAAACCAGATCTATGACCTAATCGCCAAGCGATTCATTTCGGTGTTTTATCCTGAATGTAAAGTTTCCAATACAACCGTACTCGGAAAAGTCGATAAACTAGAGTTCAAAGCCACTGGTAAACAGATTTTGGAGCCGGGATGGAGGGTTGTTTATGAAGAGTCGAGAACTGAGAACCGAGAACCAAGAGAGGAGTTGGAAGAACGCGTGCTTCCTACTTTCACAGAAGGTGAAAAAGGTCCGCATGCACCAATCGTGCACAAAGGAAAAACATCTCCTCCAAAACCCTATACTGAGGCAACTTTGCTTCGAGCTATGGAAACCGCAGGCAAACAAGTGGAAGATGAAGAAATGCGTGAATTGATGAAGGACAATGGTATCGGACGGCCTTCTACAAGAGCAAATATTATCGAAACGCTTTTCCGCAGAAGATACATCGAAAAGAACCGCAAGAATATACTGGCCACACAAACTGGCATGGACCTCATCGATACCATCCAAAATGAGCTATTGAAAAGTCCCGAACTGACTGGGAACTGGGAGCGAAAAATACGCTTAATTGAAAAAGGCGAATACCAGCCAGAAGTATTCAAACAAGAACTTTACAAAATGGTTCGCGAAGTGACTGATGAGGTGATTTTCAATACGCACCGACAGATTCAAGTTGAACCAATAACGCCAGCAGAAGCTCCCAAAAAAGAACGCGCTCCCCGAACTATCAAGGAAAAACCAAACCTGGAAGACTTAGATTGCCCGAAATGTAAAGCGGCGAAGTTGATGAAAGGAAAAACCGCAGTCGGATGCTCGAATTTCAAGGAGTGCGGCTTCAAGATTCCGTTCGAACTGCTCGGAAAAAAACTCACCGAAACTCAACTACTCGACCTGATTCAAAAAGGAAAGACCCCTGTCATTAAAGGTTTTCAAGTTCCCGGCTCCTCCGAAAAACGCGATGGAAAACTGATCTTGGATGGCAGTTGGAATGTGGGATTGGGGCAAGAAAGATGATCAACAAATTATTGTAAATTTATGACATCCGCTCCGCAGGATTTGCAATCCTGCGGAATACAAACACCTGAATTCTTTCATAGTGCTTCAACAATTTTCCGCAGGATTGCAAATCCTGCGAAGCGTGACCTCGAAGAAGACACAAAGTGAAACCTGCGGCAACTTAGTAAAGCAGTTTTTTTTAGCATTGTTGTCTCCCGCAGTATTACAAATACTGCGGAGCGAAGTTGGGGAACTGAATCGAAACAGTAATATTCAACTCGTCTTCGGTCTTGCAAAAGCAAACCGCTCAAGCAACTCCGGCAAAGCATAACCATCCAACCCATTGATGGCTACCACCTTTCCTTTTTCGAGTTGGAGCCACTTATCTGAAGTCAGCAATTCCTCTTCATAAAAAACAGCCTCAATAGACGCGACGACAAGAATGCAACCATTTTCTTTTATCACGTATTCGTTTGCATACTTGCACAATAATTTAACGGGGCTCCCTTTCACAAACGGCACTGGACAATCATTGTGGTAAACGGGTTCCAGATTGGTTTGGTCGAATTCGCTGATCTCTTCCGGATAAGCAGCTGAAGTGTGATGTGCATCTGCAATTTGTTCCGCAGAGATGTGGTTGATTGAAAAATAGCCGTTTTCCTTAATATTCTGATAGGTGTGTCGTGGCACAGTAGTCGGCCGAAGTGTAAAACTGATTAGCGCGGGGTCACTTCCCAGATGCGTTACACTCGAAAATACGGCAACATTGGTTTGTCCTTCTTTGGAAATCGTTGCAATGAGATTAGCGGATTTATAACCAGTACAACTATTCACCAAATTAAGACGTTGAATACGGTCCATTTTTTCTATTTCTGAGCGATCTATCTGTCGTAAACCCATGATTAATTTTAATGAAAAACAATTGCGAATAGGAAAAGTTTGAAAAGGTCTAATAATCCGCCTCGAAAGATTAATCCTTTCGAGCGAAGTGATAGTTATTGTTAACTCGCTAAATTCTTCTGAGCTCTGGTTGCAATTATAGTTCTCGGCTCCGCAGGATTTGCTATTAAAGGTGTTCGGAACTACCGATCCGCTGTATTTGCACCTCGAAGAAGACACGAAGTGAATCCTGCGGCATTTCAGTGCGTTACTCTTTTAGAATAGTTATCTCCCGAAGGATTGCAAATCCTGCGTAGCGTAGTATTCCGTTTTTACTTTTAAAGGTCAAAAAATTAAATACATAATTTTCTTATGTATTTATGTTACTATTGTATATATTTGCGTTATGTATTCATCAGAGTTAATTAAAGGAACTTTAAAAACGATCATTTTAAAGTTACTGTCAGAAGAGAAAAGAATGTATGGTTATGAAATCACACAAAAGGTAAAGGAACTGACAGGTGGAAAAATTCAACTGACCGAAGGCGCATTGTACCCTACATTGCATGCACTGGAGGCACAGGGGATTCTGACTACCGAAGTGGTTAATGTAGGAAACCGCTTACGAAAGTACTATACCGTGACCTCCTCTGGCAAATTGATGGCTGATGAAAAGGTGAATGAGTTCTCAGACTTCATGAATACCATGATATTTCTGTTGGACTTAAAACCAAAAATGGGCAATGCATGATCCAATTGAGTCATGAGCAAGTTGCTTTTATACTCGAAGATCTGAAAGCAAATGGAATTGATTCGGAAGAACTTAGATTAAGCCTTCTCGACCATATTTGCTGCATGATCGAGGAGGAAATGTCGCCCGAACAAGACTTTGAGAATTTCTATCATAAGGTCGTGCCGCGATTTTTCAAACGTGACCTCCGTGAAATTCAGGAAGAAACAAATTTATTACTCACATTCAAACATTATTATGCCATGAAAAAAGTCATGTTAATCAGCGGAACATTCACCGCATTTTTATTTATAGTAGGTGCGTTTTTCAAGTCTATGCACTGGCCTGGAGCAAGTTTCCTTATCGTGATCTCAATTACAGTCTTGAGCTTTATATTCTTGCCCATTTTATTTGTCTTTAAGGTAAAAGAAGTCTCGGCAAAAAGGGATATAATTACCATCGGAATTGCAACTGTATTCGGAATACTAATCAGTTTAGCGGCCCTTTTCAAGATCATGCATTGGCCTGGAGCAAACATCATGTGGTTGAGTTCTTTAGGCATACTTTTCTTTCTTTTTCTTCCTATTTTCTTTTTTGGAGGGATTCGAAATGCTGAAACGAAAGTCAATACAATCGTTTCATCCATACTCATTTTGGTTGCCTGCGGAATCCTGTTTTCATTGACAAGTCTGAGAAATAGTAAATGGCTAGATGAAAGCATTCACCATACTGACGATTTATTGCAATCTTCGGCGGAACTTTCAAATGGATTAGACGCGTCTTCATTTGCAACAGACAGTGTTTCAGTTCAAATGATTCAAGAATCTAGCAACATTATCTGTCAGAATATTCAACTTGTTAAAGACCATTTAATTTCAAAAATTCCAACGGATGAGGCAGGGTTGAAAGAAGGAGAAATTATTAGAATTTATGGCGAAAATCTTGAAACACCCTATGAAACTTTATTTAATGAAACTGGCAAACCTATTCAAGGACTCATATCGTTGAAACAAGAATTGAAATCCTATGAAAAATTAGTTAAAAGTCAAACAGGATTGGTTTCTATTCCTTTTTTAGAAACCAACGATACACACAGATACGGTGACCCACAAGAGGAACTTTTGACTTGGGAAGAAACAAACTTTTCACATGTAACTCTTGCTACTATTCTGCGCAATTTAAATCTACTTATGCTCAACGTGAGAATGATTGAGAAAATTTCAACGAATTCATAACGATAATCTTACAAGGAAGGAATTGAGCCACATTGAAAAACTCAATTCCTTCCTTACTTTTAGTTGCCAAGAAGTACATTTTATATTGTTTAAAGAGATGCCTTTATTTCGAAGAAGTATCATTCGTTAACCTCCTGTAGAATTTCGATTTTATAAAAGTGTACCTTTGAATCTCAAACAAGATTTTATGTCCTTTTCTTCGTTAGGAATTTCAGAGTTTCTCAATCGCACAATCAAAAAAAATGGTTTCACTGAACCATATCCCATTCAAAAGGAAGCGATTCCTCAAATCCTAAAGAAGCGAGATGTTTTAGGAATTGCACAAACCGGATCTGGAAAAACAGCGAGCTATGTTTTACCGCTTCTTCAAAATTTAGAAGGGAAAACAAGTGCAAAAAATAGGCATATAAATGTTTTGGTGCTGGTTCCCACGAGAGAACTTGCCATTCAGGTACAGGAAGTTTTTCATCTTTTTGGATCGAGCTTGGAAAGTCCCATCCGCTCAATGGCCGTTTACGGGGGTGTTTCTGTGAATCCTCAAATGAAAAATTTGAGAGGTGTACATGTTTTAGTCGCAACACCCGGGCGATTGCTGGAATTAATTGATTCAAATGCCGTTCACTTCGAAGACTTGGATGCACTGGTATTAGATGAGGCGGATAAAATGTTGAATCTTGGTTTCCAAGATGAAGTAGATAGAATTTTAAAATTACTTCCTAAGAAACGACAAAACTTACTTTTTTCTGCCACATTAAACGATGATGTAAGCAGTATTACTCGCGTTTTATTGCACGAGCCTGTCGTCATAAAAATTGAAGCCGAACAGGAAAACATTGACTTAATCAACCAAGTTGGGTATTTCGTTAGTGAAGAACGCAAAGGCCCCTTATTGCGCTACCTCATCAAGCACAATGACATGAAACAAGTGCTCGTGTTTACTTCTTCCATTTACCAAACGGAAAATGTTGCAGAAAAATTAAGGAAAAATGGTATCGAGGCAACTTCCATTCACAGCAAGAAAAGCCAAGAAGCCAGAACCAAAGCGCTTAAAAGCTTCAAGGGAGGACACATGCGTGTATTAGTAGCAACTGATCTCATTGCGCGTGGAATTGATATTCAGTTCTTGCCCTACGTAATAAACTACGAGTTACCCCGTTCGCCGAAAGATTATGTGCACCGCATTGGCCGCACAGGTCGCGCTGAAAATCCGGGTGAGGCAATTTCGCTGATCACACCCGATGAACAAAACCATTTCCGAGTAATTCAAAAGAAGATGAAAAAATGGGTCACAATGGTCGATTCAAAGGATATCAATTTGAATGGTTTTTAGACAGCGATGAACAATTATTATAGCTTTCTATATCTTTGAAATCGCATGATTTAATGAAACATGGACGATTTAACATCAACAAGAATAAATAAATACCTAAGCGAAGCAGGATTTTGTTCAAGACGCGCTGCCGACAAACTCATTGAGCAAGGCAGAGTCACAATCAATGGTCTAGTGCCTGAAATGGGAACGAAAATCACTCCGGGAGACGAGGTTTGCGTGGATGGGAAACTCATTACTGCTCCAAAAGAAGAGTTCATTTATATCGCCTTCAACAAACCTGTTGGCATCGTTTGTACAACTGATAATTCTCGGGAAAAAGACAATATCATCGATTTCATCAATCATCCGAAAAGGATCTTCCCAATTGGACGTTTGGATAAACCTAGTGAAGGATTGATTTTTCTTACAAATGATGGTGATATTGTGAACAAAATACTTCGCGCTCGAAACAACCATGAAAAAGAATACATTGTAACAGTTAATAAGCCAATTACTCAAGATTTTATTGATAAAATGAGTAAAGGTGTTCCCATTTTAGATACCATCACGCGTGAATGCTATGTAAGACAAAATAACCCGTATACGTTTACAATTATTCTTACCCAAGGACTGAACAGACAGATACGAAGAATGTGTGAATTCCTTGATTATAAAGTGGTTAAATTAAAACGCATCCGAATTATGAACATCGTTTTGGATGTTCCTGTGGGCAAATGGCGTTATTTAAATCCGACTGAAATGAATGAAATCCATTCGTTAGTAGCCACTTCTGCAAAAACTTTTATAGATGATGATTTTGAGTAATTCGTGAATAGAATTACTTGTAAATAACAATCATGGAGGACATTGGACATTGTCAGTTTTCAATTCCTTCCTATCTTTGCGCTTCAATTAATTGGCATGGCAGATACCCGTTATAACCTCCGAGGCGTTTCAGCAGGAAAAGAAGATGTTCACAATGCAATCAAAAATGTAGACAAAGGTTTATTTCCTCAGGCTTTCTGCAAGATCGTGCCAGATTATCTTTCCGGAGATGAAGACTATTGCATTGTTATGCATGCTGACGGGGCTGGAACGAAATCTTCATTGGCCTATATGTATTGGAAGCAAACAGGTGACATTTCTGTATGGAAAGGAATCGCTCAGGATGCTTTAATCATGAATATTGATGATTTACTTTGCGTGGGTGCAACAGACAAAATTCTATTGTCTTCTACAATTGGCAGAAACAAAAACCTGATTCCTGGGGAAGTAATTTCTGCAATAATAAACGGTACTGAAGAACTTCTTGAAGAACTTCGCAACCAAGGAATAGGCATCCATTCCACAGGTGGTGAAACTGCCGATGTTGGTGATTTAGTGCGAACTATTATCGTTGATTCAACAGTTGTCTGCAGAATGAAACGCAGCGATGTGATTTCAAACCACACTATTCAACCGGGAGATTTAATTGTTGGATTGGCCTCTTTTGGACAAGCCAGCTACGAAAAAGAATACAACGGCGGTATGGGAAGTAATGGATTAACATCAGCCCGTCATGATGTATTTAATCATAGTCTTGCTTCAGATTTCCCAGAAAGTTTCGACCCAAGTGTTCCGAAAGATTTGGTTTACTCAGGATCAAAAAAATTAACTGATAGCGTTGAAGGATCTCCTATTGATGCCGGGAAATTGGTCCTGTCTCCTACTCGAACCTATGCTCCAGTTATCAAAAGTATATTGGACAATCACCGTGAAGATGTGCATGGAATGGTGCATTGTTCAGGTGGTGCTCAAACAAAAGTGCTGCACTTTGTAGACAATGTCCATATCATTAAAGACAACCTATTTCCAGTGCCCCCTTTATTCAAATTGATTCAAGAAGAGTCGAAAACTGAATGGAAGGAAATGTACAAAGTCTTCAACATGGGACACCGCATGGAAATTTATGTTGCACCAGAACACGCGGCATCTATCATTGAAATTTCAAAGTCATTCAATATTGATGCGCAAATCGTTTGAAGAGTTGAAGAAAACGCAGGAAAAAAATTAACTATCACTTCACCGTTTGGTGAATTTATCTACCATTAATCGATGAGTGATCTATTGTCAAAACTCGAAGCCATCCACTTTCGATTTGTAGAAGTTGGAAAAATGATTGTCGATCCAGACATCATTTCCGACATGGATCGGTATGTGAAATTGAACAAAGAATACAAAGAACTCGAAGACCTCGACAGGGTTTACAAGGACTACAAGAATTTGCTTGGCAACTTATCCAGTTCTAAAGAATTGCTTGAAATTGAAACGGATCCCGAAATGCGGGAAATGGCTAAAATGGAAATCGATGAGCTTGAAAATCGTCGGCCAGAATTGGAAGAAGAAATTAAATTTATGCTTATCCCAAAAGATCCTGAAGATGATAAAAATGCCATCTTGGAATTGAGGGCAGGAACAGGTGGTGATGAGGCGTGTATCTTCGTAGAAGATTGCTTCAGAATGTACACCATGTTCTTCAAAGAAATGGGATGGCAATACGATGTGCTCAACTCTTCGGAGGGTTCAGTCAAAGGTTACAAAGAGATCTCATTGGAAATCATGGGTGTAGGAATCTATGGCATGCTCAAATTCGAATCAGGTGTGCACCGCGTACAGCGCGTTCCTGAAACTGAATCACAAGGGCGAGTCCATACTTCTGCGATAACAGTTGCTGTATTGCCGGAAGCAGAAGAAGTTGATTTTGACCTTGACATGAACGATGTTCGCAAAGATACTTTCCGAGCATCTGGTGCTGGAGGACAGCACATTAACAAAACAGAATCAGCCATCCGATTGACACATATTCCAACAGGTGTTGTTGTAGAATGTCAGGACGGTCGCTCACAACATAAAAACCTTGAGAAAGCGATCTCTGTATTGCGCTCAAGATTGTACCAAGCAGAATTAGATCGTGTTCACAATGAACGCGCAGCACAGCGAAAAACACTTGTTTCAACAGGTGACAGATCGGCAAAGATTAGAACCTACAATTATCCGCAAGGTCGCATCACTGATCACCGAATCAATAAAACAATGTACAACCTCAGCGCTTTTATGAATGGGGATGTAAAAGAAATGATTGATGCATTGAAAATGGCTGAAAACGCTGAAAAATTGAAAGGACAAGAAGTTACAGGATGACAAGGCAAGAACTCATCGAACAAATTCGATTAAAAGAATCATTTTTATGTGTAGGATTGGATACTGACCTCTCCAAAATTCCTGCACATTTATTAGAAACTGAAGATCCTATTTTTGAGTTCAATAAAGCCATCATCGACGCCACCAAAGATTTTGCGGTTGCTTATAAACCGAACATTGCATTTTACGAGTGTTATGGCCCGAAAGGTTGGGAATCATTGCAAAAAACAATAGACTATATTCCAAAAAACATCTTCACTATCGCAGATGCAAAACGCGGTGATATCGGAAATACTTCTACTTATTACGCAAAAACATTTTACGATTATTTGAAGTGTGATTCCGTAACAGTGGCGCCCTACATGGGAGAGGACAGTGTAACACCCTTCCTTGAATTTGAAAATAAATGGGTGATCTTGTTAGCGTTAACGTCAAATAAAGGCGCGCTGGATTTTCAAATGACGCAAGACAGCAAAGGAGAGGAATTATTCAAAAAAGTGCTGCGCAAATCTTCAGAATGGGGAACAGCTGAAAATTTAATGTTCGTTGTTGGAGCAACCAGAGCAGAGGGGATTGGAGAGGTGCGTCGATTGGTACCTGATCATTTTTTCTTGGTCCCTGGCGTGGGTGCTCAAGGTGGTTCATTGGAAGATGTTGCAGAGTACGGATGGAACAAAGATTGTGGTCTGCTTGTCAATTCTTCTAGAGGAATCATTTATGCTTCTCAAGGAACTGATTTTGCAAATGCGGCAAGAATTGAAGTAGAAAAATTACAAAAAGAAATGTCGATCATCCTGAAAAACAAAGGGTTCATTCGTTGATTTTATTTCTGTTTTCAACATTCTTCCACTCATAACTAACACTTCTCTTCCTAAGATCTAACTTGCTCTTTCGTAGTTTTAATGTTGTTTTTTAACTGCATTATGAAAGGGATTAAAATATTTCAAAGGATAATCATTGCATTGCTAATTATCGTAAATGTGACGGTATTAATGCTAAATTATAGTATTTCAAAAGGAGAAATACTTCTCTTCCACCTATCTGGGATATTGCTTTATACCCTCATTCGTTCTTCTGTTCTTTATGTCCGGCGTGGATTCAACGAGCAGATTGAAAACCAAATGCACTAATTTCAAATCACTCACTTCTTCATTATGAAAGATTTAATAGTTGCGGGATTTGTCCTGCTTACTCAATTTTGTTCTTCTCAGGAATTACTTACTCCTGAATTACTTTGGAAAATGAATAGAATTTCGGGGGGGACAGTCTCACCTGATGGTCAATTCTTGCTTTACAGTCAACGCAGTTATGACATCGAAGCAAACAAAGGGAATACAGATTTATTCGTTATTGACCTAAAAAGAAATAAAACACAACAGATTACAGCTACCCCATTCACTGAAATGGAAGCACAGTGGGGAATCAATAACACTATCTGGTTCATGTCAACTGAAAATGAAGGGTTACAAATCTGGAAAATGAATGCAGATGGTAAAGAAAAAAAGCAATGTTCACACTTTAAAGATATTGAAATTGAAGGATTTAAGGTAGCCCCTGATGAAAAATCCATTATTGCTATCGAAGCCATAAAAGCAAAACAAACAATTGCAGACAAATATCCCGATTTAACGAAAGCAAATGCGCGTACAGAAGACAATTTAATGTATCGTCATTGGGATCATTTCGATGATTACAGGCGACGACATTTATTCCTCCACAAAATTGTTTCAGCTTCAGAAGGAGAGGCAATTGCTTTGTCGGGGACCGATCTTTTGAAGGGCGAACCTTACGATGGAATTCTTCCTCCAATGGGAGGTTCCGAGCAATTTTGTTACAGCAATGACAGCAAAAAAATCGTTTATACTTCCAAAAAACTGCAGGGCAAAGATTTTGCTTTAAGCACCAATAGCGAATTATACGAATATGATATTCAGTCTGGAGCCACAAAGAATTTGACTTTGGGAAACAAGGGATATGATATGAATCCCTCTTTCTCATCAAAAGGAACATTGGCTTGGCAAAGCATGCCGCGTGATGGTTTTGAGTCAGATAAGAATCACTTGAAAATAATGGCAACAGATGGCAAGATCATTGATCTGACAAAAGAGCTTGACATAACAGTCGGAAGTTTTTGCTGGCATCCAAATGGTGATATCATCTATTTCATTGCACCTAAAAATGGCACTGAACAAGTATTTGAACTAAATGTCATTTCAGGAAAAACACGTCAATTAACAAGCGGACAATTTGATTTTGTAAGTCTATCAGTTTTTGGTGAAACAATTTATGCAGGGCGCCAATCGATGGTTGAACCGACGGAACTTTTTTCTTTTCATATTAAAAAGAATAAATTAACGCAATTGACAAATGCCAATACTGAGTTGCTCAAAAATCTCAAAATGCCAAAAGCAGAAGAGCGTTGGGTTGAAACAACAGACGGAAAAAAAATGCTCGTTTGGATGGTCTATCCACCCGACTTTGATCCAGCTAAAAAATACCCCGCATTGCTTTATTGCCAAGGAGGACCGCAAAGTCAGGTCAGCCAGTTCTTTTCATATCGATGGAATTTAGCATTGATGGCTTCCAAAGGTTATATTGTTGTCGCACCCAATCGCCGCGGATTACCTGGTTTTGGTCAAGAATGGAACGATGCCATCTCGAAAGATTGGGGAGGTCAAGCAATGACAGATTATTTAACTGCAATCGACAATGCGGCGCAAGAACCATACGTTGATGAAACGAGATTGGGGGCAGTTGGCGCATCCTATGGCGGTTACTCGGTATATATGTTGGCTGGAATACACGAGAATCGCTTCAAAACATTTATAGCACATTGCGGATTGTTCAATTTAGAAAGTTGGTACGGCACAACAGAGGAGTTATTTTTTGCCAATTGGGATCAAGGTGGACCTTACTGGCTTGATATCAATAAGGATAATTATAACAAAAACAGTCCTCACAACTATGTTGCAAAATGGAATACACCTATACTAGTTATTCATGGCGGTATGGACTTTCGCGTTCCTGAAAGCGAAGGAATGCAGGCTTTTCAAGCTGCTCAACTAAAAGGAATAAGAAGTAAATATTTGTATTTTCCAACGGAAGGACATTGGGTTCAAAGTCCACAAAATAGCATTGTATGGCAAAGGGAATTTTTTGAGTGGTTGGCAACTGACCTCAAACCGTAAAATTTGAGTTTTGGCTTTAAATCATTACTTTTGACCTCATTTTTTTAGAAGAACACTAACCGCATGTGGAATAGAATTGCAAATTTCATCCTGAAGAACCGTTTTTTTGTATTGGGACTCATTACATTGATTACGGTCTACATGGGCTATTATGCGGTGACGGGGCTTCGCATGGAGAACAAATACGGTATCGTTTTGCCGAAAGATTCTCCCACAACTCAAAACTACAATCTCTTTAAAGAAAGATTTGGAGAAGATGGTAGCACCTTCGTAATAGCGCTGCAAACTGATTCACTTTTTACCAAAGAGAATTTATTGAAATGGAAAACACTCGGCGACTCTATTCTTCAATTGGATGGCGTTGAATCTGTTATTTCCGAAGCGACACTGTTTAATATCAAAAACAATAAAACTGAAAACAAATTTGAAATTGAGCGCATCTTCTCCGATATCACTTATCAAGAAAAGCCAATTAATCAAATAAAGAATGAAATAAAACGCAACCCACTTTATAATAAAGTTTTATACAATGACTCCACGCATGTCACATTGATGATGGTTGCTATGGATGAGCGTTATTTAAATGATTTGAAAAAATCTGGTGTCATCTTCGATATCCAAAAACTTGCAAATCATTTTTGTAAGGATATGGGTGAAGTGCATTACGCAGGTCTGCCTTACTTAAGGGTTATTTTGGCAAAAAGAATCAATTCGGAAATGTACACTTTTGTAGCTATCTCCATGTTGGTAAGCTCTTTGTTAATGTATTTCTTTTTCCGATCGGTCAGAGCAGTTCTTATTTGTATGACTGTCGTTGGCGTTTCTGTAATCCAAGCCATGGGTTCAATTGCTATTATGGGTTATAATGTCTCCATCATGATGGCATTGATTCCACCATTAATGATTGTAATTGGCATTCCAAACTGTATCTATCTTTACAATAAATACCACCAGGAACTTGCTCAGCACGGCAACAAAATGAAAGCGTTGAACCGTGTAGTAAGTAAGACTGGAATCGCAATGTTCCTCACGAATGTTACAACAGCCCTGGGATTTGTGACATTCTTGTTTACTAACTCCGAGAAATTCTACGAATTCGGAATGATTTCAACTATCAACATTATGTTGTGTTATGCGGTATCGTTGTGTCTTGTTCCAATTCTTGCATCATTTGTTCGAAATACCCCGGAAAGACATTTGAAGCACCTCGACCGTAAAATGGCAGTAGGATTCATGAACAAACTCGTATATATTACAGCGTTTAAAAGAACATGGGTATATATTATTACAATTATCATCACCATCATCAGTGCCATAGGAATGTTTAAAATGACTGTAACCGGTAACATTACAGGCGACCTTCCGAAGAAAGACCCCATTCTGAAGGATATTCATTTCATGGAAAAGAATTTCGGTGGAGCCATCCCGTTTGAGGTGATGATTGACTACAAAGAAAAAGGGCGCCTTTTTGGAAAAAATACTTTAAACAAACTGGAAGAAGCCCAAACCATGATGGCGCAGGATACCATGTTCTCTAAAACTATTTCCATTGTGGATTTCATCAAGGTGGTGAACATGGCCTATTATGATAACAATCCTGCTCGCTATACAATAATTGCTAAACGTGATAAATTACGACTCGCAAAATACCTCGACAATTTTAGCATGACTAACAATAACTCGTCATTCTCAATTAAGGACCTTGTAGACACTTCCAATTTTATTTTAAGAATCAGAACTCAAATGCGAGATGTAGGTTCATACGAGGTGTCTGATCAAGTTCAGAAAGTAAAACATCGCATTGATAGCATCATGAATCCGGATCGAAAAGATATTGAGCGTTTGTACAAAAAAGTAGATGCCGGTAAAAAAGAGTATGTTGATTCATTAATATATAACTATCCTAATATTTACAACTCCCTTACATCTGTAATATCGAATAAAAACGAGGACTTGCAATACAAGTTTGATACAGATTCAGAATTAATCAAAAAATATTATTCGAAACCACAATTCAACCAGCAACTTAGAAGCGCTATCAACAATGAATACTACGATGTAGTGTTGACAGGAACATCAGTTGTAGCATCGGAAGGGACGCAGTATTTAGTAACCAACTTATTGTCGAGTATCATTTTTGCGGTGATTTCAATTGCTGCTTTAATGAGCTTGTTATTCTCCTCAATTCGAATGGTGATTGTTTCCATGATTCCGAATCTTATTCCAATGGTTGTTACAGCAGGAATTATGGGATGGTTCAATATTCCCTTGAAACCTTCAACATTGTTGATTTTCTCTATAGCGCTAGGAATCACAGTTGATAACACCATCCACTTCCTTGCAAGATACAGGCAAGAACTGAAATTGAAACGATGGGATTTGAAGGATTGTGTCGCTATTTCAATACAAGAAACAGGATTGAGTATTATTTACACTTCCGTTATCTTGTTCTTCGGATTTATAGTCTTTATTTTTTCAGATTTTGGCGGGACGCAGGCACTCGGTTATCTTTCGGCAATCACCTATTTCGTTGCGCTATTTACGAACCTAGTTTTGTTACCATGTCTCCTACTATCATTAGAGCGAAGAATAACTACGAAATCATTTGAAGAACCATTATTTGAACTATACGACGAAGAACTCGACTTTGATTTGTTCCAACTGGAGGTTCAAACAGATGAACAAACTCCTCAAAAAGACTGATACATGAAAGGAATTATTCTTGCAGGTGGTTCAGGCACTAGATTGCATCCATTAACACTTGCGGTGTCTAAACAGCTAATGCCAATCTATGACAAGCCGATGATTTATTATCCGCTTTCCATTTTGATGAGTGCAGGAATTAGAGAGATTCTAATAATTTCTACGCCACACGATCTTCCTCATTTTGAAAAATTACTTGGTACAGGAGAATCGCTCGGCTGCAGCTTTTCTTATGCTGTACAAGAGGTTCCGAATGGACTTGCTCAGGCTTTTGTCATAGGTGAAAAATTCATCGGAAACGATAAAGTTGCGTTAATCTTAGGTGACAACATTTTCTATGGCGTTGGAATGGATAGCTTATTGAAGGAAAACAATGATCCGAACGGCGGTGTTGTTTATGCTTATCATGTGAGTGACCCTGAACGTTATGGTGTGGTGGAATTCGATGGACAAATGAATGCTATATCTATTGAAGAAAAACCGAAACAACCAAAATCAAATTTTGCTGTTCCTGGACTCTATTTTTACGATAATTCAGTTGTTGAAATCGCAAAGAATCTAGAGCCATCTGCACGAGGAGAATACGAAATCACAGATGTAAATGCTGAATACCTCAAAAGAGGAGAATTGAAAGTTGCAGTGTTGGATCGTGGTACGGCATGGTTAGATACTGGAACATTTGCCTCACTGATGCAAGCCGGTCAATTCGTACAAGTTATTGAGGAAAGGCAGGGACTTAAAATTGGTTGCATTGAAGAAGTGGCCTACAGAAATGGGTTTATCACAGCTCAACAACTGAAACAAATTGCAGAACCGCTTGTAAAAAGTGGATATGGAACTTACCTAATGAATCTGATCAAAAACTAATGAAAAAACTGGAGGAGCTAACACTATTGTTATCGAATGAACTTTCATTCATAGACTTACCGGCTTCACCGTCCAACTTATACGATCCTTTGCGTTATTTTTTGACGCTTGGGGGAAAGCGAATAAGACCTATTTTATCCCTTCTTGGTGCCGATCTTTTTGGTGAAAAAGTAAATAATGCCATTCCAGCAGCACTTGCTGTAGAGGTGTTTCACAATTTCACACTTATTCATGATGACATCATGGATGAAGCACCGCTTCGAAGAAATAAAGCTACAGTTCATCAAAAATGGAATCAGAATATAGCAATTTTGTCCGGAGATGTTTTATTCGTTAAAGCATATCAACTCATCGCTAAACAGGATCCAAAACACCTTCCTGATTTAATTCGGTTATTCAATAAAACGGCAATTGAAGTGTGCGAAGGGCAACAAATGGATATGGATTTTGAGTCCAGAGAAGATGTTTCTATTTCCGAGTACATTGAAATGATTCGTTTAAAAACGTCTGTTCTCCTTGGATGTGCCCTAGAACTGGGTGCAATCATTGCCAATGCCTCAGAAAATGACAGAAAACATCTATACGATTTCGGTCAACACATTGGAATTGCATTTCAAATTCAAGACGATATACTTGATCTTTACGCAGATCCTGAAAAATTTGGAAAACAAGTAGGTGGTGATGTCATCGCAAATAAAAAAACCTTGCTAAATATTAAAGGTTTTGATTTAGCCAATGACCAACAAAAAAATGAGTTGAAAAGTCTATACAATTCGACAGATTTCAAGCATAAAGTTGACAGAACGAGAGATTTATACACACTCGTTGGAGCGCGAACTTCTTGTGAAGAAGAAATGCAAAAACATTACACCTGTGCAATGCAAGCCCTTTCTGAAATTAGTGTTGAGAAAGATAAAAAATCAGATCTCGTGCAGTTAGCTGATTCTCTGATGGTGCGCATTTCTTGATCAGAAAATTGAAATTAAGCCCTCGTATACTCGGAGGAAAAAATATTCAGACCATTCGTGCATTTTAGTGCATCTTTTTCTACACCCCAAAAACCCTTGTTTTTATTCAAAAAATTCCTTTCTACGTATAACTACGTATGGTGCCTCCGTATTTTCCCTAAACCTACCTATCAGTATACATGTAAAATGTATGGCTAATTAAAAGAAACCGAAATTCAACTGACAGAATCGTTGTTTGTTTGCAATATAAACGAAAAACAAATAGTCATGAAAACGTCAGTAATTATCAAAACAGTTTTAGCTCTTTTCATCAGCATTAATACATTTGCTTCTGAAGATTTGAGAGTAGAGATCACTAAAACTGACATTACTTGTTTTGGGCAAGCTAATGGAAAAGCGGAATTATTTATCACAGGTGGTACCGCGCCCTATGTAATTACTTGGAATAATGGATTGACCAGCCAAGAAATTACAGACCTAAAAAAAGGAAAATACTTAGTTACAGTTCAAGATTCAAAAGGAAATAGTGTAAAAGATTCTGTGCAGATTGCAATGCCTGCGCCTATCTCAGTTGGATACAATGTTCCTACTTCTACAAGTGCAGCAAACTTTAATTCTGATCTTAACATTGCTGTTAAAGGTGGATCACCTTGGGACTTAGAAAATGCTTCTTCTATGTACATCTTTCGTTTAAATGACAAAACATACTATGAGCACCCAGAAAAACTAGAAGACGGTATCTATAAATTAACCGTAGAAGACGCAAGAGGATGTAAATTGGCTTTTAATGTAAACCTTCAAGTTCAATTGGACAATGAGAAAACTGAACAAGCAGAAACACCTTTCAATGGATTCGGTAATGTAAAAATGACAGTACATCCAATTCACCTTGTGATCGAACAACAACAAAAAACGTTTACAAATGCTTACAACTAAACCTAACGATGCAGTAATACATAAGAAAGAGGGCTTTTACAGCCCTCGTTTGATTTTATTTATATTCAGGAAATAAGGAAAGAAGACCCTCTTCACTTGCGTCACAAACCCCTCTTTCTGTAATGATTTTAGAAACAAGACGTGCAGGAGTAACATCAAAACCATAATTACTTGCTGGTGTAGTTTCAGGACAAATTAAAACTGGTTCAATTTTTCCTCGTTTGGTTTTACCCTGCATAAATCTCACCTCGTCTTGGTTACGCTCTTCAATGGGAATCTCTTTTAAGCCATCACGAATACTCATGTCTAAAGTTGTAGATGGCAAGGCTACATAAAATGGAATATTATTATCGTGAGCCGCAAGGGCTTTTAAATACGTACCAATTTTATTTGCAACATCTCCATGACGCGTTGTACGATCCGTTCCAACAATCACCATATCAACCATTCCATGTTGCATAAGGTGCCCACCTGCATTATCAACAATTAAGGTATGTGGTACATTGTGCCGTGTCAATTCATATGCCGTAAGGTTAGACCCTTGGTTTCTTGGTCGCGTCTCATCCACCCATACATGTAAGTTTATTCCCTTTTGCATGGCTTGATAAATGGGAGAAGTGATTGTTCCCCATTCAACACATCCGAGCATCCCCGCATTGCAATGTGTCAATATATTCACAGTCTCTCCTTTTTTACGTAAAGCGATTTCCTCAATCAGTGGCAAACCATGCACACCAATCATTCTGCATGTCTCAACATCTTCCTCAACAATTTCTGCGGCTTTTTTCCATGCTGTTTCAATAAAATCACCTTCACAATTATCAAGAGCATCGCGCATTTTATCCAATGCCCAAAATAAATTTACAGCTGTTGGTCGAGATGCACGTAAATCACTAAAAGCTTCATCCAAAAAACTTCCATTTAATTGTTCTTCGATCATTTCCCGTACCGCTAGGTAAATTCCATACGCAGCCGTAGCTCCAATAAGCGGAGCACCACGCACAATCATCTCTTTAATCGCCTCGACGGCATCCTCATAGGTTTCAAGTTTAACGACACTAAATTGGTGTGGCAGCATGCGTTGATCTATCACTTCAACAAATCTATCTTCTGTTGTCCATATTGTGCGAAATGTTTTTCCAGTCATCTTATGTTTTTGATTACGAATTTATCTATCGTTTTTAAAAATCAATTGTATGGCAATCTTTAATTGATCTGCAACTCAGAAAAATCACTAATTGTCTTTTCCCAGCAAGCAACTGTTCCAGGCCGAACGAGCTGAACAGTCTGCAATCCAGCCGCTTTTGCTGCCTCAAGTTCTTCTTTTATATCTGAAAGAAAAAGAATTTCATTGGCTGAAAAAAGAAGTTCCGAAGCAATTTTTGCATAGGTTTCACACTCCCTTTTTCCTCCAGTTTCGGTGTCAAAATAATGCGAGAAATAAGGTGTCAAATCACCCGCTTCACTGTATCCAAAAATTAACTTTTGAGCGGTTACGGAACCAGAAGAAAAGACCGCTAAACTGAGGCCTTTTGTCTTCCAAATTTTCAATTCGGACGGTACATCAGCATACACGTGACCTTTAATCTCCCCACTTTCATAACCCTTTTTCCATAAAATCCCTTGAACAGTTTTCAAAGGAGTTATCTTCTTATCTTCCCTGCTCCAACGATCAAGCGTTGTGATAATCTCATCGACTGATCTCAAAGTCTTTCCTTCTAATTGCTTGCTGAGTTCAACAGTTTTACGGAAGGCTGCTTGAACATCAGGATTTTGAGTTAAATTTTTTAATTCGGCTATGTTTTCTCTGAAATACGGGAATAATGTGTCATATACAAAACTCACTGAAGTCGTTGTTCCTTCTATATCGGTCAATATGCACTTTATTCCATTCATTTTCATACTACAAAAGTAGAAATAATCATAGAAGGGATATTGTATTCTCTTTGTTGAGGCTTGTTTTTTGAAAATTCCACCAAAATTTCAACTTTGAAAACACAAATACTTTTTTCAGTAATTAATGTTAGTCTGTTTTCTAACTGTTTTTCGCAAAAATCAGATTTTAGGCAGGAAATGAAAATCCACTAAAGGATGTTTCAATCTTTGAGCCTGTGTAGTCTGGCACCCAGCCAGACATGTCTATAAAAATTCGTATGGCCTTTACAAATGGATCTGTCGCTCCTGCATCAAACCAATGTTTTGTTCCTGCTGGAACTGAAATTAAATCACCTTTTTGGCACAACAAATTAAAAACGGGTTCATTTTCTAGATTAAACCAAAACAATCCTTGACCATCTACAAAAAACCTGATTTCATCTTCTGAATGTGTGTGTTCTGCTAGGAATTTCGCACGAATTGCTTCGTAATTCTCTGTCAAATTATTTATAGAAATAACATCCGCAGTCAAATAACCACCATCCTTCATAAAAGGGTCCAAATCTTTGGAATATGCCTGAAGAATTTCATCTTGAGTAGCTGTATCATGAAATACAGCATCACAAGTCCATTGATCAAAAAATATATTTCTCTCTTCGAAGAATGCGCGAATTTCAATTGGGTTTGAAATCTGAATGTTCTTTTCAGGTATTGATAAAATCGCCATGATTGATGTAATTATTTTAAACTGCGGAAACGAAGTTCACATTCACAAAGATATTCCAAAGTCTCCAAATGTCGTTTTGCTTCAAATAAATTTATTCCCCAAGCATAGGTTCCGTGCTTACGAATCAACAAGGAATGATTGTTCAACAGATTCTTACGGCTTATCATTTCTGAAGTTAACAAGTCCATATCTTGTGAATTGTCAAAGACCGGAATATGAATTTTACTGTCATGAGAAATTTGACCCGCAAAACCTTTTTGCACTTCATATCCTTCAAAAGTCAAAGAATCACCAACTAAATTTGAAAGTATAACCGGGTTTACAGAGTGACTGTGAAGGATCACTTTTATTGAAGGAAACAAGTCATAAAGCACACAGTGAATCAGTGTTTCAGCTGAAGGTTTTACTCCAACAAAATCCCCTGTAGCTGTTCCATCAAAATTAACAGTTATAAAATCATTTGCTGAAAATTCACTTTTGTCAACTCCTGATCTCGATACCCAAATATTATCATCTAAATCCCTGAAAGAATAGTTAGTAGAGGTTGCCGGTGACCATCCCTTGGCATTATATTTCCGAATTGTTTCGGCTAATTTTTCTTTAAGAACTTCCAAATTCATGTTACAAATGTAATCGAGATTTTTTTATCTTTTTACCATAAAAAAACGCGTTCAATCTAAGGACGAACGCGCTTCATTATTTCAAATATTTTCTATCAACGAGAAAGGAGTTCTTTAACAAGTGATGCAATCAATTTTCCATCTGCTTTGCCTGCTAATTTTCCAGTCAAAACACCCATTACTTTACCCATTTCTTGGGGGCCGGACGCTCCTGTTTGTGCTATCGCAGCTTCTACTTCAGCGCGCACCTCTTCTTCAGAAAGCATTTTAGGCAAATATTCTTCTATCACTTTCGCTTGAAACAATTCTTCTGCAGCCAAATCTTCTCTGCCCTGTTGATTGTACAATTCGTACGTTTCGATACGTTGTTTGTGCAATTTCATGCATATTTTCATGGCAACGTCTTCTGAAACTTCTCCATTACCACCAGAAGTAGCTTCCAATAACAATTTTGATTTAATGTCTCTTAAAGCAGCCAAACGTTCTTTTTCTTTGGCTAACATTGCACTCTTAATGTCTGCGTTAATTCGTTCCGTAAAATTCATTAGTCTACGTTATCGTGCAAGAAGTTATTATTGCGAAGAGAGGTGCCATTTTCATCTTCGGTGAGCCCAAATCGACTAACCGTTTCTTGCGTACTCTTCTGAGAATTATCTAATTGAATATTGCGCCGCACGTATGCTGGTTCATTTTCAAATTCAGAAATACCCTCAGCCTTTTTCAATTTTGAAGTATAATCTTGAATTTTAGAAAGACGCTCTTGTGTTCTTCGCTGCTGCTCCTCAGGAGAAAGAATTGATTTCGCAGTTACAGTATCAAGATTTACCTTTTCATCGTTATCATCTTCCAAGACATGACGAACAACCTTTTCAACAACCGGCTCAGGCTGTGGAGTAACAGTTGTGTTTTCAACTACTCGTGTAGGAGATGAAATCTCCCAGTTAAATTGAACACCATTGTCTTCTGATTTTTCTTCTCTTAAGAAAGGTTCTTCTGTCAGAGGTAATTCGCTGGCTACAGATTCAACAACCACATTTTGAACATTTACTGTTGGCTCAACCAATTCGTTTTTCAAAAAAGGCTCAACCGTTGTTTCATTGACTACCGGTGGTGTATATGAATTTACTTGAGTAGGAGAGTCTAACGGTTTAACAATTTCATTTTTTGGTTCATCGTCTAGTGACCGCACTGTCTTTTCAGGTGCCTTATAAAAACCCACATTGTTTCCTGTATTAAAACCAGTAGCAATCAATGTAATACCTATTTTATCGCCTAATGTTGCATCATAACCATGACCCCAAATAACATCAGCTGTAGAACCTGCTTCGTCTTGGATGTAATCTGTGATTTCAGAAATTTCATCCATTAAAACTTCCTTGTCACCGTAAGTGATGTTGAGTAAAACGTATTGTGCACCATTGATATCGCTATCATCTAGTAATGGAGAAGCCAAGGCCTGCTGAACTGCAGTAATTGCACGATTTTCACCTTCAGCTGTTGCACTTCCCATGATCGCATGACCACTGTCCTTCATGACAGTTTTCACATCATTAAAGTCAACGTTAATGGCACCAGTTACTGATATCACTTCTGCAATTCCCTTTGCTGCGATTGTTAATACATCATCAGCTTGTGAAAAAGCATTTCCAATAGTTAAGTTGCCCGTAATCTCACGGAGACGCTCGTTATTAATAACCAAAAGTGTGTCAACATTCTGACGAATTTTTTCCAATCCTTCTTCGGCTTGTTGTCTTCTTTTTCTTCCTTCAAAATTGAAAGGCACCGTAACAATACCAACTGTTAGGATACCCATTTCTTTTGCAACTTGAGCAATAACTGGTGCGGCACCTGTGCCGGTCCCACCACCAAGACCTGCCGTAACAAATACCATTTTGGTGTTTTTGTTCAACAGTTCTTTAATTTCCTCGATATTTTCGATGGCCGCATTCATTCCGATTTCAGGAATAGCACCTGCTCCACGACCTTCTGTCAGAGAAGTTCCAAGTTGTATTTTGTAGGGCACAGGAGAAATATCCAAGGCCTGACGATCAGTATTACATACGATGAAATCTACGCCAATGATTCCTTGGTCGTACATGTGATTGACAGCATTACTTCCGCCTCCACCTACGCCGATCACTTTAATGATCGAACTCGTTTCTTTTGGTAAATCAAACTCCATATTCCCTCGTTTATTCTATTTGCAAATTTAATTATCTTCCTTGAACCAATCTACACCTCTTTTAACAATTGTATCAAAAAATGATCCTCTGTTTTTAACAGAATGGGTTTTCACAGCGCCATTACTTGCTGCTTCGGTCGTTGAATTGTTTTTTTCCAATGCTTCGAACCCTTTAAGTACCAATCCAATTCCCGTTGCATACATCGGGCTAGTCAAGTTTTCGATGTGATTATTGTTCGCTAAATGTTCTGTTGGATAACCAACACGTGTATCCATAGCTGTTATATATTCGAACAATTGTGTAATGTGTTTCAATTGAGCACCTCCACCAGTTACAACTATTCCTCCAATTAATTTTTTCTGGTAACCTGAATTAATGATTTCATAATGAACCAACTCAATGATCTCTTCCATTCTTGCTTGAATAATACTCGCAAGATTTCTAACTGTAATTTCTTTTGGATCGCGACCTCTTAAACCAGGAATACAGACGATCTCGTTTTCTTGACTTTCAGACGCAAGTGCAGAACCAAACTTAGTTTTCAACATTTCAGCTTGTCGCCGCATAATAGTGCACCCTTCTTTAATATCCTCTGTGATGACATTTCCTCCAAAAGGAATAACAGCGGTATGTCGTATAATTCCCTCGTGAAAAATTGCAACGTCTGTCGTACCGCCACCTATGTCAACCAATACAACACCTGCTTCTTTTTCTTCATCCGACAATACCGCGTCAGCAGATGCAATCGGTTCAAGGATAATTTCCTTCACCTCTAACCCAGCTTTCTCAACGCATTTTGTAATGTTCATGGAAGCACCTATCTGACCTGTTATGATGTGGAAATTCGCTTCCAATCTGCGGCCAAGCATCCCAATTGGGTCTTTAATTCCTTGTTCATTGTCAATGATATACTCCTGTGGCAAAACAGTTATAATCGCCTCTCCCGGTTGCATCACCAATTTGTACATATCTTCCACCAAAGCATCGATATCTTTCTGAGAAATCTCTACATCAATGTAGTCTCTTGTATGAATTCCGCGGTGCTGTAAACTTTTTATATGCTGTCCAGCAATACCCACATTTACAACACGAACAGTCAATTGGCCATCAACACGCTCTTGCGCCTCCTCCACTGCAACTTTGATCGATTGTACCGTTTTCTCAATGTTCGCTACCATGCCACGAGTTACACCGAGTGACTCGCTTTTACCCATTGATAAAATCTCAATCTTGCCATGTTCATTCTTCTTGCCCACGAAACAAGCAATCTTTGTTGTTCCTATATCCAGTCCGACTATAATCTTTGACATAACTGTTAATTTTCTTGCGTGTTATTTTCTTTTGTCTTGCCTACAATCTGTTTCTCGTATTTGAGATTGATTTCGGTATATTTATTCCATCCTTCATAAGGGATTGCCTCACTGTAAAAAATCTTCAATTTCTCGAATTTCTCCTTTACTTCCTTTTCCGTGTTTGCTGTACCGAAAACGATCTCTTGGCCCCCAACAATTGGCACTAGTATAAAATCTCCGCTCTTTTTAAGGTGAACTTGACCTATTAGTGCCTGCATTAAGGGGTCTTTACAAACATAATTTGAAATACGATAGACATCGTCGAGCTTTCGAATACTTTTCAAAGAGTCATTGTTGATAATCTCAGGTACCGAAATTGAAGTTGGTCGATCTTTCAAATTTCCACTTACAACAAGTACCCTGGCTGTATGAATAGAGGAAGTTTGCATCACTACACCGTCTTCATCCAAATAATACGATTCTCCAAATTGATTAAATATACGCGCAATAGGTTTACGGACCACGACATCAATTTTCCATCCATGACCGATGTTTGTAAACACTTTCACCTTCTTGACTTCAGTCATTGCTCTAATATATTTTTCAATGGCAGCAACTTTCAAATCACGTTGCATTTGACCTTTAAAAACAAAACCACGACGCTTTAATCGCTGATGTAATTCATGTTCATTTAAAAAGGCGTTTTCTCCCGTTACATGGATCACAATATCCGCTGTTTCAAGCGTGCTTTCTGATTGAGATTGTTGAGAAAGAACTAAAACTGTTATCACTCCCCCTAAAAATAGCGCCCATAACGATCCCTTCACCCACTTGTTCATGACAGCACTTTTTTTAACGGTTCAACAATGCGATCAATATCTCCCGCGCCGATCGTTAACACTACCCCGTTATTGAATCCTTGGAAGCTTTTCAAAACTTCTTCTGGTAAAAGTATTCGTTTACTTTTCAGAGAAATTGCCTCCAACAAAGCATCACTCGTAACACCTTCAATTGGCAGCTCTCTTGCTGGATAAATTGGCATGAGAATTAAATCATCCAGCTTTGACAATTCTTTCGCAAATCCATCAAAAAAATCGCGCGTTCGAGAAAAAAGATGAGGTTGAAATATGCCTGTAATTTTCTTGTCAGGATAGAGCAAGCGAATCGAAGCTATCAGTGCATGAATTTCAGTAGGATGGTGCGCATAATCGTCGATGTAAACAAGATTTGGTTTTCGAAGGTGGTATTCAAACCGTCTTTTAACCCCTAAAAATGTGCTGAGTCCAGTTCTAATTTCATTTTCAGAAATTGAAAGGAATTCCAAAAGTGCAATACATGCCAATGCATTCTCGGCATTGTGTATTCCTGATATTCCAAGTTCTAATTCGTTCCATACTGCATTTGGTGTTCTAACATCCATGTAAAATCGACCGTCTTCCATGCGCAAATTAGATACTGAATAATCTGCTGATGAAGAATCCAAGGCATATGTTATCGTTTTAGCGGATGAATAAACATCCAAACCTTCACGTTTAACCAAACATCCTGTCGGTTCAATCAATTGTGTATACTGCTGAAATCCTTGAATAAATTCATTAGAATCTCCATAAATATCAAGGTGATCAGCATCGGTTGATGTTACGATTGAAGCAAATGGCTTTAATTGCAAAAAGGATCTATCGAATTCATCAGCCTCTATAACAGTATATTCTGCGCTTCTTCCGATTAATAAATTGGAATTAAAATTTGTTGCAATTCCACCAAGGAATGCATCACATGGTTTTGAAGACTGATTTAGAATATGAGCTAGCATGGAACTGGTCGTCGTCTTTCCATGTGTCCCTGCAACACCCAAGCCTTTACTTTGACGAGTAATCAATCCCAAAACCTCAGAGCGCTTAAACAAAGACAATCCTTTATCCCGAATAACAGCTAATTCCTTGTGATCCTTTGGTATTGCAGGAGTATAAATAAAAATAGTTCGCTGAATGTCTGTCAATGATAAAATTGCAGCCTCACCTTGATCTTCAAAATGAATATGAATTCCTTCATTCATTAGCTCATTTGTCAGCGCTGATGGTGTTTTGTCATATCCTGAAACTTCCCAACCCAACGCTTTGAAATAACGCGCTAAGGCAGACATACCAATTCCTCCAACACCGACAAAATATGCCGCATTAAACTGATTGAAACTGATATGATCTAAGCGATTCATTTGACAATTTTTTCTAATTCATTGACGATATCAACTGTAGCATTTGGTTTGGCCAATTTTTTTATTTCAGCACTGTATGATATCATTTTTGATTCATCCTTCATTAGTTCAAATACGACTGAAAACAAGCGTTGATTTGCCTCTGCATCTTTCACCAAAATGGCCGCGTTTTTACTCACCAATGCCATTGCATTTTTCGTTTGATGATCTTCAGCCACATTTGGAGATGGAACTAAAACGACTGGCTTGCCAATTAAACAAAGTTCCGATACAGAAATAGCTCCCGCACGAGAGATAATCACATCTGCTGCGGCATACGCTAAATCCATTCGATCTATGAACTGCACCAGTTTTATAGAACCAACCTTTTTTTGATTCATTATTTCAAGCATTTGCTCGTAATATAGCTTGCCGCTTTGCCACAATATTTGAACATCATGATGTGCTGCAATCTCAGATATATTAGCAACCAACGCATCATTCAATGTTCGTGCACCTAGACTACCACCAATAATCAAAATCGTTTTCTTTGAAGAATCAAAGCCATAATAATTGATTGCTTCTTCGCGTTTACCCTCAATAGTGACCATTTCATGTCTGACAGGATTTCCGGTTATACGAATTTTTTCTTTTGGGAAATACCTCTCCAGACCTTCATAAGCAGTGCATAGAACGTTGACCTTAGATGCCAAGAGTTTATTTGTCTTTCCAGGAAATGAGTTCTGCTCTTGCACAAGTGTTGGTAATTTCAACATAGTAGCTGCTTGCAAGGTCGGCCCACTGGCATAACCACCTACTCCAACAACAGCTTGTGGTTTAAATTCTTTAAGAATTTTTCTTGCCTTTAGTAAGCTCTTTACAATTTTAAAAGGAAGCAAAAAGTTTGAAAACGTGAGTTTTCGCTGGAAACCGACAATTGTAAGTCCTTCTATGCGATAACCTGCAGCTGGAACCTTCTCCATTTCCATTTTTCCCAATGCACCAATAAATAGAATTTCTGCATTTGGGTTACGTTTTTTTATTTCATCTGCAATAGCTACAGCAGGAAAAATATGTCCTCCTGTTCCGCCACCTGATATAATTACTCGATCTAAATTCATTTTGAAGCAAGTGAATTAGAAAAACCACTGTCTTTTCCTTTTTCTTGACGATAGGCAATACTCTGAACGATTCCAATTGCGACACAAGTCATGATTAGAGCAGAGCCACCCATTGCCAACAAAGGCATGTTTTGACCTGTAACTGGAAAAACTCCTGTACAAACCAGCATGTTTACTGCTGCCTGCGTGAGTAATAATATTCCGATTCCAACACAGGCAAACGTTTCAAATAGATTATCGGATTGCAGAGCGATTCTGAAGATCCGATACAATAAGATCAGATAAAGTAAGATGAGGATGACTGCTGATACTAAACCAAATTCTTCCACAAAACTGGAGTAATAAAAATCCGCATAAGCTTCGGGGATGTATTCTTTCAATTCTCCATCACCTACTCCCAATCCAAAGATAGATCCATGCTGAATTGCAAATTTTGCATTCATCGCTTGGGCATTTGAACGCACATCATTGTCGTTCTCCATTTTATTCATGATACGATTTTCCCAGGTTTCAAAGCGCGGGAACAACTTTAGTTCTGGAACAGCCTTGTGCAAGCCAACGACTAAAATAGCTAACACTACAATACCAACTAACGTCATAAATATTTTTGATATCGGCACTTTACCGATAAACAGTAAGGTCATACAAATTGCAAAGAGCAATGCAGCCGTTGAAAAATTATCCTTAAGAATCAAAACACAAATAACAATAACAGGGATAATTAAAGGTTTGTAACCTTCCTTCCAACTTGACAGTTGATCTTGTTTTTTAGATAATATTCGGGATAGATAAATGAGTAAAGCCAACTTTGCAAAATCAGACGACTGGAACGTGAGACCAATAAATGGGATTTTGATCCACCTTCCTGCATCATTGACCTTTGTACCAAAAAACAAGGTAAACAAGAGTAAAGCTATTCCAATGTAGTAGCCAAATTTTGAAAGCTGCATGATGTATTTTGGGTCTTTCTTATGTATCCAGAATAAGACACCAAAACCAATGATCACATATACAAAATGCTTGAATAAATACTTGAAAGGTGTACCACCCTCAATTTTCACGAGAATAGGCACAAAACTATACACACTCACCAATGAAAACGACAGCATTAACAGCGTTATGATCCAAATGACACCGTCACCTTTCAGGTATTTTAAGTATTCCCTCATTAAGACTTCATCAACTGTATGAAATTTTCAAATTTTTCTACCTTTTCTACGACTTCTTCTCCTGATGCGGTAAATAGTAGTATTTTCTTTGGAGCCTTCAAATGATCAACAAAATAGAAGGCATCAACAACGGTATCCGTTCCTGCACAATTAATCAACCCATCCAACCATTCGTCTTTAAATGAAAACACAGATGCATCATAAGTC
>JBKDKG010000044.1:0-8199 GCA_046345095.1 Flavobacteriia bacterium | reverse complement strand
GTATTGTTCTATAGCATCCAAAAGAGGGTGACCAACGAATTCTGTTTCAAATTCAAACTTTTTGTAAAAATCCTTTTCAAAAGGTAAAATCACATACATTTTGTCAACGCACCGTTTAATCTTGTGCACTCTAGATTGTTTCCAAGCCCAAACTTGCGGTGATATATAATAGTAGACCTTTATTCCTTTTTTATGCGCCCATTCCGCTATTCGCAAATTAAAACCTGGATAATCAATTAAAACCAAAGCATCGGGTACAAACTCTTCAATATCCTTTTTGCACCATTTAATGTTTCCAAGAATTGTTTTAAGGTTCATTAATACTTCAATGAAACCCATAAAGGCTAACTCACGAATGTGCTTCACAACATTTCCTCCAGCCTCTTTCATTTTATCACCACCCCAGCATCGAATATCAACATTGGGAGCTTCATTCAGTATGGCTTTAATGAGGTTTGACCCATGTAAATCTCCAGATGCTTCTCCGGCGATGATGTATAATTTCAATGACTGGTTGTTCTTCATTTACATGATCAAATTAACGTAAATGATATAAGGAAGAAAAGATATAGTCCCCATAATCACGCCCATTGCAAAGCCATAATTGTTTCGATTGATAAAAAGATAAAACCAAATCAAATTGGAAATGATCGAGATAGAAATCACTTTACTGGACGCTTGTTTGCTAAATAGAAACATGTTCCAAATTTCATTAAATGAATACCCACGCGACCATGCTAAAATCAAAATAACAATGGGAACAAACAACAGTGGAGATAAAATACCTACTATCAATCCTTTAGTGTGCTCAATAGACCAATTTCTTAAATTCATACATCCCAAGTTTTAAATGCATCCATCGCGGAATATGCTGTCATATCAAATTGAGTAGGAACCATACTCGCATAACCTTGTTCAAGAGCATGTAAATCGGTTCCTTCAACAGCACCTTTTCGCACAAAATCTCCTGTCAACCAATAATAGGGCTTACCGAATTGGTCTTGACGCTTGTCAAAACGATCTTCCCAAAAAGCATGTGCCTGATGACAAAGTTTGATTCCTTGAAGCTCATCCAGTTTAATTTTCGGAATGTTCACATTCAGACAAACATTCTCAGGAAACCCACCATTCAACACTTTTGGTATTAACGTTTTTGCGACTTCTTGACAAACACTAAAATCAGCATTTGCATCAAAATCGCAAAGTGAGAAGCCAATTGATGGTATATTTTCCATTGCACCTTCTACTGCTGCGGACATGGTTCCTGAATACAGCACATTCGTAGAAGTATTTTCTCCATGATTGATCCCAGAAAGCACTAAATCTGGTTTCCTTTTGAGCACTTCGTAGATCCCTAATTTAACACAATCAACAGGTGTGCCAGAACAGGTATAAGCCTCTAATTCATCAAATAACCGTGATTTGTCCAACCGCAAAATTTGATTAACAGTAATGGCATGACCCATTCCAGACTGTGGTTTATCAGGAGCAACCACAACAACTTCACCAAATAAAACAGCTACATCAATCAATGATTTAATACCTTTAGATGAGATACCATCATCATTTGTTACTAGTATCAAGGGTCTTTTTTCTGTAGAACTCATGCTTCTGCGAAAGTAACGAATATTGACATAAAGGGATTGATAATTTCCTAGTAAATAATCAGATTTTCATACTTAGTTTCTTTCAAATGGTTGTAAATTTGCTACCTATCATGGAAACATTGACCTCAAGCCAACTCCTCGATGAAATTTCTGTTATTACAAGAAATAATCTCGCAATAATCGAAGAAAATTTTAATTCTTTGACGGATACTCAACGTTCATGGCGGAAAGATAAAAACAGTTGGAATATCAATGAGATTTTTGCACACCTAAATGAATATGCTCGGTATTATCATAAAACGATTGCTGATAAAATAAAAACGACTCGTTATCGCGAGCCTCGTGAGGCATTTATATCTTCTCCTCTTGGTCGTTCTGCATGGAAATCAATGAAGTTGGGAAATGCACAAAATGTAAAACGAAGGATGAAAACTCCTAGACTTTACAACCCACTTATTCATCCAGAATTACTGGACGGTAAAGATTTGCAAACGTTTTCTGAAGGACAAAAACTGCTTCTTCAAATTATTCAAGATGCCAGTCAGGTTAATTTAAGGCGCGTAAGAATTCCCATTTCAATTTCTAAGATAATTCGTTTGCGACTTGGTGATGCCCTTTTATTTGTTGTCTATCACAATGAGAGGCATGTTCAACAAGCATTAAACGTTTTAAAGCACGAACGTTTCCCATCACATACATGAGTTCAAAATCGGCATATTGTTTTGTAAGTATTTCACCTGTTCGTTCAGAAAATAGAGATGCTTCTGAAATGGTTACCCAATTATTATTTGGTGAATTAGTAACAATAGAAGAGATTGCAGCGCCATGGTGCCGAATAAGAACTTTTTCAGACAATTACGAAGGTTTTTGCGATATTAAACATTTACGGTTTTTATCTGAAAAAGAAGTAACTAGATGGATGGATGGCCTAAGTTATCAGAAGGAACTAGCTAAAAACATAGAAACTCCTTGGGGCAAGCAAACAATATTTCGAGGCTCATATTTGCCTTTCGAGGTTACAGATACATTTAATATCGGTAATGATCATTTTGCTATTTCAAATTCTGATACTACACCAAAATGGAAGTCAGTCACAGAATTAGCAAAAGAATACCTGAACACTCCTTATTTATGGGGAGGAAAAAGTCCTTTCGGAATAGATTGTTCAGGTCTCACACAAGTGTGCCTTCGTTTTTTTGAAATCAATCTTCCGCGCGATGCTTCGCAACAAATTGAATATGGAAGTTCAGTTGAATTTGACGAAATTATTTCTGGAGACCTTGCATTTTTCTCCAATAATTCGGGAAAAATAATTCATGTTGGCATATGTGATGGATTGGGAAACATAATTCACGCCTCCGGAATGGTTCGAATGGATCAATTAAGTAACGATGGAATAATCAATTCAGAGACCGGACAACAAACACATTCCCTTCACTCAATCCGTCGAATGTGATAAAAAAGTTAAAATAATAACGATATTCGCAAAAACAAAAAACATGAAAGTACTTATCACGGGTGGTGCCGGTTTCATAGGAAGCAATCTTGCCAAGCGTTTGGTTGAAGACGGTCACTCCGTTGTTGTTTTAGATTCCTTGCTTCGAGGTAATAAACTTGACAAAGAGACGTATTCTAAAATCGAATTTATTAAAGGAGATGTTCGCGATCTTCAAACTGTTACCCAGGCAAGCAAAAATTGTGATCTTGTATTTCATTTTGCTGCAGTTTTAGGAGTTGATATTGTTGCAGATAATCCAGTGGAAACAATGGATGTTGAAGTAATTGGAACACGAAATGTCGTAGAAGCTGCTTTCATTAACAATGTTAAAAAAATCATGTATGCTTCCACAAGCGGCATATATGGTCATTCGGCAATTGAAAATGCGTTGACAGAAGAAGTTTTAGTAGATCCTCGAACTTCCTATGCCATGGCAAAGCGATACAATGAAATATATCTCGCTTCTCACCATGAAGAAAAAGGACTCAATGTCGTATCTCTTCGTTTCTTCAATGTTTATGGAAAAAACCAAGATAACAGGATGGTTGTACCACGTTTTTTTGAGCAAGCGCTTGAAAATGAACCAATCACAGTCTTTGGGACGGGCAATCAAACACGCGATTTCACCTATATTGACGATACGGTAGAGGCTTGTGTAAGACTAATGGACATTTCAGGATGTCACATTATAAATATCGCCAATGAAGCAGAATGGTGTATTACCGAACTTGCAGAAAAAATAAAAACGATAACAACTAGTAATTCCGAAATCATTTATTTGGAAGCTCCAAAGAAAAGATATGATTATGAGGTAGAAAGAAGGGTTGGAAGCTCTGATAAACTATTAAGTTTGACAGGGTTTAAACCACAAATATCCTTAACGGAAGGACTTAAATTAATTTACAAGGAAAATTACAATTCTTAAATTCCAACATATGATAAGAGATACTGAGGTTTTTCAGCTTATTGAAGACGAACACAACAGACAATTACATGGTATTGAGTTAATTGCTTCCGAAAACTTTGTTAGTGATGAAGTGATGAAAGCCATGGGAAGTGTATTAACGAATAAATATGCTGAAGGCTTGCCAGGAAAACGCTACTATGGTGGCTGCGAAGTCGTTGATAAAGTAGAACAGTTAGCAATTGATCGATTGTGTAAAGTTTTTGGTGCTACTTGGGCCAATGTACAGCCACATTCAGGAGCTCAAGCAAATGCAGCTGTTTTTCTAGCTTGTTTGCAACCAGGTGATAAAATTTTAGGATTCGATCTTTCTCACGGGGGTCACCTCACGCACGGTTCGTCTGTAAACTTTTCAGGAAAGCTGTACAAACCTTTTTTCTACGGTGTAAATAAGGAAACTGGTCTTGTTGATTATGACGTTTTGGAAGAAGTAGCAAAACGTGAGAAACCTAAAATGATTATTTGTGGTGCATCAGCTTACAGCAGAGATTGGGATTATGCACGCATCCGTAAAGTAGCAGACGAGATTGGAGCTCTGGTCTTGGCGGATATTTCACACCCAGCGGGATTAATCGCTGCAGGATTATTGAATGATCCACTTGAACATTGTCATATCGTAACTACAACTACGCACAAAACACTCCGTGGACCTCGTGGAGGGGTTATCATGTTGCGTCACAACTTCGATAATCCATTTGGTTTAAAATGGAACAATGGTAATCCAAAATCAATGGCAGCATTATTGGACGCAGCTGTTTTCCCTGGAATTCAAGGTGGACCTTTAGAGCATGTCATTGCAGCTAAAGCAGTTTCTTTTGGTGAAGCACTGACTGATAATTACAAAACTTACATGCAGCAAGTGAAAAAAAACGCAGCTGTCATGGCTGAGGAATTCACCAAAAAGGGATACCACATTATTTCCGGAGGTACTGATAATCACTCGATGCTAATTGATTTACGATCGAAAGGAGTTACAGGTAAAGACGCTGAGAATACGCTTGTTCGCGCAGATATCACTGTAAACAAAAACATGGTTCCTTTCGACACAGAATCGCCATTTGTTACTTCTGGAATTCGAGTTGGAACTCCTGCTATTACTTCAAGAGGAGCAAAAGAGGCAGATATGATTCAAGTTGTTGAATTGATTGACAAAGTATTGATGAATATATCCAATGATTCAATAATTGAGGCCGTTCGAAAAGATGTAAATTCACTCATGGGGCAGCGCCCATTGTTTCAATGGTAAAATGAACGAAAGCAGGTGAAAGCCTGCTTTTTTTGTGTCTGTATGATCTTTAAATCTAAAATAGATTGGTTCTTTAAAACCGTATTAATTGTCCTGCCAATTATGACATTAATTGGATTTCTATCCATGTTAAATGATAATGAAACTTCAAAAAATGAAGTAACTATTTTTCTGCTTGTAGCTGGTATTTTATTTCTTTTTATCCTTTCAATAACTTTAAAAACACATTACATTTTTGACCCTACAACTTTAATTTGTCGTTCAGGGTTCATAAAAAAACAAATTGAATACTCAGAAATAAAAAAAGTGACGACAAATACTACCTTATTTGTTGGGTTGAAGTTATCACTTTCAATTAAAGGCATTGTCGTTCATTATGTCAAATATTAAGCGATTTTTATTTCACCTCAAGAACAAGAAAAGTTTTTAGAAATGCTAAAGGAGAAAAACCCAACTATTTCAATAAATTAACTAAGTTGCAGATTGCTTTCGGATTATCTTCCAGAATAATGTTGGAAACAATCTTTTGATTTTTACAGCTAAAATTTCTTTATTCCCAATAAGCACTTCTTTTTTCTTTGAAGCAACAGCTTTCAACAATTGGGAAACACATTCCTCCACAGGCATTCCTGTCTCTTGATTATGATCCATTACTCCGTGAGTGTTTCCGGATGCATTCAACGCATTGATAGAAATGTTGGTATTGATTTTTCCGGGACAAGCAATTGTAACATAAATGTTGTTTTTTTCTTCTTCCAACAATAAACTCTCATAAAATCCATGCAACGCATGCTTCGAAGCACTGTACGCTGATCGTAAAAAGAATCCGAACTTCCCTGCAACACTTGAAATTGCAATGATGTGGCCACTTTTCTGTTTTTGCATATAAGGAAGTACCGCCTTCGTCAAAGCGACATTTCCAAAATAGTTAATCTCCATGATTCTTCGATCCACTTCTAACGTTGTTTCTGCCGCTGTAGATCTTTGACTTAGACCACCATTATTAAATAGCATGTCTATGCTACCATATTTTGCATAAACCTGCGCTGCTAATTCTGAGAAATTAGATGAGTTTTCAAGATCTAAAGCCAAAACGAAATGATCTTTACCAGGCAAACTTGAACAAATCCGATCTAAATTAGACGTGTTGCGTGCTGACAAAACAACCTTTGCCCCAGCTCGGGCAGATTGAATCGCTAATTGCTCGCCAATTCCAGAAGACGCTCCCGTAATCCAAACTACCTTGTTGTTGAAATAACTCATTTTTATCCAAAAAAAATCCCAACCTATGGCTGGGATCTATCAATATTGCTAAAATTACAAGTCACCAGGAAGCGCTGCTTCTTTCACTGTTTTTTGTTTTGGCTTCAACTTCTCAATGAAAATGACTTTAAATTTCTCACCATCTGGTGTAAAAATCATTTGTGAAATTCCATTTTCGATTGAGGGCGGTGCCTTTTTATCGTTGTAGAATTTTTTCTCAATCAATTCATACGTATTATCATCATACTGAATAAATAGCGAAACTATTTGACCATTTTCAACTCTTGCTTTTCCAGAAACACATGATGTCCCTTCCTTTTCAAAGTAACTAATGATTACATTTCGATGCATGTCATCCGCTACTGTGTAAGCTCCTCTTTTGGCGAAAGCCTCTTCCAAACGCTTGTAGCAATCGTCTTGAGCGAAGGAAGCGCAACCGATTAAAAACGAGGATAAAATAAGTAAACCTTTTTTCATGTTGTTGTTGTTTTATGAGGTTAAACCTCGGATTCAAATATAACAAGTTTGAATGAAAATTCTCAAGTGCATTTAATTTATTTATTTTTGAAAAAATTCAATTCGGATGTCGAACAAACAAATAGCAGACCATTTTTCAGAGGCAATTGAAATACTTCACAAATTCAACACGTCTGAAAATCATATTCGCATAGAAAATGCTGGTCAATTAATGGTTTCAGCGATCCAAGAGCATAAAAAAATTATCAGTTGTGGAAATGGTGGCTCAATGTGCGATGCCATGCATTTTGCAGAAGAATTAAGCGGACGCTATCGCAACGACAGAAAGGCGCTTCCTGCCCTATCCATTTCTGATCCAAGCCATATTTCATGTGTAGGGAATGATTACGGTTATGATCATATTTTTTCAAGGTATATTGAAGCCGTTGGTCAAAAGGGTGATGTTTTATTAGCTATTTCAACTTCAGGAAATTCTCAAAACATACTAAAAGCGATCGAAGCAGCTAAGTCAAAAGGAATGAAAATTGTTGGGTTAACGGGCAAAGATGGCGGAAAAATGGCAACGCTTTGCGATGTTGAAATTCGCGCCCCACATTCAAACTACGCCGATCGAGCGCAAGAAATTCATATCAAAGTGATTCATTCACTCATAGATTTTATTGAAAAATCGGATATTTAATCTTAATTATCTCTGCCTCTCAAAAGCTCTAATTTTTAAATTATCAATGGTGATGCTTCCTGGGCTTCTTTTCCATAGATCTATTTTAAAAAGATCATTTTCACTTCGAATTTCCGGAGTTAAAAAATAAAAGTTGGCTTTCTGCATCTGTTTGACATCATTTTGAAGTTCAAATGTCTTGTAACCATAAGCACCATTTTTTCTCTCCATGCACAAAGCAATTAGAATAGGTAAATCTTTGTTATCTGTTTTATATTCAAACGAAATTGCCAACCAAACATGGTCTTTTTTTGTTATCTTCCGATAAGGAATACGAATTGGCATCGCAAATTCTTTTGATGCATCTGATAAAAGGACACCATTCGAATTATTTGAAAATTTATCCTCAAAAATCAACTTGGCTCTGTAATCTAAACTGTCAGTAAAGGAGTCATTCCCTGTAAAATCTCTTTGGACTAATAAAAG
>JBKDKG010000043.1:0-19887 GCA_046345095.1 Flavobacteriia bacterium | reverse complement strand
ATGCACAGGTGATGAAGTTGCATACAAGGGAGAACCTCTTGATTCATCTTATACTATTTCCGATAATCAATGGCGTGCATTCCGTTTAGAAGTATTTGAAAAATTTAGACTAACGTTTAATACGGGGAATAATAACACCCAAATTGGACTTCTTTTTAACAATATTGATCCTGTTGACGAACCTTTAGAATGGCAATGGGTAACCAATAATGTTACATACGGATTTGGAACAAAAGGCGGAGCGTACGCTCGAGGACATCATCTTTCAGATGAATTAGATTTTAAGGGCACTTGGGCACCTTACCTTGTTAATCCTCAAGGATTACATTTGTTTTCTGCAGCAGAAATGGATCAAACATGGACTAAACCATTGTACCAGATTAATGTTCCATTAGGGTTTTATTGGGGTGCATTTAGCGGACTTAATACTGGTCTTTCCGTTTGGCTCGTTACGCAAAGTGCTTTGCAAGAAGCACAATCAAGACCTGAATTACATGACGTTTTTAAGATGTTTAATAAATATTCCAAGCAAATGTATCCTAGTACCGCAGATGCTGCCTATTCCATTTTCCATGAAGGATTAAATTCTCAAAACACCATTAAATTTCCAGAAAATATTTATGGTCAAGCCAATAAGCAAAATCAGGCTCGATATATTGCTATTTGCAATGCCTATACAAGCCGTGGTGCTCAAATGGATGATGTGTATGCGGCTACTCAAGGACAAGTGTATCAGCGTGATCAACAAACGGGGTATAATGATGCAGGTTGGAATATTGAAGAAGGGAATTACGAAAGATGGATAACTCAAATAAATCCAGATTTAACTTCAATTGGTCTTTTCAGAGTGAGAGGACTTATCAATACAAGCTCATCAAAGTACGACCGTTTTGCACGTTCTTTTGAAAACAGCAGTGGAAAAGACACTATGTATTTTAAATTCGATTCCGATGTGTTTTCACTATCAGATCCAGACAGTTTAACATTTAAAATTACGTGGCTAGATAAAGATTCCAATTCGACTTGGGCACTAAAATATTATAATTTATCGGGCTTACAGACTGCCTTGAATATAACCGGAATAGGTGACAATCAGTGGAAAACAACGAATGTAACAATACACAATCCAATTATTACACAAAACGGATTGTTAGGTTCAGATTTTATGTTGGTAAACACAGATAACATTGATGATATTTTTCATGGTATTGAGGTAGATATTACACGAGCAGGTACCTTAGCTTCTATTGATTATAATCATGATAACTCTGAAACATTAATTTTCCCAAACCCCACATCGAATATACTTTATTGGAATAAAAATATTGTATCAGATGAAGTTATTATTTACAATTCAAAAGGGCAAGTAGTTTCAAGCGTCAAAAGACCTGAAAACAATTCATTTAGCTTAATAAATTTGGAGAAAGGGATTTATTTTATTGTGTTTCTTAAAGAGAAAAAAAGAGTATTAACCAAGATAGTAATAAAAGAATAACAGTTACTATCCCTAAAAACAATGCCCGCAGGTCACAGCAGCCTAAAAAAATGAAGAATAATACAAATTATTTGTTCTGATAATAAAGGGAGAATGTATTTTAAAACTTCTCCCTTTTTAGTTTAAAAAGATCTATTACCAGGGTCTAATCGTCACTCAACTGTGCTAAGAAAGACAGTAACACTCTGAAGTATTTGAAATCCAAACGGGAAGCATTTTTAAAAGTTTACAAACGTATACACACTCTTAACTCCGGCCAAGATCCTTAAGTCGTTTCGCATGAGAAAGAAATGCTATTGTGAAGGTTGGTTTTAAATTGTACGGAATTCCATACTCCTCCGCTAATTGTTGAACGATCGGTGCAATTTTTCTATAATGCAAATGACACGTATTTGGAAAAAGATGATGCTCAATCTGAAAATTTAATCCCCCGACATACCAATTCAAAAACAGATTGTTTCGCGCAAAATCAGAGGTGGTTAGCAATTGATGCGTCTCCCATTCATTGTGAATGACACCGTGTTCATCCGGCAAAGGTTGTTGGGCTCCTTCAACGACGTGTGCCATCTGAAAAATGGTACTCATGATGATCCCAGCAGTAAAGTGAAGTATACAAAATCCAACAACAACTTGGTACCATTTGTATTCTGTGAGCCAAAGCGGCAGCCCTATTAGCAGAGATGCATAAATCAACTTTGTAGCAATGAGTTTGATCACTTCATGTTTTGGTTGGTGCCCTTGTTCTTGTGTAATTCCAATTTTATTGAATTCAATTAGTTGACCAATATCCGTGACGAGTTTGGCCAGCGTCATAAAGCCATAAAAAAAGTAAGCATAAAGAAATTGAAACCGATGGAAGCGTTTTAAGGGCGCATGTTCACACAAGCGCAAAGTGGCTTTGGTTTCGATGTCCTGATCGTACCCATAGACATTCGTAAAGGTATGGTGCAAAATATTGTGCTGTACTTTCCAATTAAAGGTGTTGCTACCCAATAAAAACATGGTGGATGCAAAGGTGCTATTCACCCATTTTTTGTTCGAAAATGCCCCGTGTGCTGCATCATGCATTACCGACATTCCGATTCCTGCTTCACCAATTCCCATCAGGAACACCAATAAAATCGCAGGAAAAACTTTAGGCTGTAAAGTAAGTAAAACTACAAATGGCACAAGGTACATCGACAACATCACAGCCGCTTTCAGCAACATGCGCACATTTCCTTTCGGAGAAATTTTATTTTCTTTGAAATAGGCATTGACTCGTTTTCTGAGCTCTACTGCAAATTGTTGTTGTTTTGGATCGTTGCCTACGAACTTTAATGTTTTCATTCGTCAGTGGATTTATTCATTTTTCAATCACCCATATGAATACAAAATGACAAAATAACTGCCTGTTTTTAATTGACTCAACTCAGCCATAAACTTGTTTTACGTCATTCTCATTTCTTGATTTATAAGCAACTATTAAGTTACCACTGTGACGTAAAAAATGAAAAAAGTGATTATATTGTTGTGATACAAACTACTATTTTATGAACTATCCTTTTACCCTCATTTTACTGCTTTTTTTCAATGCTACCAGCTTTTCACAAGCCGCTTTGTTTGAAGAAGAAAGCGATGTAATTGCCTTTATGGAAGGCAAAACATTTTACAATAGTGACAATGGACTAGAGGTTGAATACGGTTACATCTCAGCTTATAATACGTATGGTATCAAAGTGAAGAATAAAAATGGTGCTCGATTTAATTTTATCAATGTGGAGATTACTCCTTATGGTACCTCTGCGGATCTTTATGGAATGAGCGCGGAAGACGGAAGTAATTTTGGTTTCCGACTCTACAGTCAGAAAATCATTGTTGGGAAGGGTGAACCGGGAGAACAAACATTTTATTTAAAATGACGAAGTATGATGCGAACTCAGAAATGCCATAACTATTGAAAGAACAAACATCGATGGCGTCATGCGCCAACAAAACACATCAAACAAAAAGGAGTACAAATAAGAACTTCACGCTCTTATCTTGATACCCAAAGGGATGGATTTAAACATTGAACTGCTGAACCAACCACCTGGTGTATTTCAAAATGTACAACGCTACTTCCATCTTTCACCAAAAGTGTTCCAATGGATTGTTTTGTAGAAACCTTTGAACCAATCTTCACATAGGTATCCTGCAGATTACTATACACGGTGCGGTAATTTCCATGCTTAACAATAACAACTTTGCCTGCACCTGGTATGTTCAATACACTTGTCACCTCTCCCTCAAAAACTGCTCTCACTTGATACCCTTTTGGAGCCGTGATATCAATTCCATTGTTGTTCGTATAAACATTGTCCAATGTTGGATGCGCATTGCGACCAAATCCTTCCGTAATGGATCCTTTATCAACTGGCCAAGGCAACTTCCCTTTGTTTCCCTCAAAGCTTTTACTCAATGCCGCTGACTCCTTATTTTCAGTATATACCACTTCCTTTTTTTCTGGAGCAACTTCAGGTTTAGGGGTGGTCGTTGTTCCTGAAGTACCCGAATTTGAACTTGCGGCGGCGGCAGCGGCAGCTTTTTTCTTCGCAGCGGCAGCAGCAGCGGCGGCTTCAGCCTTTCTTCTTTTTTCTTCTGCTACCGCAATTTCCTTTTGAATGGCCGCACTAATCTGCTGTTTTAACACTTCTTTCTTGCGCTCGTCTTCTTTCAGCTGCGACAATAACTTACCTTCTTCTTGGCGGAACTTATTGTAAATATTTTCCTGTTTTTTCTTATCCTTTTCTATCGCCGCTTTTTCGGTCTTTTTTTCTTCAAGAACCTGCACTTTGTAATTTCTGTCTTGACGAATTTCGCGAATCTGTTCATTAATCAAATTTTGATGCTGACGGATAATATTGAATTGTTTCTTCTGAATTTCGGCAATACTTTCAAGATATCCTTTTCGTTTAATTGCCTCGTGATAGTCCGTGGATGAAAAAATGAACATCATTTTCCCGAACTTGTTGCGGTGCTTGTAGGCATAGAGCAACAATTTACGGTATTGTGTTTTGAGCTTCGCTATGCGTTTGTGTAACTCTTGAACTTCTGAATCTTTCTGTTTAATTCTGACCTCCGCAGTACGCACTTGATTGTCAAAATTCATTACCAATTCTTCACGGAATTTAATTTGATTGTCAATCAATCTCAATTCATTCAAGGATGCTTCTGTGTTAGACTTCGTCTTTTTCAACAACGACTTCGTATTCTTGATCTTTTTCTCAAGGCGCTGCTGTTCTTTTTTCAATTTATCACTCGTTTGTGCTAAAGCAACTGACTGACTTAGAATAATTGAAATAAAAAGTAGTTTAATCACATTTTTCATAACCTTCAGGTATTACAAGGTGTAAAGGTTGTGGTTCATCAATCTCAATCTTATTGTAATTCATATTGATTCGCATTTGATTGCGAGGGGATGTAATAACGATGTAAACTTCTTTCGGTACATTGTAACTGCTCACCATTTCACGCGTGATGTATTCTACTTTTATCGACGTAGTATCTGAAGGACTTTCAATGAACATTCCTTTCAGGCCGTTTAAAGAATCTGCTATAAAATATTTAATGATGATGTCTTCTTTTATTTCCTTGTCGTTTCGATCGAGGCGCTTAATATCTCTTTTTTTGTGGGAGGAAATAGTGTAATTATAAGGGTCATGAATTTGAAAATACTTTTGAGTTGTATCATAATCCAACGGCATTCCCAGTATTAATTCCTCAAGGTTTCGATAACTAAAATCTACCCCAAAATTATCCTTGATGTAACCCAAACTTTGCTTGATGTAACACTTGTCTCTCTTGTTGACAATCTTCACAGTGTCGTTGGTAATGATGGAATTTACGATTGGAATGTTTGCATAGGTTATAAGCGCATTGATCGCACTGTCCTTGACCATTCGTATTGAAGTTTTGAAGCTAATGTTTTGATTCGTATCTGAATAATCAGTTGCAATTTTCGTGTAGAAAAAATTTGGTTTTCGATGCGAAAGACTATCCATTACATCAATAAGGTCCTGTGCTTTTTGTCGCGGCAACTTTTGACGGTCGGCTTCGGTAAGTTCCTTTGCACAAGAAAAGAGAAGGAGCCCTATTCCAAGATAAAGTATATTAATAGATCGGATCATAGTACTCCTTTTTTTCAATTTTCTTTGGCAGATTCTTGTTTACAGCGCCTAATTCTTTTGCTCGTTTCCAATAATCAATGGCTTTTTCTACATTGCCATTTTTTATCCACGCATCACCCAAGTGCTCAATAATAATCACATCGGATGGTTGCAAATGATAGGCGTCTTCGAAAAATTTCAATGCTTCGGCGTATTTTCCTTTTTGAAAGAGCACCAATCCTTTCGTGTCCATAAATTGGGCAACATCTTTTTCCTCCTTCAACACCTCATCGATAAGTGTATTTGCTTTTTCTAAGTCAATTTTCGCCTCAGCCAATTGATACGCATAATTGTTGCGAATCAGGTTACTTTTTGGGTCGAGTGATATCGCCATGTCAAAGTTGACCTTTCCTTGTTCAATGTTTTTTAAACCATAATGTGCCTCACCGATTTGGGCATACATTTCTGCCTCAAGTGATTTGTCATTCACGATGAGATCTTTCCCAGCTTCTAGGGAGGTGATCGCCTCGTTGAATTTTCTCGTTTGCACTGCTCCTATTCCGTTCAATAAATATACCGTCGGAATGGTGGGAAAATACTCTAGACACACCTTGCTATCTTCATACAATCCCTGAAAATCTGCCATTTCATATTCCATGATGAGTACTTGTTTCCAGATTGGATATTCCTTTTTGGAATACTTCAATGCTTCCTTGTATGCCTGAAGTGCTTCTTTTTCCTTTCCAGCAATATTCAAATAATCCGCATGTATGGAATGTGCTTTCGCTTCTGTGGGATATTTAGCGACCATTATGTCAACAAGCTCATATACTTCTGGATCTACTTTGTAACTTACTTCTTGAATATTGATCAATATTTTCATCTTAGCGTCGATGGCTACATCATCACTTTCAAAAGCGAGTTTCAATTCCTGGTAAGCTTCTTTTTGCTTTCCTTGTTGACGGTATACATCCGCAAGAGCTAAATGAGCACGCCCGTTTTCAGGATTTGCTTTTACCAGTTTTTGAAGCAGATCAATGGCTTTTGTTTCCTGTTTTGACTGAAAATAGTAATCAACCAACGTCGCCATTAACTGCGGTTCATCAGGAAACAATTTCAACGCTTTCTCAATTTCTGCAACACCCTTTTCAGGTTGTTTTATTTCCAGGTACATTCTGAATTTTTGGAGCGACAATTCTGGATGTGCTCCCACTTGCTCCTCTGTTCGATCCAACGCTTTTATGGCGTCTGCCGTTTTTCCACCTTTCAATAAACTTTCAGCATAGCCATACAACCATTCTACATTCTGTGGTTGCAGTTTCACCAGTTTGCCAAAATGTTTGATGGCCTCCGGGAAATTGCCCTTTTCAAAATACATGTATGCCAATTCTTGCGTGTACCAAACATTATTCGGGTCAAGCTTGGCTGCTTTTTCGATGCACTCTGAGGAACGTTGCGCATCATCCTTCTGAAGATACAGTTGAGATAGCGCATAATAAACGGCATCATCGTCTTGCTTCATTGTCAAACATTGCTCAAATGAAGCGATCGATTCTTTTATCTGACCACTTGTTTTTAAGCGCACCGCCTCATGAAACTTTTCAATGTAAGGAAATTCCGCAGCCGAAAACTGATAGACCTCCTTGGATTTTTTGCCCGCAGACGCACACGATGTCATCACTGACACCACTAAAATCAACGCTATACCAAACCGAATAATCATTCTTTAAAACTGGAATAATCACCCATACTCAAATCACGGGCCATTCCTTCATAGGTTGCATGAGAACCAATCATAGAATCCGCAATTACCGCGTTTGAGAGCTTCGTATTTTGTTGAACAATTGAATTTGCAATGACAGTCCCTCTTACCTCCGTTCCTTTTCCAAGTGAAACGTGCGGCCCCACCACAGAGTTTTCAATCACAACATCCTCCCCAATAAAACACGGAGGAATAATCACTGTATCCGTTATCGCTGCTGATGCTGAAACCATCATTTTATTGGCTTCATAATCAAATTCAAGTACGCGTTGGTTTGTGAATACAGTTACTTCCTTGTTTCCGCAATCTAGCCACTCTGTAACTTCTCCTGGCTTGAATTTACATCCATCTTCCGTCAACCTTCGCAATGCGTCCGGCAATTGATATTCTCCACCTTTGATGATGTTGTTATCCAATAAATATTCTAATTCCTTTCTCAAGCGTGCACCATCTTTGAAATAATAAATGCCAATCATAGCGAGATCAGAAACAAATTCTTTTGGTTTTTCAACGAAATCGACGATTTCACCTTGCTCATTCATTTTGATCACCCCAAATGCGCTTGGGTCTTCAATTTGTTTCACCCAAAGAATGCCATCATCATTCGGATCTATCTTAAAGTTAGCCTTGAAGAGCGTGTCCGCAAAAGCTACAACTACAGGCCCTTCAAGTTTCTCTTTTGCACAAAGAACCGCATGCGCTGTACCAAGTGGTTGTTCTTGATAATGGATCGATCCTTTTGCGCCAAGTTTCTCTGCAACTTCAATTAATTCTTTCTCAACTTCAGCACCAAAGTCACCAATAACGAATGCTATTTCTTCGATTTTATCCGCACAAACAGATGCAATGTCTTCTACCAATCTATGCACAATGGGCTTGCCACCAACAGGAACCAATGGTTTTGGAACTGTCAATGTGTGTGGGCGAAGACGGCTACCGCGTCCAGCCATTGGAACTATTACTTTCATTTATTTCTTTTTTTATTCAAAAATCATTTACTTCACTCCGGTGCTTCCGAAACCTCCTGCACCTCTTTCTGTTTCCGTCAAAAGTGCTGTTTGCTCCCATTTCGCCTGTTCAACTTTTGCAAATACCAACTGAGCTATTCGCTCGCCATCTTCCACGATAAATTCTTCCGAAGAAAGATTAATCAAAATAACCCCAACTTCCCCTCTGTAATCCGCATCGATAGTTCCTGGTGAATTCAATACCGTAATTCCCTTTTTTAAAGCTAAACCACTTCTTGGTCGCACTTGGCATTCAAAACCCACAGGCAATTCCATATAAAGTCCCGTTTTAATCAATGCTCTTTCCAATGGCTTCAAAGTGATCGGTTCAGTTAGATTAGCACGAATGTCCATTCCGGCTGAAGCTTCAGTTTCGTAATTCGGTAACGGATGTTTGGATTGATTAATAACTTTTACTTGCATGTTCATTTAATTAATCAAAATTAAGGATTTAGAAAGTGTATTAGGTTGGGCCGCTGAGTAGTAATCAACAAAACAATTAACAAGAAATCAGATTCTTTTTAAGGTTATCTTTTCCACAGTAAAAACGATGGCTAAATAGATAATAATTAATAGATTATGAAAAATTAAACGCGTATAGATTCCGTCTACCTGCATTACTTTTGCGGCAAAATACAGGATCAGAGCACCTCCAAAATAGAGGAAAAACTTCCGAAGATTGTATTGAATAGGGTAATAGCGCTGTCCTAAATAATACGAAGCAATCATTTGGAAAGCATAAACCACTAATGTTGCCCACGCACAAGCATAAAACCCGTATTCAGGAATAAATACCACATTGATTAAAATAGTCAAGGTTGCTCCAACAATGGCTATGTAGGCTCCAAATCTAGTTTGACCACTTAACTTGTACCAAATACTTTGATTGTAATAAATCCCCAGAAACACATTGGCCAATAGTAATATCGGAACAACTCCCAATCCTGACCAGTAGGCCTCATTGCGAATGAAATGCTTGAAAATATCGATGTTGAGAGAAACTACTAAAAAAACCAGGCAGACGGTGGCAACAAAATAGTTCATCACTTTCGCATAGACCTTGTTTTTGTCTTCACTTTTCATCTGAGCAAAAAAGAAAGGTTCTGCAGCATACCGATAGGCCTGCAATAAAATCGTCACCAACATGGCTAACTTGTAGCATGCGCTGTAGATTCCCACCTGTTCTTCCGCAAAATTAAGTGACGCTGGATTCAAACCGTCGTAGGTGATGTGTTTCAATAAAATTCTATCGAGTGTTTCGTTGATGATACCTGCAAAACCAGCAATCACCAAAGGAATAGAATAAACAAGCATTTCTTTGGCCAATTGCAGATCAAAACTGAACTTGATGGAAAGGAAATCACGGTAAAGCAACAAGGGTTTTACCAATGAGGCGATTAGATTCGCAAATAAGATGAAAAGTACGCCTTCTTCAGGCCTTGATGGGTCAAACAAATAGAGCATGAAGAACAGGTTGAGACCGATGTTTACACCTATCGAAGCAAACTGAATGGACGCGAATTTCAATGCTTTGTTTTCAGCCCTTAGCTTAGCGAGTGGAAGTGCCGTTATCGCATCAATTGCAACGATTGCGCCGAGAAGAATAATGTATTCATTGTGGCCAGGATAAAGCATGATCTTTGCAATGTCCTGGTTGAAATAAAGGAGCGAACAGAAAAATAGTACATTGACTCCAATGACTGTTAAAAAGCCATTGAGAAATACTTTGTCCTTGTCTTCATGATCCTGGAGAAAACGGAAAAATGCCGTCTCCATACCGAATGTCAACAATACAATTAGAAATGCTACCCACGCATACAATTCTGAGACAACACCGTAGTCAGACGGGTCTGCAAAGACTTGTGTATAGAGGGGTACTAATAAATAATTTAAAAGTCTGCCGAAAATACTCGACAGACCATAAACAGCCGTTTGACCCAATAATTTTTTTATCGGGTTCGACATTAATTTCTAAAGTTCGGTTTGCGTTTTTCAAGAAATGCACCTGTTCCCTCCTTGAAATCAGCAGTGCCAAAACACTTGCCAAATTCTTCGATTTCAGTTTCGTATCCGTTTACGCCATCTTCATAATTCGCATTGATTGCTCTAATTGCAGATGCAATCGCCGTTGCCGAATTGTTCAAAATTTTCAATGCAATTTCTTCTGATTTAGCAAGCAATTCTTCTGGCTCAACAACGTAATTCACTAGTCCCCATGCTAAAGCCTCATCAGCTTTGATCATTCCCGCAGTAAACACCATTTCATTTGCCTTTCCACGGCCAACTAATTGCGCCAAACGCTGCGTACCACCATATCCCGGAATAACTCCTAAGGAAACTTCTGGTAATCCCATTCTTGCATTCGACGAAGCCACACGGATGTGAGACGCCATTGCTAATTCCAATCCACCACCAAGCGCAAATCCATTCACTGCCGCGATAACCGGAGTTGTCATATTTTCTATAAAACTGAAGAGAATTTTTTGGCCATTCATTGCCAATTCACCGCCTTGGGCAATCGAAAAATCTGCAAATTCTTTGATATCGGCACCTGCCACGAATGACTTTTCACCTGAACCTGTCAAGATGATAACACCTGTGTTTCGGTCAGCATCTGCATCGCCAAGTGCATGGTGTAATTCTTCGATTGTTTCTTTGTTGAGCGCATTCAACTGCGAAGGACGATTGATCGTAATGAAGCGTATTTGTCCCTTTTGTTCTGTCAGTAGATTGTTATACATTCCTAAAAATTTGTGTTAAAGATACAGAAAAGTCAAAAAAGGGAATTTGAATGCATCGACAAGACTTATCATTTATCCCGATATTGAAGAATTTCGACATCCTGCAAGCCAACCAATTCTTTTGGAATCGAATGATTCCAATCAATCAATGCGACATGGAAACCCCTTTTTTGAAGACGTGATATATCAGTTCGTAAGGGATAAAAAGGATAGGCGATATCATTGGTAAAATACATCCACTGCACATACGCATAGCCGCGTAATTCACAACCAAAGACAACTCGTTTCTGTTTGGAATTGGCATTTTTTAGAACAAACTCATTTTGCACCTTTCTCATTCTGAATGCTTCTTTCACTTTTGAATCATGCGCAATAGCATACTCCTCCATCACTTTGTCTGGATTGAATAAATGAAAAACAAAAAAGATGACACAAACGACTTGCGTGCCTATTCGTAAAAATTGATTTTTAAAGAACGAAGCAAAGGCTGTAATTCCCGCAGCAAAAATCAAAAGCACCATTGGGTATGCCGGAATTGTGAAAGATGGCATTTTCGTTGCAGCCAAGGTGAAGAATAAATAAACAATAAAAATGATGGAAAAAGGAATAAGCAATGATTGCCATTTCACTTTCTTCCAAATGAGAATAACACAGGAAATCAAAAGAACAATCAAAAAATCCCACTTGAAGAAATAAAGCTCAGTTAATTGATCAACATGAAACAAGAAGTCGCCTCCATGTTTTTCGACGGGCGAATGAAAGTGTATTGCATTCAATTCCATCTCCAGTGTTGCCTCTTTCGGAAATCTCAAGAAGATATACACCTGCCAAGGAAGAAATACCAAAAGAGTAATTAAGAATGCACGCACCTGATCCAATAACACCCGATACTGATTGTATTGAATTATGTGCGCAATTGCTATAATACCCCAAGGGGCAAAAACAAGCAAACCAACTAACCACTTGGTCATAACAGCGCAACCTACAAAAACACCTGTAAGATAGGCCCATTTCCGTTTATTTTCCTGCAAATACTCAGTGAAAGTCCAAAAAGAAAAAAGCACAAACCCTAAGAAAAAAACATCGTTGTGATCTGTGGTGTTTTTCCCTGTTATCAAACCAAGTAGATACCCACTGTGCATGAAAAGAACAGCCATTATCAATCCTGTTTTTTTGTCAAAAAGATTCCTGCCAATCTTATAGCTAGCGCATGTCATGAGTCCATGCAGTAACATTGAAGGAAAACGGGCGGCAAAAATAGTCGAGCCAAATAATTTCACTGACAAACTCATCACCCATAAAAACAGAGGTTGTTTGTGCAACCAAGTGCCAGTCATGACCCAATTTGTGGTGGTAACATCCCTTACATCCTCCAAAAATAAGCGAGGATGCAAAGGATTTTGCAACATGTTTTTGGCAACTAGGGCGTGGAACTGTTCATCCCAGATATTTAAAAACGGCATGAACAATGAAAAACTAGCGGCTAGAAAAAATGCCGCACAGAACAAGGCGTATTTCCAATAGTTTGATTGTCTAAAAAACAGAAAGACTGTGCAACCCAAACTGAGGATATATGTCAGCAAAAGCAATTTCGTAGCTGACGGAAGCTGCAAAAGATCAGACATTATTTACTGCGTAAGCGCTTGTAAATTTTAATCCCTATCATTAAACCAATGGCAACGGCAAAAAATCCGATGGTTCCTTTGATCCAATTGAGGGAATCCTTCATCACAACAAGAAACACGACAGCAACAAGCACCAATGTAGCCAGTTCATTCCAAATTCTCAAACCATTTGATGTCCAATTAAAAACACCTTTCTGCATCGAAAAAATAATCTTTTGACACACAAAATGGTACACCAATAAAATCGCAACAAAAGTCAGTTTAATGTGCATCCAGCCCATTTGGAGGTAAACAGGATTCAAGACAATCATCCATGTTCCAAAAATCAAAGTGAGAATCATCGCAGGCGTAGTGATGATCCACCACAGTTTTTTTTCCATGATTACAAATTGATCTGAAAGCACTTTTCGCTCGACATCAGTCCTTTGTTGGGCCTCTGTATGGTAAATAAACAAGCGAACAATGTAGAATAATCCGGCGAACCAGCTCACTACAAAGATGATGTGCAAAGCTTTAACGACATTGAAATCCATAGGTCAAAGATAGAACAATGCGCAAAGAACATGGAACAAGGATTGAGTTTTTTTGATCGTTTCATCCACAGAGGAACGAACCGAATTTCCAAACGCGAATTCCAACTAGAACTTTTCCGAATCCTTCGTATCTTTGCACCTCAATTTTAACAACATGAGCGTTTTTGAACTTTCAGATCTTGAGCTACAACGAAGAGAATCGTTAAATAAGCTGCGTGATATGGGCATAGAGCCTTATCCAGCTGCTCTTTACCCGGTAACTGATTACACCTCAGCTATTAAGGCTGATTTTCAGGAAGGAAAGGTTGTTTGTCTCGCAGGAAGAATGATGAGTCAGCGCGTCATGGGTAAAGCCTCATTTGCAGAGTTACAAGATTCAACCGGACGTTTGCAAGTTTATTTCAATCGCGATGAAATTTGTCCTGGAGAAGATAAAACACTTTACAACGATGTCTTCAAGAAATTGCTTGATTTAGGTGATTTCATTGGTGTAAAAGGAGAAGTTTTTAAAACACAAGTTGGCGAAATATCTGTCAATGTGAAGGAATTTACATTGTTGAGCAAAGCGTTGAAACCGCTTCCATTACCAAAAACAGATGCTGAAGGAAAGGTGCATGATGCCTTTACAGATCCGGAACAACGTTACCGTCAGCGCTATGCAGATTTAGCGGTAAATCCTCATGTAAAAGAAGTTTTCATCAAACGAACTAAATTGTTCAATGCCATGCGTCAGTTTTTTAATGATGCTGGTTACATGGAGGTTGAAACACCTATTTTACAAGCAATTCCAGGTGGAGCTTCTGCTCGTCCGTTCATTACGCATCACAATGCGCTCGATATTCCGCTTTACATGCGTATCGCGAATGAGTTGTATTTAAAAAGACTCATTGTTGGTGGTTTTGATGGCGTATATGAATTCTCAAAGAATTTCAGAAATGAAGGGATGGACCGGACGCACAATCCTGAATTTACAGCCATGGAGATCTATGTTTCGTACAAAGATTACAACTGGATGATGGATTTCACGGAGCAGTTACTTGAGCATTGTGCAATGGCTGTCAATGGAACAACGAAATCCACTTTTGGCGATCATGAGATTGATTTCAAAGCACCGTATAAGCGAATCAGCATGCGTGATGCAATTCTTGAATTTACTGGTTTCGATATTGCTAAAAAATCGGAAGAAGAATTGTTTGCCGCTGCCAAAGGAATGGGCTTGGAAGTGGATGCTACGATGGGTAAGGGAAAATTAATCGATGAGATTTTTGGTGCAAAATGCGAAGGAAATTACATTCAACCGACCTTCATCACGGACTATCCAAAAGAGATGTCGCCGCTTTGTAAGACACACCGAAACGATCCAGAATTAACAGAGCGATTCGAGTTGATGGTTTGTGGAAAAGAGATTGCAAATGCTTATTCGGAGCTCAATGATCCGATCGATCAGCGCGAGCGTTTTGAAGAACAATTGAAATTATCTGAGCGTGGCGATGACGAGGCAATGTTTATCGACCAAGACTTCCTAAGAGCTCTTGAATATGGTATGCCACCAACCTCAGGTTTGGGTATTGGAATGGACCGTCTGATCATGTTCCTTACCAATAATCCATCGATCCAAGAAGTATTGTTCTTCCCTCAAATGCGTCCGGAAGTGAAATCACACAAGCTCGAATTGAATGAGAACGAGAAATTGATCTTCGATCTGGTGCAAAATGAAGGAACAATGGATCTTTCTGCATTGAAAGTGAAAGCAGGCTTAAGCGGAAAACAGTGGGATGTGAGTATCAAATCGCTTACTAAGCAGGGCTTACTCAAAGTCACGAAAACGGATGATCTTCTGACAGTGGAATTGTCTTAGTCCTTTATTTTCAATTAGATATGAAGGGAAGTTTTACAACTTCCCTTTTCTTTTATAGTATTAAATAGTAAAAAAGTTTAGTTGTAAAAGTTAGCCACTTAATTAAAACTTATTTCATACTGGAGATCAAAATTCATTTCAATGAATGTAGATAAGTCGCTATGAATGGAGGGTGTGAGTTTATCAAAAGAAAAATCCCCTCATACGATTTCGTAAAAGGGGATTTTAGTATAATTTAAATTAGTTTTAGATTAGTTACATTTCAATGTATTTGAACAATTCCTGACGTGTAGTTTCTTTTTCAAACTTTCCCCCGTAAAAGGAAGTTACCGTTGCTGAATTATTGTCTTGCACACCACGAGATGAAACGCACAAGTGCTTTGCGTCAATGATCACTGCAACGTCTTCTGTTTGCAATATGCTTTGTAATTCACGTGCGATCTGCATCGTCATGCGTTCTTGAACTTGTGGTCGCTTCGCAAAATACTGAACTATTCGGTTGAGTTTACTTAATCCGATAACCGTGCCATTGGAAATATAGGCTACATGTGCTTTCCCAAAGATAGGAACAAAGTGATGTTCGCAATTGCTATAGAAGGTAATGTCCTTTTCAAGGAGCATTTGGTCGTATCGGTATTTATTCTCAAATAAGGCCACTTTAGGCTTGTTAGCAGGGTTTAGTCCGCTAAAGATCTCCTGGACGTACATTTTAGCTACCCTTTTTGGCGTTCCCTTGAGGCTGTCGTCAGTGAGGTCAAGGCCTAGTGTATCCATTATGGCCCTGAAATGCTTTTCAATGATGGCCATTTTTTCTTCTTCACTCTTGTCAAAAGCATCCGGACGCATAGGCGTATCAGTACTGGTAAAGGCGTGTTCATCACCAATTTCTTCCTCACTTAAGTGTGCAAGGCTTATCTGCTCACCATTAAGCAGGGTATTCAACGAAATTCCGTTCTGTTTCATAAAGTCTTAAGGTTAAGTCGTAACGAGTTTCTATTTGAGCGCGAAGAATATCGTAGATTACCAAGACAATATTTTCCGCGGTTGGATTGATGGATTTAAATTCCGGCACATCCAGGTTAAGGTTTTTGTGATCAAAACGTTCTAATACATTATCTTTCAGTAACTTACTCAGTTCCTTCGTGTCATAAACATATCCCGTTTTAGGATTTACTTCCCCGACAAGTTTAACAACCAATTCGTAATTGTGACCGTGGTAATTTGGGTTGTTGCATTTACCAAACAATTCCAGATTTAAAGCATCGCTCAATGTGTCATTGTGCAGACGGTGCGCAGCATTGAAATGTTCTTTGCGGTAAACTGCTAATTTTTTCATGTTCTTATTTTGTTTTGAATCAGAGGAGATTATTTTGGTTCTCTTGACACTTAATAATTTGGGCGCTGCGTCGGAAGTTTGCCGAACAAGTATCCCTTTCATAACCATAGAACAGAATGTTAAAGGTTTTGTTTAAAGTTTACATGTAAAAAATAAAACAAAAAAAATACAAATTATTTATAATCAACAATTTAAGCTATAGAAAAATTACGAAAAATAGAATAAAACACAGATATATTCTCAAAGCTAAAAATTCGAGCTTGGCACCCCCTTTAGACAATTGACAAGAAAGAAGTTTTTAAAATTAGTTCCTTTTTTACAAAGTACTTCCCGTTAAAAGTCGCATAAACCAAAACAGAATAAGAATAATAATTTTCGATATGGTTCAGAATGAAGGCTCCATGGAACTCGTTACATTGAAGATAAAAGCTGGAAAAAGTGGAAAAAGTGGAATGTAAATATAAAATCTTTGACGAAACAAGGAGTGTTGACGGTTACGAAGACAATCAGTTGACGGTTGAATTAGTCCAACGAAATTCGTTTAAACAACAAAAAAAGAATTTCTTTTTCTTTGTAATGGAGATCTGAAAATAAAAAGCCCCCGTAGAATTTTCAACGGGAGCTTTCTTCATGAGCGACTTATTATTTATTCTTTTACGAACTTCACTGTTTGTCCTTCAGAGGTGGTTAGATAATATATACCTCTGGCTTGGTCAGATGTATCAAACTTCGTTTCTGTATCCAATTCCAATATAGCCACGACCGCTCCGATCGAAGAAGTAATTACAGCAGATGTTGGTTTGGGTACGAGAATCGTTACAACACCATATGTAGGATTTGGGTGAAGACTAATTACGTCAAGTTTATCCTCCACTAAACCAACGGATGTTATTGTTGAACAAGCACTAGTTATTGAGCATCCATTCAATGAAACCTCAACTGCATAACTGCCATTTAATGTTGCCGTATAAGACTGTCCGTTGGCTCCGGAAATCGGTTGGTTGCTATTATTACAATCAACCCAATTGTAATTAGCCCCTGCCTGAACAGCTGTTAAGGTTATTCCTGATACAGTCACGTTCGAGTTAAGTATTGTTACCGTAACCGCAACTGCCAATCTGTTTGAACTTTCACAACCATTGATCGTTTGTGAGGCATAATATACTGAACCATTTGATAATGCCGTGATGCCTGTCAATGCTGTTCCGCCCACTGCGGTATTATACCATGCAATAGCAGTGCCTATGGCAGAAAGATCATTTACGGTTGCCGCCGAGCAGAAAGATTGGTTCGTACTACCTGCTGGAGTGGCTGATGTATTAATCGTTACTGCTACTTCAAAGCGGTCGTTACTCTCACAACCATTCACAGTTTGGGTAGCATAATACATTGCTCCATTCGATAATCCAGTTGTTGCAACCAATGGTGTCGTACTTACCGCGTCAGCATACCAGTTAATCGCTGTTCCTGTTGCTGTAAGATCAGCGATTGTTGCGCTGTTACAGAATTCCTGTGTAGCTGTGCCTGCAGGTGCTGTAGGTATTGTATTTATAGCAACGGAAACGGCCAATTGGTTCAAGCTCTCACATCCACTGATCGTTTGTGTCGCGAAGTAAGTCGTTCCATCTACCACCGCTGTTGTCGGAGACAATACATTTCCTGCAGTTGCCGCGTCATACCAAGTAATGTTAGATCCTGATACTGAAAGGTCATTCAGGGTTCCCGTTCCGCAAATAATTTGGCTTGTTGCACCAGTTGGTGCTGCAGGAGTATTTATCGTTACAGCCACTGCCAAACGTGTAGCACTTTCACAACCACTTATTGTCTGTGAAGCGTAGTATGTTCCATCAGAAAGTGCTGTGCCAGAAAGCAAGGTCGTTCCACCGGTTGGTACCGAATACCATTGGATCGATGTGCCAGTTGCCGTTAAATCACCAACTGTTCCTGAATTACAGAATGTCTGTGTTGCTGATCCTACAGGTGCTGCCGGTGCATTGATGTTGACAGCAATTACTTGACGATCAGTGCTTTCACATCCGTTCACCGTTTGAGTCGCATAATAAGAACCATTCGATATTACAGTTGTTGAGTTCAATGGAGTGGTACTTACTGCATCCGCATACCAGTTGATTGACGTTCCCGTTACTGAAAGATCAGCGATTGTTGCGCTGTTACAGAATTCCTGAGTTGCAGCACCTGCTGGAGCAGATGGAATAGCATTAACTGAGACAGCTACTGCCAATTGGTTCAAACTTTCACAACCGCTGATAGTCTGGTTTGCGTAATATGTCGATCCATCTAATAAAGCAGTTGTAGGCAACAATACATTTCCTGCGCTTGCAGCGTCATACCAAGTAATGTTCGTTCCAGTTACTGAAAGATCATTCAGTGTTCCAGTTCCACAAATTGTTTGGCTAGCAGTACCAGATGGCGCTGTAGGAATATTGATGGTTACAGCCACTGCCAAACGTGTAGCACTTTCACATCCACTTATTGACTGTGAAGCATAGTATGTTGTACCGTTTGTTAAAGCTGTTCCTGAAGAAAGAGCTGTTCCACCCGTTGATACGGTATACCACTGGATACTTGCTCCGGTTGCATTCAGATCTGCAACGGTCGCAGAATTACAGAAATCTTGTGTAACGGAACCCGAAGGAGATGCAGGAACATTTATTGATACAGAAACTGCCAAACGATCTGTACTTTCACAGCCTCCTGATGTCTGTGTTGCATAGTAAGTTGTTCCGTTTGCAAGCGATGTATTGGATGAGATGGCCAAACCTCCACTTGGAGCAGCATACCACTGAACATTGGAGCCTGTAGCAACGAGGTTTGAAATTGTTGCACTATTACAGAAAGTTTGCGTAGCCGCTCCAGCTGGAGCAGAAGGAATTCCGAAAACTGCTGTTACAGCAAGCCTGTCCGTGCTCTCGCATCCGCTTACTGTTTGTGAAGCATAGTAAATCGTGCCATCGACTAATGAAGTCGTCAGCAACAATGGAGAACCTCCTGTTGGAACGGAATACCATTGAATTCCTGCACCCGATGCGCTCAATGAACCTATTGTTGCTCCACTACAAAAAGATTGAGTTGCGACACCTGTTGGTGCTGTAGGAGCATTGATCGTTGCGATTACTTCCAGGCGGCTTGCGCTTTCGCACCCGCTAATCGTTTGAGTAGCATAATACGTTGTTCCGTTTGTTAATGCAGTTCCTGCAGAAAGAGCTGTTCCACCCGTGGATGCGGCATACCACTGGATCGCTGTTCCTGTAGCAGAAAGGTTTGCTACCGTAGCAGAATTACAGAATGTTTGTGTCGCTGTTCCTGTTGGTGCAGAATTGTTAATTACTGTGACCGTTTGTGAAGCATTGGCTGTGCAGTTGTTTGCATCACTAACTAGGAC
>JBKDKG010000042.1:0-13048 GCA_046345095.1 Flavobacteriia bacterium | reverse complement strand
AATGCAGTTCAGATTATCGTAGAGTGGTTTCATGAATAATCCGGTTAGGTAAAAAATTTGAGGGAGATTTTCTCCCTCTTTTTTTATATTGTAAAACTAACCTACTACTACCTTTTTAAATCTTCCGGATTTAAAAAATTCTCAATCTTGCGTTGTTAATAAATAGTTTTTTAGGGCCTATAAAAGCATTTCTACAGTGTTATATTTGTGTAAACTATGAACTATTTGACTATGAAAAGATCTGTACCTTTTTTCTCAATTTTATTATTGGCCAAAACAATTAGCGCACAGACACAAATTGGAAATTCTGATTTCGAGTCGTGGGAAACAACAACTTCAGAAACGGCTGAACCGGTAAATTGGAATAGTTTTAAATCTGCCTCTGGAACTTGGGCAAGTTTTGGTTCTCAGCAGATGGCACAATCAACAAGTGTTCGTCCAGGAAGTTTGGGTGCAAAGTCAGTAAGAATTTTTTCTAAATCTACCTTAGGGGTTGTTGCGAATGGCAATATGACGCTCGGTAGAATTGAAATGGGTAGTGCAACGGCATCAAGTACTTCTAATTACAATTATACAGTTGCCTCTGATCCAAATTTCTCTGAAGTATTGGCAGAAGCTCCAGACTCTTTAGTGGTATGGGTGAAATACACGCCTGTCAATTCAACTGGTGCATTGGCACGATTTAGTGCTGTAATTCATAATAATATAGATGGATTCAAAGATCCAAATGATGTCGCAGGCTCAAATACGGTTGCGACTGCCATTTTAAATTTTCCATCAATTGGGGCATGGGAGCGCTTAGCAGTTCCGTTTACCTATGTTAGTTCTGCTTCAAACGCGGCATTTATTAATATAACATTTACCACAAGCAGTATTCCAGGTGGAGGTGCTGCAAACGATGAGTTGTTGATTGATGATTTGGAATTAATTTACAATCAATCGACAGCGAATATGGATTACCCATCCAATTCGAATATCAGAGTTTTCTCAAATGAAAGCGAACTTCAATTGATTTCGAATGAAGCAATGATTGGAAATTATAATATCTATTCAGCAAGTGGATCATTGGTCCAAACAGGTGATTTAGCTCAGTCCATACCTTTTAAATCGATTTCTGGAGTTTACTTTTTGCACCTTCAAACAGAAAAGGGTTTGCTGATTAAAAAATTCATTAAGCTTTAACAAGTTTTAAGTCTAATTAATTCTTATTTACATGCTGAGGTTCTTCCTAGTTGTTTGTGCTTTTTTGTGCGCTGAAATACTTTTTTCCCAAAATGGGAAATTGGTTGGTAAGGTTCGTGATGTCAAAGGAAATGTAATAATTGGGGCTTCGGTAGTTTATAAAAAGGACATAACAATAGGTGCTACGAGTGATGAACAAGGCAATTACCTTATGGAATTACCTGCAGGAAAATGCGCTATTGTTTGTAAGTATACAGGAATGGTTGCAGATACCTTCTCCGTAACGATTATTGAATTTCAGACTGTGACTTTAGATCTTGTTCTTGTGGAACAAGTGGTGGAGTTGAAAGATGTAGAAGTGAAAGTTGGGAAATTTGATAAGCCATTAGAAGATCAAACTGTTTCTTTGCAAGTCATTAAACCTCAACTCATAGAAAATAAGAACACTAGAAGTATTGAAACAGCTTTGGATCAAACTCCGGGATTAAACATTTTGGATGGTGAGCCACAAATACGCGGAGGAAGTGGATTTACGTTCGGTGTAGGTTCTAAAGTAGCCGTGATAGTTGATGATATGCCAATGCTTTCAGGTGATGCAGGAAGACCAGAATGGGGATTTATTCCGGTTGAAAATATACATCAAATTGAAGTGATTAAAGGCGCTGCTTCCGTGTTGTCTGGCTCGGCAGCACTTTCAGGTTCTGTGCACATTAGGACAGCATATCCAAAAGCAAAACCTCTTACAAAAATCAATGTGTATTCAGGTGCATATTCAAAACCTTCTATTGATGGTGCAACTTGGTGGGATCAGTATCCTGGTATTCATGGTGTTAATTTTTTGCATTCAAGAATGATAAAACAACTTGATTTGGTCGTTGGGGGTAATTTTAATTATGATCATGGTTATATCGGACCTCCGAAAACAGATTCAATCGTTGCAACCATGTTTCCTGATACAATTTCAAATTTTAAGGAAAGTGACCTTGTCTCAAAAAGAGCAAGATTGAATTTCAATATCCGTTATCGTTCCAAATCAATTAAAGGTTTGAATTACGGACTAAACGGTAATTTCATGTTGGCCCAAACCAATATGGCTTTTGCATGGTTAAATGATACAACAGGTTTGTATCGAGCATATCCTGGTGCAGTATTTCTTCAAGATCAATTTATTTTCAACCTTGATCCTTTTGTAAATCTATACACTTCAACCGATGGCAAGCATGCCTTGAGAACACGGATTTTACATGTGGAAAATGACATGACAGCGGGGCAATCGAATCGTGCGACTACATTTTACGGCGATTACATGTTTCAGAAAAGTTATCCCCAGTTAAAAGGACTTGATTTTATTGGCGGTTTAACTTCAACTTATACCGATTCATATTCTAATATATATGTTGGATCTGGAACACCAAATAATCATTTGCTAAATATTTCGGCGTATACACAACTTGAAAGTAAAATAAACAAAACCTTGAATCTGTCTGCAGGGGGTAGATTGGAGTATTTTCAACTCAATGACACTATAACTGCTATGAAGCCAATTTTCAGGGCGGGAACGAGTATTAAGATCTACCAGGAAACCTACTTGAGAGCCTCTTATGGTCAAGGTTTTCGTTTTCCTACAATTACGGAACGATTTATAAAAACAGGTGTAGGGAATATGGGTGTCTTTCCAAATCCGAATTTGAAACCGGAAAGCAGTTGGAATGCAGAGATTGGTATAAAACAAGGATTGAAATTTGGAAAACTTTATGGTTATCTTGACTTAGCTGGATTCTGGCAAGAATATCAAAATACCATTGAATATATGTTTGGAATTTGGCGTCCATTAACAACACCTCAGGCATTAGGCTCAAGTGCTGGATTTATGTTCTTGAATACAGGGAATTCGCGTGTTATTGGATTGGATGCTTCGTTTACAGGTACTGCAAAGCTTTCTAAAAACGCTGAAATGGTATTTGTAGCGGGATATAATTACATTGTACCAACAACGCTAAGTCCAGATTACGTTTATGCAACAGATTCTATCAATCGGGTTTTTACATATAAAACAACTTCGCTGGATCCTTCAAATAATGTTTTGAAATACCGCTTTTTACACAATGTGAAAATGGATGCAGAAGTCACAATTGCAGGTAAGATAAGTATTGGAGCAAGCGCAAAATACTTCAGTAAGATTATAAACATGGATGCGATAGTGAAAGATTTTGAGCAAATGACAAATGATGTTGACGTGCTTCAAAACATTCGTTACATGGATTATTTTAGCAGGCATCGTTTTGGGAATTGGATATTTGATGCTCGTTTGTCCTATCAGTTTTCAGCAAAACACAAGCTTGCCTTAATTGGATCAAACATACTGAATCGCTCGTATTCATTGCGACCGCTGAAGATTGAACCACCTCGAACAATCATGTTGCAATATACTTTTAAGTTGGAAGGAAATCCCAAGGAGAAAAAATAATTAAGGCTTGAACTTATTATTTGTTTACATTCGCATCGTCTTTGGTTCCACATTGTGGATTAATAAGGAATCCGGTTTGAATCCGGAACTGTATCTGCAGCTGTAACTGCCGCAAGATCTCCCTAAATAAAGTCACTGTCTGCTTTTGCAGATGGGAAGACAGGGTAGAGTTGGTAGGAGTCAGAATACTTGCCTAAGACATGTTGAGAAGACTTCAGATTAAAGTCGGACTCAAATCAAGCGTTCATCGTTTGACGTGTCCTTCTTTTTTCATTCTTCTGTTTTTAATTATTTATTTTTTTAAAACTTAGAAAATGAAAAAAAGTTTACTGTTTATTTTTGCTTTGAGCACAGGTATTGCAAGTGCACAAAATTATCTTCATCAAGCCTTGATTTTAAATGAAGGTTACCAAGATTATACAACTGGTGAAATAGTGGTTCCCGTAACTATCGGTTCATACAATCCGGTAACTCAACTTTACGTTTCAGTGGATACTTTGAATGGGATGCGATTCGCTTCTGATTTAATTATCAATCAGGGATACTATTATGTTGCAGCGGATACAAAGATTTTTAAGTTTGATTTGAATACACATGCTCAAATTGCTTCTGTAGATTGTCCGGGAGTTAGAAACTTAGCTGTTTACCAAGATAGGTTAATTGCAACGAGAGGTGAATATTTAACAACGTATGATTCATATTTGCATGTTTACAATACAAATGACCTTTCTCTTGTGCATGCGTTTACTGCAGCTGAAGGTCCACAGTGGGCATCTCAGAACATCGTTGTTGATGGATCAATTGCATACATTGCCGTAAACAATGGTTACGATTGGGGAAATGAAGTAGGACTTATTGGACAATTGGATTTGAATACATTTGAATACGGGAATGAGATCGATTTAGGTCCTGACGGTAAGAATCCTGACAATTTATTAAAAGTTGGTTCATTTATTTATTCTGTAAACAACAAGGATTGGTCGGGTTCATCTGTTTCAAAAATTGCATTGGATGGATCTTCAAATTCGACTATTAATTTGGCAACTGCGTCAACTGGTTGTGGAACATCCGCTTTACGAGATGATAAGTTGGTGTATCAAATTTCAATGGAAACGACCTTGAATGAATTTGATATTAATATCATGAATAATGTTGGTCCAATAAATGGACATTCTACCAATTATTATGAATTAGCTCAAGAACCGGTTTCTGGGAATTTATACGCGAGTGAAACAGATTTCTTCTCTTTTGGTAAAGTACATGTTTTTGATGCTTCAAATTCAGAGATAGCATTGTTTACGACCAGTGTTTCGCCAGGAACAATCGTTTTTGACATTCGTACATCTTCAGCAGGAATGAGTGACAATGAATTGAGTTTTGGAATTTACCCAAATCCAACAGAAGGTCAATTTACAATTTCAAATGTAAAAGAGGGTGATTATTCAATTACAGATGTTGCAGGAAAAGTTGTTGCTAGTGGCAAGGTATTTGAAAATCAAAAGATAGATGTTTCTGACCTTCTAAAGGGCTATTACTTTGTCAATGTATCAAGTGGAACTTCATTGGGCGTTCAAAAGATATTGGTTCATTAATAACATATTTTAATATAAAATTGATCCCGTTCGAAAGGACGGGATTTTTTATTTCATTACTTTTAAATTATGCCGGAGTTTTTATCAGCTGAATATTGGAACAATCGCTATTTAAACGATCAGTTTGGGTGGGATTTGGGACAAGTTTCTCCTCCCATCAAAAAATTCATTGATGGAATTGCTGAGCGTGATGTTAAAATTTTAATTCCTGGTTGTGGAGCGGCATATGAAGGAGAATACTTGTTTAAAAACGGATTCACTAATGTTCATTTATTGGATTTTGCGCCTCAATCAATCAATAAATTTAAAGCACGAAATCCTAATTTTCCAACAACAAATCTGCATATTGGAGATTTCTTTTTACATGATGGGAAATATGATTTAATCTTTGAGCAAACACTCTTTTGCGCAATCGATCCAGCCTTGAGAGCTGCTTATGCGGAAAAAGTTTCTTCATTATTAAATTCTGGTGGGAAACTGGTAGGGTTATTGTTCGATCGCGAGTTTGAAGGCGGTCCGCCCTTTGGTGGAAGTAAATCCGAATATATGGAGATTTTTAAAGCTTTCTTTTCAGTTCTATCAATGGAGCCTAGCTATAATTCAATAGGACCTAGGGCTGGAACAGAACTTTTTATTCAGTTGACTAAATAAACTTTTACCTCAAAATTGAGAATTGTTTTAAAATATTTTTTTTTAGTTGCTTTCTTTTTGGGAGCACAAACAGCCTATTCTCAAAGAAAAGCTAACTCCAATAAAAAAGTCCATTTTCAATTTGTCAAGAATAACCAAGATTTTTATGGATTGGATTCACCTGGCAATAACGCGTGGTCAAATCATTACGATACATTGATAAATGATCGCAAAGAGAAAATTTTGATTGCTGTAAAATCATTACCAAATAATACTTCAGGTATAATTGATGTAAGAATTGAAAATTACCGTTATTTCATTCAAGACAGTGTTCGTTTTCTATTTTCAAATACTTCAAAGAGAATTCGTTACAGAAGAATCAACGATAGTACATTAACTATAAATCTGCCAGCAAATGACGATGATTACAATGTAGATGTCTACTATAAATCAAAAAAAATCAACTCGCTTCAGGTAAAGATATATAAAGAGGTCAATGAAAAAGTGGTGGTTGTTCCTTTGTTGCCGATGAATGAATGGGGGGATAGTTTGAAAGTTGGATTAAATACTATTTTTCGTCAAGCGAATCTTAGTTTGGATATCCAAATTAAGCCAGAATTCAAGTTGAAAGACAAAGAACGTTTTTTACTTTTTGACAATCCGCTTACCACTGATCAGTATACACGACAAATGCGTGAATTGAGGGATCTGTATTTTGAAACGTTTTCTGCAGCTGATAAAAAATCATTTTATATATTCATTATCCCAGGTTTTGTCAATAGTAATCTCAATTCATTTTGTGTAAAAAGTAAGGGGTTATCCTTTGCGACATTTGATACAACCTCTTTTTTTGTTAGAAATACAGCGAATGTTTTAGCAAAAAGTATTGGTTATTTAAAAGACTCTTGGGAAAACAAAGGTCCCAAGCGAGGAACAACAAATAACTTATTGGACGATGGAAGAGGACTTGAGTTAACTCATTTTCAATGGCAAGACCTAAGACACAATGCACACAGTTTTTCTTATTTTGACAATTATGAGGATGTAAGAACAAATAATGGTTTGGTAGCCTATTATTTCTGGCAAGAAGATGTTGATGGGAACATTCGGCTAATTGAAAATCAATATTTATCGAGTATTAAAAGACCATACAAAAAGAATTATGTTTCCTATCATTTGGATATTAATGAATTCCTATTTATGCCAAGATTAAAAGTATTTAATTACTTGATTTGTTATTGGCACCTTATTGCATTTGGAATTATATCAATTACGTCTTTTCTTATCCGCTTTAAGCTCTTCCAAAGAATTAAAAATCATATTCGTAAAGTTGCATTTTGGAAGGTCATCTTGAGAATGATATTCTTTACCATTTCACTTATTTTATGTTCCATCGCGTTTGATTTAATAAATGCTGGTTATGAGCGGTTTGAAGTTAGAACGGGATATTTAAAATATCTTGGTAAACTAAATACGAATCAAGCAATTCAAACTATTTTGTACAACCAGAATCTAAAACAACGAACTCAAAGTAATTTGAAATCTGAAATTTTGATTCGAAAGGAAGATGGTTGGCATGTCAAAAAAAGAAAAAGAGTACTTTATTTCGATGCGATTCAGGATACGAATGGTGTTGTTCAATCTTTTAGGCTTTCTGGCGATAGCGATAGTTTACTTATAAATGCGATTGATTGCAGAAAGAAAGCAATTAGTCATTACATGGTCGTCAATGAAAAAGATCAGGAAGGTAAATTAATTCGGCAGCGGATTTTCAATCATGTGGGTGTTGAATTGACCGAAAAAATGACAATTGAGGATCCTCCAAAACGAATTTTGGTTTTTGTAAATGGTTATCGCCCAACATCTGTTGGTCACAGTTTTGAGGATAATTTTGAGGATATTCGAAACAATGGATTGGAATATCCAAATTCGTCGAACATCATTTATACGTTTGATCGTTACGACTACTGGAGACCATGGAATGAAATGGACCTTCAATTTCAAAAACGCATTAATCCTACTGATACATATTATGCAGATGGACATTTTTCAGTATCAACGAGCAACCATCAAAGTTTATTAAATTTCACAACAATAGCTGCGGTATATCCTAAGCGTTGCAAAAAGGGCAAGCATACTTGCTATTCAACAAAGATGACTTCATCCGGTTTCTTTGGAGTGAAAGAAATGAAAACAATCGATTTACATAGAATGGAACCGAATTGGGAAGGTTTTAAAAAACGTGTGAATAATGGTCGGATTGCGGGTAAGAATTTATTGCAAGTATTTAATGAGATTCCAAATAGGTCAGAAAATGACACAATCTATTTTGTAGCACACAGTATGGGATACGCTTATGCATTGGGAATTATTCGGGAATTGAGAGGGAAAATACAATTTGGAGGTTTTTACATTATGGCACCAGAAAATGCATCTTGCGGAAAAGTATTGTTGGATGAATGGAAAGAAGTTTGGCAATATGGAAGTAATTTCAATAAAAAGGGAGGCGATGCGCCGTGTCTGATAGATGGTGTTGCTCCACAAGTCATGGCTGGCGGACTAAAAGAAGATAATAGACGCTATATTCCTATAGAAATGTATGAAGAAAAGGGATTTTATGATTCACATTTTATAGGGTATTATTCATGGATTTTTGATATTCCAAAAGGACAAAAAGGAAATATTACCCAGCGTTGATTTCAAATAGAATTATTGATTCTTAATTGAAAAAATCAATTCATTCAGTAGGTTAAATTTTGATACATATTCTGACCGCGTTTAATTCGGTAAATGGAAGAATATGTTATACCGTTTAATAAGATTGGCAAAGAAGCGATACCATTGGTAGGTGGAAAGAATGCCTCGTTGGGAGAAATATCTTCCTTTTTAGTCAAAGAAGGGATTTTATTGCCCGATGGATTTGCAATTACTACAAAAGCATTTGATAAATTTTTGAAAGACAATCTTTTTGAAGAACGTTTATTAAAGATTTTAGAAACACTTAATTTAAAAAACTACAATAATCTTGATGTTGTTTCAAAAAAAGCTAAAAGCTTAATATTATCAGGAAGGCTGCCTGAAGAGGTTCGCGGTGATATCGTTTCAAGCCTTTTAGAGATGGGCCCAACAATTCAAAATGCCTCTTTTGCAATAAGAAGCAGTGCTACAACTGAAGATTTACCACACGCCAGTTTTGCCGGTCTTCACGACTCTTTTTTAAATGTAAAAGGTGTTGAATCGATATTAATTCATGTCGTTAAATGTTATGCGTCACTTTTCAATGCAAGAGCAATAAAATATCGACTTCATCAAGGAATACCGCATACATCAGTTTCAATTTCTGTTGGTATTCAAGAAATGGTGCGTTCCGACAAAGGCTCTTCTGGCGTTTGTTTTACTTTGGATCCCGAAACTGGATTTAGAAATGTAATTGTTATAAATAGTTCATGGGGACTTTGTGAAAATATTGTTCAGGGTTCGGTTAGCCCCGATGAATTTATTGTTTTTAAACCACTTCTTGGTGAAGCTTCAGATAGTATTATTTCCAGACAATTAGGAGCGAAAGAAAAAACGATGGTCATCAGAAAAGATAAGTCTGGAACTTATAATTTGGTTACTTCAGCATTGAAGAGATCAAGTTTTTCACTATCAAATAAAGAGGTGTTACAATTGGCTATCTGGGCAAAAAAAATCGAAGATCATTACCATAGACCAATGGATATTGAATGGGCCAAGGATGGTTTAAATGGGCGTTTGTACATCATTCAAGCTAGGCCGGAAACTGTTCATGCAAGAGAGGAAAAAGTAAGCGTGAAAATGTATCAATTGCGTAAAAAAGGCAAGAAGATTGTTAGTGGGACTGCTGTTGGATATGGAATTGTAACTGGTAAAGCAAGGGTTTTAGAAACTGCATCTCAATCAATTCGATTACAACCTGGTGAAATTTTGGTTACGAAGACAACCAACCCTGACTGGGATCCAATCATAAAAAAGGCGTCGGCTATCATTACAGAAAGAGGTGGGCGAACAAGCCATGCTGCAATCGTTGCAAGAGAATTAGGAGCAGTAGCGTTGGTCGGTGCAGAAAGGGTAACTAGATTAATTCAATCAGGGCAAACAATAACTGTTGATGATATTTCTTCATCCGTTGGGAATGTTTATGACGGAAAAGCGGAATGGGATGAAAAGGAGGTTAGCATCAGTGAAATACCTGAGACCGAAACACTGGTAAAATTGATTTTAGCTGATCCAGATCAAGCTTTTCAGCTCTCTTTTTATCCAAATTCGGGTATAGGGTTGCTGCGTCTAGAATTTATCATAAGTAATAAAATTCGAATTCATCCAATAGCTCTCATTCATTTGGATCATTTGAGAGATTTCAGAGTTAAAAAACAGATTGAAAAACTTATCGATGGTTATTCATCTGGTAAAGAATTTTTTATCGATCAATTGGCCTTGAATGTTGCAAAAATTGCCGCTGCTTTTTATCCAAAGCCAGTGACGGTTAGAATGAGCGATTTTAAAACAGATGAATATGCTGGTTTAGTTGGTGGAAGCGAATTTGAAATGAAAGAGGAAAATCCAATGATTGGCTTTCGTGGTGCCTCTCGTTACTACCACAAAAATTACCGCGAAGGATTTGAATTAGAGTGTGCTGCTTTGAAAAAAGTGCGCGACGATATGGGATTAACCAATGTTCAATTGATGGTTCCTTTTTGTCGGACAATTAAAGAAGCGGATGAGGTGATTCATCTTTTTGAAAAACAAGGGTTAAAACGTGGAGAGCGAACATTGAAAATTTTAATGATGTGCGAGATTCCTTCAAACATTATACTTGCCGAGGAATTTGCTAAACGCTTTGATGGTTTTTCAATTGGTTCAAATGATTTAACACAATTGATTTTGGGTGTTGACAGAGGAAATCCATTGCTTTCAGATCTTTTCAATGAAAACGATCCAGCTGTTCGTTCTGTAATTGAAGAAGTCATTAGAAAAGCTGTTCGCAAAAAAATAGAGATTGGATTTTGTGGCCAGATACCAAGCGATGATCCAACTTTTGCAGAATTTTTAGTTGATGCAGGAATAAATAGTATTTCATTTAATCCTGATGCAGTAATAAAAGGCATTTTAAACATTGCCAAAGCAGAAAAACACTTTAAACAAAACAAAGATGAATAGACTAGAAGGACGCTCAATAATAATAACAGGAGCAGCATCTGGCATTGGTAGAGCAATGGCTTTTGCTTTTACGAATGAAGGTGCGAATGTTTTATTGGTTGATAAAGACGAGGAGACATTGAAACAATTAGATACGGAATTGGCGAAATCGAATGGCCGTGTGATCACAATGACTTGCGATGTTTCGAATGAACAACAAGTTGCAGCAGTGGTGAGCAAAGCTGAGTTTGAATTCGGTGGCGTGCAAGTTATGGTGAACAACGCTGGTATCATGGATGATTTTATTCCAACTGATCATTTAAGTAATGAATTATGGGAACGGGTACTAAAAGTAAATTTATACGGACCGTTTTATTTCTGTCGTGAGGTTTTGCCTATTATGATAAAAAAGGGAAAGGGTGTCATTATTAATGTTGCTTCAGTTGGTGGGATACAAGGCTGTAGGGCAGGGGCAGCCTATACAAGTTCAAAATTTGGATTGGTTGGCTTGTCCAAGAATATGGCATTTATGTATGCAAAAAAGGGTATTCGTTGCAATGTGATTGCACCTGGTGGAGTTGAAACAAGTATTGGTAAAGACATGAAACCAGATGAATTTGGAGGAGAAAGAGCCATGTCAGGAAGTAGTAACATGTTGAGGATGGGTAAACCTGAAGAAATAGCAAGCATCGCAGTGTTTCTAGCTTCAGATGAATCAGCTTTAATGAATGGTGATGTGCTTGTTGCGGATGGTGGATGGACTGCCTATTGATTAAAGCAATTCATCAATTATTTTATCCATCGTATATCCTTCAGCTTCTGCACGGTAATTTCTAACAAGTCGATGGCGAAGAATAGGTTTTGCAACTGCTTTAACGTCTTCGATATCAGGAGAGTACTTGCCATTCAACGCAGCGTGACATTTTGCTCCAATTATGAGGTTTTGAGAAGCCCTCGGACCAGCACCCCATGTAATAAATTCTTTGGTGATTTGTGGCGCAAATTCTGAATTGGCGCGCGTTTTACCGACAAGTTTCACAGCGTATTCTAGTACATTGTCAGTTACAGGAATACGTCTGATCAAATCCTGATAATGAATGATCTGTTCTGCATTTAGAACGTGGTTCAAGGTGGCTTTGTTATCAGAAGTGGTTGATTTAACAATCGCCAATTCTTCAATGTAACTAGGATAGTCCACCCAAATGTTGAACATGAATCTGTCAAGTTGTGCTTCAGGAAGAGGATAGGTTCCTTCTTGTTCTATTGGTTTTTGCGTCGCTAAAACAAAAAATGGGTTGGGTAATTTGTAATTTTTACCCGCCGCCGTCACTGCTTTTTCTTGCATTGCTTCAAGAAGTGAAGATTGCTTTTTAGGTGGTGTACGGTTTATTTCATCAGCCAAAATAATATTGGAAAACAACGGTCCTTTGATGAATTTAAAGTTTCTAGTTTCGTCAAGAATTTCTGACCCAATAATATCAGAAGGCATTAAGTCTGGTGTAAATTGAATTCGGTTAAAACTCAAACCAAGTGATTCAGATATTGTATTTACAAGTAATGTTTTTGCTAATCCAGGCACACCAACCAACAAACAATGTCCTCTTGAAAAAATGGAAATTAGTACTTGATCCACCACATCATCTTGTCCAACGATGACTTTGTGGATTTCATTCTTCAGTTCTTTGTAATGAACGACTAACTGGTCTATTGCTTCTTTGTCTGACATGATTTGCTAAGATAGGAATCTATTTTTTTGTCCAGTTGTTTTTAAACGTACAATTCTGATATTCTTCATCAATTCGGATGTAAGCGTTATTAATCTTACCCTTGATCCAATTATCGATTGTTTTTTGCTTTTTATCGTTTTCAGCAGCTCTTTTTATCAATGCGTAATCTTGATTTAAATTGGCTCTGTGAGGTTCGCTGCGATTCATCAATCGAACAATTCTAATACCTTGTTTACGATCATAAATGTCCATGTAAAGGTTTGGCTGAGAAATATCTCCTTTTTCCATGGCAT
>JBKDKG010000041.1:0-4121 GCA_046345095.1 Flavobacteriia bacterium | reverse complement strand
CAATATTACGGTCTTCACCCGTTAAAGCGTTCACTAGTGATGATTTCCCAACGTTTGGACGCCCAACGATAGCAATGCGCGGAAGGTCTTCTTTCTCGTTTGCCGAATCATCTTCTTTATCGAAATGTTTGACAATTTCATCAAGTAATTCTCCTGTTCCACTTCCGTTCGTTGCGGATACATCAAAGACATCACCTAAGCCAAATTGATAAAATTCTGATGAAAGCCCAACCCTGTCTGTATTGTCAACTTTGTTGGCAACAATATATATGGGTTTCTTGGTTTTGCGCAATAATGAAGCAACTGTTTCATCAAGATCAATGATTCCAGCCATAACGTCTACCATAAAAACGATAACAGTAGCTTCTTGAACGGCGATTTCGACTTGTTTTCTGATTTCCGCCTCGAAAATGTCGTCAGATCCTTTGATGTAACCACCTGTGTCGATAACTGAGAACTGTATTCCGTTCCAATCACCTTTTCCGTACAAACGGTCACGGGTTACACCACTTACTTCTTTAACGATCGCATTGCGTGACTCCGTCAGGCGGTTGAACAAGGTTGATTTTCCTACGTTCGGGCGACCTACTATTGCTACTATATTACTCATATGTGTGAACAAGGAGCAAGGAGCAAGGAGCAAGGAACTCGACTTTCGTCTTTGTTCTTTGTTCTTTGTTCTTTGCTCAAATCAATATCCGTATTTCTTTAATTTGTTTTCTGTTGATCTCCAGTCTTTGTCGACTTTCACGAAAGTTTCCATGAATACTTTTTGATCAATGAATTTTTCTATTTCTTTTCGTGCTTCACGACCAATTTTCTTGAGCATTTCCCCCCCTTTTCCAATGATGATACCTTTTTGTGAATCACGTTCTACGATAATTAATGCACGAATTCTTGTGATGTCCGGTTCTTCACGGTATTCTTCAATTTCTACCTGGCAGCTGTAGGGAACTTCTTTTTCACAAAAGAGGAATATCTTTTCGCGAATAATCTCGGAAACAAAAAAGCGCATCGGTCTGTCCGATAATTCTTCTTTGTCAAAATAAGCTGGACTTTCGGGCACTAATTCGAGGATTTTTTCCCAAACAGCTTGAACGTTAAAATCATGCAATGCAGAAATTGGATAAATCTGTGCATTTGGCAACTGTTCTTGCCAATAGCCAATTCTTTCCATTACCTTTTCCTGATCGCTTAAGTCAATTTTATTGATCAAACAAATCACAGGAACGCGAATCTTCTTGATTTTCTCGAGTGTTTCCTCGTGATTCATTTTGTTTTCGCGGGTATCTGTAATGAAAATCAAAACATCGGCATCTTTCAGCGAAGCGTTGACATATTCCATCATGGCTTCATGAAGCTTATAAGCTGCATTTACAACACCGGGCGTATCAGAAAAAACAATCTGGTAATTTTCATCATTGACAATCCCTAAGATGCGGTGGCGAGTTGTCTGCGCTTTTGAAGTAACGATTGAAAGTTTTTCACCCACCAATCGATTCATTAACGTCGACTTACCAACGTTTGGACTCCCAACAATATTTACAAAACCTGATTTGTGTGACATTTCCTGCTATTCGGGTGCAAAGAAACGAATTTTTCAAGGGGTATGCAAATTACCTTTAGTATCAGGAAATCAGTAAGAAATTTCAACGGCAGCTCTAAATTTACTGGTCGAACCTTTAAATGACGGAGGGTTGTAAATATTTAAACATTCACAACTTATATTTGAACTTTATTGCTACATTTAAAATTCATAAATAATCTCGAATAATGAAGAATTGGATTTTTATATTGCTAAGTGTCGGTTTACTTTATTCTTGCAGTGGCGGAAAAAGAACGAAGACTTTTAAGTTGGAAAACGTTGAATTCGTTTATTCCGGGCCAATTTTTGAAGGGTCCAATCCTGCGCAGTATGTTGCGAGCATCGATTTGAAAAGTATTCTAAAAGAGGATTATACTGAAGGTGTAGAAGTGGATAATGCATCTTTAAAAAGTGCCTTGGTTAGGCCTTCTGAAGCTGATAATTTCAGTGAAATTAATGCACTCGTTCTTAGTTTAGCTTGCGACAATCCTGATCTTCAAATGCAAGAGTTGGCAGTTGTCAATCCAATTCCGAAAGGATCTAAAAAAGTAAAATTGAAACCATCTCCAACGGCAGATGCCACTTATTTTTTTGGAGAAAAAAAGATATATGTGGTCCTCGATGCTTCCTTCTCAAAGGATGTAGATAGGAATGTTGTTTTATTGGGTTCCTTCGAGTTTGAATTAACCTACTAAATAGGATTGGGATCCTTAAATTTTTTAATTAGAAGAAGTCAAATTATAATTCGTTCGTTTATGAAAAAAATATTTTTTTTATCATTCTTGTCTTTAAGTGTTGTGTTATGTTCCTCATTTGTTTTTAAGGATTCAGGGGGAGATCGTTTGTTAGGCCTTTGGGAGCCAAGCAATGGAAGAGCCCGAGTAAAGGTTGAAAAAATTGGGTCTAAATATTATGGGAAAATTGTTTGGTTAAAAGAGCCGATAGACCCTGCGACAAAACAACCTAAAACGGATAAAAACAACCCAGATCCAAATCTTCAAAAGATTCCTCTGAAAGGTTACAGGATGCTGAAAGATTTTGTATACAAAGGTGAAGATGAATGGTCTGATGGTACAATTTACGATCCATTAAACGGCAGCACCTATTCATGCATCATCAAAATGACAGATCCAAACACACTTAGTATTCGTGGTTATATTGGTGTATCCGCGTTGGGAAGAACCGATGTTTGGAAGCGATTGTCCGTAAAAAATTAATTGAAATGAACGTTCGGTATTCTTTCTCTCAACATCGTCTGGTTTCGGCTGTATTTATTTTTTTTGCACTGATACCATTCATTTCTCTTTCTCAAACGGATCAGGTCGATTCAACAGACACTTCAATTGTCGAAGAGGAAGATTTTAGTCAGTATGATAATATCGAATTTGCAGGAGAAGGAGTTAAGCGTTTTTGTAGCCCTAAAATTGAAGGTTTGAGTCCGGCAAAACTTATCAGTTTTGGTTATGATTATCAGTTTGGTTACACTATTGAAGCTGATTCTTTGCGATCAAATCAGCAACTTACCTCTGATGTTATGAATCAGCTTAATCCTCAAAACGCAGAAATTCTAAGGTCTCATGGAATGAGGTTTTCTTTTAACATTCCTGTCATTTCAAAGAATAACTTGGTTTGGCAACTAGGCGGAAATTATTGGGAGCAGCGCTACGATTTTAAAACACCAGATTCTTTGACAAATCCTTTACTTAAGACCCTTGACGAAAATGGTTTACGAACTTCTGGCTTGAATACAACACTTTTTAAACCGCTCAACGAGAAAAGCTTTTTGTTATTTCAGGGTTCTGCCGATTACAGCGGTAATTATTCGATAAAATCATTAATGCCCTTGACCTTTTTAAAATATTCAGCGGCTTTGATTATAGGAAAACGGCCCACTGAGAGAAAACAATGGGGAGTCGGTCTAGCCAGAACCTACAGAGTGGGAGAAATAAACTATGTTCCATTAATTCTCTATAATTCAACTGATGTTGCTAATAAATGGGGAACTGAAATTCTGTTTCCTGCTCGTGCCCATGTTAGAAGAACTTTAAATAGTAGAAACATGCTTTTTGCTGGCTATGAACTTGAAGGTCAAAGTTATCGTTTATTTGACACCACTGCTGTCGAGGGATACAACTTGAGAAAGGATGACCTCGAGATAAGAAGAGGGGAAATTCGACTCAGACTAATGTATGAGTTTTCTATCAAAAAGTTTATTTGGATGTCTGTACAAGCAGGTTATCGAATTAATTATAGATTTGACGTTGACCGTCTTGTTGCAGGTAAGGAGAATTATCGGGCATTTGGATTAATAGAAAAGCCGCCATATGTAATGATTAATCGTTTGACAAATCCCTTGTACTTTAACATAAGTATTAACTTGGTAAGTCCTTGATTGTAAGTTGTATTGACTTATAAAATAAAAGGATGTCTTCGGTAAGTTATATTTCAAAAGATGAAGTACAATTTAGCAGTAAGAAATAGCCACCTTTTCTCAGTATAGGATTGCATAGTTTAAAATTTCGTTGATGTAAAAACG
>JBKDKG010000040.1:0-5342 GCA_046345095.1 Flavobacteriia bacterium | reverse complement strand
CCATGATTGATAAAATACCATTTTCAATCAGTTTCGGGTAATTTCCAATTTCTTTTAGTTCACCGTCAATCATTTGAAGAGATTTGTGTGTATCACCAGAAACTAATCCATGTCCGGGGAAATGCTTTGAAGTTGCTGCAATAGTGTGTGATTGAGTTGTTTGGATGAAAGCGTCTGACCATGGAATAAGATTGGCTGGATTGGCTCCAAATCCTCTGTAACCTACAGTTTGGTTGGCAGACATGTCTACCACTGGAGCGAAATTGTAATTGATTCCAATAGCGTTCAATTCTTTTGAAATTAATTCAGCGCATTGTTTGACTTCTTCCAACGATTTGATTTCATTCGCTTTTTTTACAGTTACCGCATCCGCAATTTTTCTATTGAACAAAGATGGTTCGGCATCCGCACTGTAAAGGAAAGGGAGGTTGCCAATGGTATCATTCATTGTTTCGTAGTTTTTGATCCAATTCGTGAATTCTGTTTTTGTACCATTTAACATTAATACACCACCAATGATGCGTTGCTTGATATGTGCTTGTATCGTTGCATCCGTTTGACCTAATCTTCCAACAGCAGGCATAATCAATTGCGCAACAATTGCAGTGTCATCGAGCGTTGCAAAAACTTTTTCAACAGCAGCGTCCAGATCCTTGTTCTCTTTTAGAAAATCAGTGAGAGTAAAGGTTACTTCAACTTTCGGTTGTTCGCGTTTGATGGGAGTTGCTTTTTTCTCATTTTTTTGATCCTGCGCGCATCCTTGGAAAAGAATTGCTACAACTGAAAGTACGAGCGTTATTTTATGCATATAATTTTCTTTTGAAGGACAAAAATAAGGGATTTCAAAAGTCTTCATCACTATCAATTCTAATTTATTGCATATCGGGCTGTCAATAACTGTGCCTTTTGTAGTGATTTATGAATTCGTACACTGCGGTTCACACCTAAAATGTGCGGATTTCTAAATAGGCACATGGTTCAGATGAAAGCTAGTCTTCATTGCTATAGTTTTGTCAAAAAATGAAACCTATGTTACAATCTAAAATCCCTTTAACGCTGTTATTTTCAGCTTTTTTTCTTTTACAAAGTTTCGGGCAAGAAAATGGTTCTAGAATTGATGTTTCTCACTACCTCGTTGCAACATATGGCGCAGAAAGTGCAGAAGCAATGGTTCTTAGATTGAATGATTTTGAATTGAGTTCATCTAAAAAGGTTTTCCTTGATAAAGAGTACGAGGAACGAAAATCATATTGGCTTGAGAGAATGGCATCCACAAACGATGAAGCCCTGAGACTTCAAATTGAAAATCGATTGAATTTATTTGTTCCATTTTCTGCTGTTGCAGAGCAAATTATTGGTAAGCTATGAGAAGTATTATTTTGATTGTTTCATTGATTGGATTTACTCAAGTTTCGTTCAGTCAATACAGTTGCGGATCTGCAGTTTCCATTTCTTCTGGCTATTCTACGGCGAGCAACATTACAACACCAGGAACAAACGGAATTCAAGATTGGGTAACAGCAGCAAATGTCTCATGTGGAACAGCAACAACTTCCTCTGGTGGTTTTGTCAATTCAGATGTTTATCTATTTAAATATACAACAGGTGCTTCTGCGGGTGAAACATTCTATTTTACGATTTCATACAACGAAGCAGTCGATGGACCTCATTCCATTGGTGTTTGGGATAATTGCAGCGGCACGGTTCTTTCTGGCTGCAAAACATCTACCTACAAGTTCGAAAATGTGGTTGGTGTTTGTGCGCAAAATTTAGCAGCAAATACCACTTATTACATTGGTGTATCAAAAGAATGGGCATCATTAGATGGTGAATATTTGAAATTTAAAGTGTTGGATTTCACTGTTGAGTTGTCCAATACGCAACCAAATGACAATTGTAGCAGTGCACCAACTATCGGCTTAAGTAATTCATTTACAGGTTCTACACGTTGTAATTATACCGCGTCAGTTGGGAGTCCAAGTGTTTGCGGTATGAGTATTGAAAATGATTCATGGGTGAAATTTATTCCTTCAGCTACTTCGGTTGTAATCAACTATACGGTGTCCGGTTGTACATATAATTCGGGGGTGCAATTGAGTGTTTTCCGGGGAAATTGTTCTGCGTTAACGCTCGTTACGGGGACATGTTTGAATTATGCAACAAACAATTCGACAGGTACTTACACCCTAAATGGTTTGACAATTGGTCAAACGTATTATTTGAGAGCGGATGGTTATGCAGGTGATCTTTGCAGCTATACCTATAATGCCATTTCAGGTGTAAGCACACCATCTGGTTTGCCTGTTGAAATGAAGACTTTTTCTGCAAATTGCGACAATGGATTCACACGATTGCATTGGCAAACCGCATCAGAACACAATTCGCAATATTTTGGTATTGAGCGCAGTGAAGATGGTTATGAATGGCATGAAATAGGAACAGTATCGGCAGCAGGAAATTCCAATACAGAAGTAGATTACAACTTTGAAGATGATGAGCGTATCTGGAACAAAGCCTATTATCGATTGAATCAAGTGGATCAAGATGGTGTTACAAAACAATATGGACCAGTCACCTCTAATTGTGCCAGTTCAAATGAAATGTGGAAACTTCAACCCAATCCTGCTAATAGTGAATGGGCAATTCAATTACAATCAGTTGATAAAAATCAAGATGCTATTGTTTCAATATTCAATGAAACCGGATCAAAAATCCATGAGGAGCAATTCGAATTACTAACTGGAGGGAGTTTAATCAATGTATCTGCTCCTCAATTGAGTTCAGGTATCTATTTTGTGCATTTAGCCATTGGAAATGGGGAATCAAGCGTTCAAAAGCTTGTTATTCTTTAGAATTTCTTAGGACATTTTAAGATAGTCACTTGGTGTTTGTCCTGTAAACTTTTTAAATGCAGCATTAAATGATGATTTCGATTTGAATCCTGACGCTTCACCGATTGATTCAATTGTAAGAAGTCTATTTTCATCCTTTTTAAGTGCTTTTTTTGCATATTCCACACGCTGCTGATTGATGAAATTTGCGAAATTCATTCCATAATGAGAATTGATAAGTGCTGAGAGGTAATTTGTGTTTGACCCCAGGGCTTTCGCTAATTTAAATGCAGTCAGCTCATTGTCGAGATAAAGTTGCTCTTCAAAAAGTAAGGCTTCGAATTTCATTTTTAGTGCGTCTAACGTTTCTGTTTGTCGTTCAGTAAATTCTTTCGGTTCAGTTTCCCGAATTTGTTTCTCGCCTTCGCTGTAAATAGGTTTTTGGCGCACCGCATTAATACCAATAAAATTCACATATAGAAAAGTAAACAATCTTTCTATATTCGACGAAAATTCAGAGTCGGATGGAATAATATTCAAAATAGTTATCCCAATTATAAACACGATGTAACTTATAACATGGTACCTGAGCCAGGATAAATCGATGTTTTCTGAAAATGAAAAGTAACTTTCCAAGTTTTTCTTGTGCAGTCTAAATAAGTAAAGGATTTTATAAATGTAAAATGCATTTTGAATCACAAAAACAAAAGCAGATGACAGAAACACGAATAGGATAAAATCCATGTAACTACTTGTGCTTTTGGATGAACCGAATAGAATTAAAAAAATTGTTGATGCTGCCGTAACTAAAAAAAAGAGTGGAAGAAGAATATGCTTTAGGAGTTTTAAATGTTTTTGCGGATTTACGAGAGAAGAAATGTTCAAATAGATTGCTGGGGCAAGGGAAAGAAAAGATCCAATAAAAAAAGGCAATGAATAAAGCAAAAGTTTCTTAAGTTCCATAGAAACGACAAGCAATACACTTAAAAAGATGGCTAGTTGAATCATGAAAAAAAAGAAAAACTTATCATGCAGATAAATTTTCTTTTTCATTACCAAAGACTGAATGATATAAATAGCGCAAAGGATCGCAGAAAAAAGGTCAAGGTATATCCAGAATGATAGTTTCATCAGCGTCAAAATTATAAATCATAAGTGAATAGGTGCATTTTTTTTAATTCGATTCAGTGAATATTTTGTAAATTCAGATTGAAGTAACCTAACTTAATTATGCAAGATTACCTAACCATCAAGTCTTGGGCAGCCGACGATCGTCCGAGAGAAAAATTAGCAATGAAAGGTCGTAAGGCTTTGTCGGACGCTGAATTAGTGGCCATTTTAATTGGAACCGGCACGCGCGAATATTCGGCAGTGGATTTGGCACAATTACTTCTTAATCACGCTGGAAATGATTTGAATGTTCTTTCGAGTTATTCCATTCATGATATGAAAAAAGTAAAGGGGATAGGCGATGCAAAGGCAATTGGACTGATCGCTGCGATGGAATTGGGCAGAAGGAAAAAGGATTTGGATAGAAAAAAAAGAGTGAAAATCACTTCTTCGAATATGGTATTTGAAGAAATGCGTCCTTATCTGTGTGATTTATCTCACGAGGAGTTTTATGCAATTTCCTTAAATCGAGCAAATGAAGTAATGAAGATTCGACAAATTTCGATTGGAGGTTTTTCTGGAACAGTTGCGGATGGCAAGGTCATTTTTAAATTTGCCTTGGAAGATGGAGCGCATGCATTGATTTTGGCCCACAATCATCCTAGTGGACAGATGAGTCCAAGTGATGCTGACAAGATTCTCACAAAAAAAATGGTCGAATTTGGTAAATTCATCGATTTGCCGATTCTTGATCACCTTATATTTTGCGATAATGGTTATTTTAGCTTCGCCGATCAAGGCCTGATTTCCTAAAGTAACTGAAGTGAAGAAAAAAATCATAACAATCGTTGGTGCTCGACCTCAAATTATCAAGTCTTCTGCTATAAGCAGAGCTATTGCTAAAAAGTTCAACGAACAGCTAGAAGAGGTGATCGTTCATACAGGTCAACATTATGATGAGAACATGTCTGCAGTTTTTTTTGATGAAATGGGGATTCCTCAACCGAACTATAATTTAAATGTTGGCAGCGGCACACATGGTGCTCAAACCGCTAAAATGATTGAGGGACTTGAATCCATTTTCTTGTCTGAAAAACCAAATGGAGTATTGGTTTATGGTGATACAAATTCAACAATTGCAGGAGCGCTAGCTGCCATTAAAATTCATATTCCTGTTATTCACGTAGAAGCTGGATTGCGAAGCTTTAATAAAAGCATGCCTGAAGAGGTCAATAGAATTGCTTGTGATCACATGTCAACTTTGTTATTTACTCCAACAAGCACTGGTCTAGATAATTTAAAGCGCGAAGGTTTTTCCGATAATAGAGAAGGTAAAGCGTCGGCTGATCAACCGAAAGTATATCATTGCGGTGATATCATGTATGATAACAGCTTGTATTT
>JBKDKG010000039.1:0-6050 GCA_046345095.1 Flavobacteriia bacterium | reverse complement strand
CCACCAAGTCTAATCTGTTTAGAATGAGCTCAGGAGCAGCATATCCCAATGCAAATAATGTTTTTCGATTAGTTGGTTCTCCAATTCTATGTGCTAATCCAAAATCGATGAGGGCAACTTTAAAAGAATCTTGATTTTTATCAATTAATAAATTTGATGGTTTTATATCACAATGAACTACATTGTTTTCTTTTAAATGATTGAAAATTGGAATAAGTTCTTTGATGATTTCCTTCAAAAATGGCAATCGATTTTTTTTCGGTAGATTTTTCCAAAATTCATCCAAAGGAATTCCTTTTTGATAGGATTTTATTAGGATCAACTCTTGCGCACTTTCAAATAGTTCAATTATTTGCGGTAAACCTGGGTGCTTAAAAGTGAACGTTGCCTCTTGTTTTAATCGTTCAATAGTCGATTCGTTTTTTGAATTTTTACCCAAGGATTTTAAAACAACTTTATTTCCAGATGCTTTTTCTTCTCCCAGAAAGACGTCTCCGAATTTCTTTCTTTGCTCGCCGCCGAGCTTCTCTATGATTCGATATCTTTCTTGGAGTTGCACGTTTCAAAAGAACAAAAAACAAACTGAAAAGTGAACAAATTATAAATTAAACTTTTACTGGTTATTCACAGTTGGTTCGGATTTTTAAGCATTTAAATCAATAGTTCATACCGATAAAAATGAAGAAAAAAAATTCGTCGATAAAAACGGGTGTTTATCTGCTTGAAACAATTATTCGTAGAAAAATTGATATTATTCAAAAAAAATAATGCATCTTGCAATTCAAAATCTGCTTAATGGAGCAACTCATAATTGATGCAACTTCACATACACCAGCTATCAGTTTCAATGGTAGAGAGGGTTTGATGGAAATTAGTGGTAGGTCAATTCCTGATCAGCCTGATGATTTTTGGCTTCCTGTGTTGAATTGGTTTGAATCATATTTATTGCAGCCCAATCAAAAAACGATAGTAAAAATCAATCTAGAGTATTTTAATATTTCTTCGTCAAAAAGAATTTTGTTTTTGATGTACAAGTTGAATGAATTGTCCGAGGCAGGAATGGATGTCCATGTAGAATGGTTGTATAGATCTACTGACGAAGATATGTATGAAGTTGGACAGGATTACGCTTATATGGTGAAAGTGCCATTTGTGTTCAAAGAATATATCGAACCGGATATTGCTATTGCAATCTAATAGGTTAACAATATTGTAGAAAAGCATCCTTGAGATGCTTTTTTTATTCCTATGAATTTCACTCTATTCTGTTAATTTTGTCAACAATATGAGATTGCTAAAAGACATACCGCATGAGCGTTACAAAATTCAATTGTTTAATTACAACGCAAAGTATATTGTAAAAGTTGAACTTGGACAATTTGAGCAGAGTTATAAGATAGGTGAATTGGATGTGCATTCTATTGAGGAAATTGAGCGTATGATTACTCCAGATTTATTGAATAATGCGCTTAAACGATTTGTAGAAATGCGAAGTGACTGGGAAAATGCGTTTAAAAATAAAAACATTTTATCGAATGAATAAATTAACATTTATAGCAGCAGCGACTCTGATTGTAGCTGCTTGTGGCAAATCTGATGAAAAAGCAGAGAAAATAAACACAACACCAAAGGTTGAAGTGCGAGACATGAAGGGGTTGAAAATAGCATATTACAATAGTGATAGTTTAAAGCTGTATTTCGAATATTTTAAGCGTGAAGAAGGTATTGTGACAAAAAAACAAGAACGCTTTCAAAAAGAGGTTCAGAGGCGTACTCAAGAATACCAAAGTTTTATTGTTCGCAATAATGAAAAACTTCAAAGTGGCTTACTTTCTGAAAATGAATCCATGCAAATACAGCAGAGAGCCCAGCAAATGGAGGGGGAGTTGATGCAGTATCAGCAAAATGAAGGTGCGAAATTGGAGAAAGAGACAATGCAAAAATTAGAAGCTATTTCTAAAAAAATAGAAGTGTTTGGTAAACAATTTAGTGAAGAAAATAATATTGATATCTTGCTAATTCATGGGCCAGGAGGACAAATCAATTACATAAATTCAGCCATGGATGTAACTAAAGAATTTACAGCGTTTTTGAATGAGCATCAGACTGAAATTGAAAAAGATTTAAAAAAATAGTCAATGCTGATTGCTCAACAGAAATACCGTGAAAATATTGCTGAATATATTTTATACATGTATCAGACGGAGGATTTGATTCGTTCTTTTGACTTTGATTTGGAGGCAATTATAGAGAATTATGTTCGACCTCAATTACCAGATGCATCTTTTTTAGCCCAACATAAACAATGGTACGGTGATTTGATCGCTCAAATGAAGATGCAGCGCATCGAAAAGCAAGGTCATCTCCATGAGCTAAAGGATATATTGGTGGAGATTTCATACTTACATAATACGTTGCTCAATCTATCTGAAGATCATAAATACAAAGCGTTGTATGAGACAGCTAATCCTTATATCGAAGAGTTCAAGGAACGTTCAAATCTGAAAGATAAAAACCAAATTGAAGTTGTTTTTCATGCTATGTACATGAAGCTGTTACTTCGTCTTCGCAAAACAGAAATCAGTGCTGAGACTGAAGAAGCACTAGATTCAATGAGGATATTGCTTGCCTATCTAGCCAAATCCTACCACCAAATGAAGAATGGTGAGTTGAATTTCTACAATAATTAATTAAAAATTTTTCCTGGGTTCAAAATGTTGTTCGGATCGAATACTTTTTTGATATGCCTCATTAAATTCAGCGTTACTTCCGGAAATGCAATGTCCATATAGGATTGCTGAACCAAGCCTATGCCGTGTTCACCTGAAATTGTTCCTCCTAATTTTACTACTTCTGTAAATAGTTCACGAATGGCCACAGGTAAATCATTTTCCCATTTCTCATCAGAGAGATCGCCTTTGATGATGTTGACATGAAGATTTCCATCACCAGCATGACCATAGCAAACGGAATGCAAACCATATTTTTTACAGATAGACTTAACATGTCTGAGAAGTTCCGGTAATTCAAACCTTGGAACAACCGTATCTTCCTCTTTGTAAATAGATTGCGATTTTACTGCTTCACCTACTTTTCTTCGCAACGACCATAAGCTTGTTTTTTGTGCCTCTGATTCAGCAAACAATATTTCATCTGTTTCAAATTGACTTAACACATCCATGATCTTTTCGCATTCCACCATTAATTGATCAGAATCAAATCCATCCACTTCAATAAGAAGATGGGCTTGATGGTTTTCTGCGACATGAATTGAATAATCATTTGCAAATGCCTGTGTCCAGGTCAATGCATCACGCTCCATAAATTCAAGTCCACTTGGAGTAATTCCAGCACGAAAAATTGCTGCAACGGCTTCGCATGCCTTTTCTGCACTAAAAAAAGGTACAAGCATTAAAAGATCTTGCGTTGGATGAGGGATGAGTCGCAGAACAATTTTTGTAATCACGGCAAGTGTTCCTTCAGAACCTACTAATAATTGTGTTAGGTTGTAACCCGTAGCATTTTTTAAAACATTTGCACCTGTCCAAATTATTTCTCCATTTGGAAGTATGACTTCAAGGTTAAGTACATAATCTTTTGTAACACCATACTTTACAGCTTTTGGTCCGCCTGAATTTTCTGAAACCTTACCACCGATAAAGCAGCTTCCTTTACTTGCTGGATCAGGAGGGTAAAACAAGCCTTTTTCTCGCACTGTATCCTGAAGAACTTGTGTAATTACTCCAGGCTCCGTTATAACTTGGTGGTTTTTCTCATCGATTTGTAAAATGCGATTGAATTTCTCCATAGAAAGCGCAACTCCTTTATGAATGGGTAGTGCACCACCACTCAATCCTGTTCTGGCACCGGATGGTGTGACTGGAATATTATTTTCGTTACAATATTTTAAAATTGCAGATATTTCGGCAGTTGTTGTTGGTTTTAAAACTACATCCGGTGTGAATAGTAAATCTTCCGTTTCGTCATGACCATATTCCTTCCGATTACTTTCATCGGTGTAGCAGTTGCTGTTTAATAATGATTTAAAGAAATCAATATCAGTAGTTTGAATGGTTCGGAAGTTTGTCATTTTATAACTATTCTAAATTGTATTCACTATTTAATTTTGGAATGGTCGCTTCCCATCCAAGTTCATATTCTACTCGCTGGCGAAGGGCATCTGTTTGATGTGGTTCCCCATGATTGAGAAATAATTTCGTTGGTTTTTTATCGAAATTCCTTAACCAATCTATCATTTCAATTTGATCACCATGTGCTGACAGGGAGGATATTTCAGCTATTTTACAACGTACCTTTCTATACTCTCCGAAGAACTTAATTTCTTTTGCACCCTCTAAAATAGCTCTTCCCCGTGTACCTTCACCTTGATAGCCAACAAATAATAGCGTGTTTTTTTCGCTTTCCATATGATTATTCAAGTAATGCAAAATTCGCCCTCCTTCCATCATGCCACTTCCAGCCAAGACAATTTTTGGTTTTTTATCCGCAACTACCGCTCTTGACTGTTCAACAGATGCTACAAAAATAATGTCCTCGTACATTCTATTCAGGTCGAAATGCGAAATATTTTGCCAATCTTGGTATGTTTTATAAACATTTGTTGAATTTGTACCCATTGGTGAATCTAAATAGACTTTTACTTTGGGTAAACGGTCTTCTTCGCGAAGCAAATAAAGTAGGTAAATAAGTTCTTGTGTTCTTTCTACTGCAAAAGTTGGAATCATCAAGATGCCTTTTCGCTCGTATGTTTCTTCGATAACTTTTAGAAGTGCATCTTTGACATCTTCAGTGGAGTGCACACGATCACCATAAGTTGATTCGAGGATAATGTAATCTGCCTCCTTGATTTTTTTTGGAGGATATAAAAGCATGGGTTTAGTTCGGCCAATATCTCCTGAAAAAATTATTTTTCTATCCTCAACACGCATGTCAATAAATGCTGAACCTAGGATATGACCATTGTTCAATAACTGAAATTTTATTTCAGGAGAGATTATTACCCATTCAAGTAAATCATGGCATTTGAAAAGTTTTAAGGTCTCATAAACATCAGTGATTTTGTACAGCGGATCTGCATGTTTGTGTTTTGTGTATTCATGGCTATTGGCGCGTTCTGCATCTTCTTCTTGAATTTTTGCACTATCTAGTAAAATTATTTCAGCAAGTCTCTGAGTAGGAACGGTGCAATGAATACTGCCTTTGAATCCTTTTTTCACGAGAAGTGGAAGATAGCCGCAATGATCTAAGTGGGCATGTGTAAGCAATACTTCATCAATTGTACTAGGGTCTATCGGGAATTCATCCCAGTTTTTGGATCGGAATTCTTTTAATCCTTGAAAAAGTCCGCAGTCAATTAGAATTTTTTTATTGTTCGCTTCAATGAGTGTTTTTGATCCAGTAACTGTTCCGGCACCGCCGTAAAAGGTCAATTTGATAGGGGAGTGGTCCATATTTTTAATTTATTGGACTGCAAGAAAAGACAAAAGGCGGAATAAATCCGCCTCATTTGTCACTAATTTCCCTTGATTTCGAACTCTGTTCTTCGATTTTGTTGTCGACCATCATCTGTTGTATTGGTCGCAACAGGTTTTGAGGAACCGTAACCTTTAGCTGTCAAACGATTAGCTGTAATTCCTTTGCTAGTCAGGTATTGAACAACTGCATCTGCTCGACTTTGCGATAAACTTTCGTTGATTGTTGCTGAGCCAGTATTGTCCGTATGTCCTGAGATTTCAATTTTCAAACCTGGAACATCTTTCATTAATTTGACTAAACGATCCAGTTCTGCATTTGATTCTGGACGTAAGACTGATTTTCCGAGGTCGAAAAAGATATTTCTCAGAGCAACTTTGCTGCCAATAGCAATGTTTTTTAGTTCGATGATTTTATTCACAAGGTTGTCAGAAGCGCCATTCGGAATGTCAAAGTTTTCGGAATGGAAAAGATATTTATCAGCTTTAACTGCAATTCCATAATTTTTACCAGAAGCCAAAGTGATGATGAATTTACCCGTTGCACTATTGGTAGTG